>NZ_JBEPPA010000014.1:0-109470 GCF_040547075.1 Arthrobacter sp. UYCu512
GAGAGATCCATGACCAAAGCATGACGCTGACGGGGCTCGTCCCAGGCCGACGACACGCGCTGTGAACCGTCAACATAGTCCGGTAAACAGATCATTGATGCCGGGACCTTCTGCCCGGGATTCCAATTCCTCCCCGGCGGACAGCTCCACCCAGCCGTCACAGCGCTGTTTCGGCGAGCCATGGAGCTGGATATCCCGCACAACTGTGAGTCTTGACAGTGGCTGGTCTGGGACTGGCTGGCAGGATGGGTGC
Organism: Arthrobacter sp. UYCu512; assembly: GCF_040547075.1. NCBI lineage: Bacteria > Bacillati > Actinomycetota > Actinomycetes > Micrococcales > Micrococcaceae > Arthrobacter > Arthrobacter sp. UYCu512. The sequence goes on from NZ_JBEPPA010000014.1 coordinate 254, forward strand.
AGGCCGTTCCGCCCCGTGGATGTGACTCACCGCACAACTGACCCGCATGGTGTCTTTAAGTAGATTTGTCGGTCCATTGGGGTGGTCCGGCCGGCGCCTGTCCGGCCCACCTCGGTAGCTTGATCAGAAGATTGTCCACCCCTTTTGCGGGGTGTGACTCATCACAGTGCTGTTCCTTGGTGACCATTGCCCGGACTGGTACCGGCCGGCGACGGCCATGACCATGTCCGTGAAGAGGAAAGGTACCAATGACTGCCATGCCTATCGTTGCGCATACCCACCCATTTATCGTGGGCGTCGACACGCACGCCCGCAACCACGTTTACGCGATCCTCGCCGCGAATACCGGCGCCTTGCTGGAATCCCGGGATTTTCCCGCCACCGGGGCCGGGATCAACCGGGCCATCGACTGGGTCGCCCGCCGCACCGATGGTAGTGCCGATACCCTCTGGGTGATCGAAGGTGCCGCGTCCTACGGGGCGATCCTGGCCGGCACAGTAGCCAGCCACGGATTCCCTGTGGCAGAGGCGCCGCGCATGGATGCCAGGAAGCGTCGAGGGGTGGGCAAGACCGATGCCCTGGACGCCCACCGGATCGCCATCTCGACCCTGCCTCTGCCGGTGGACAAGCTGCGCCGCCCCCGCCTGCATGACGGGATCCGCCAAGGCGTGAGGATTCTGGTGACGGCACGGGGATCCATGAGCAAGGACCGCACCCGGTCTGTTAATGCGCTCAACGCCCTGGTGCGCGGCAATGACCTGGGCATCGACGGGCGGAAGAAGCTCACCAGCACCCAGATCACTGAGGTCTCAAAGTGGCGGTCCCGGGAGGAGGAGCTCTCCATGTCCATCGCCCGCACTGAGGCCGTGCGGCTGGCTAGACACGTCCTGGTTCTCGATGAGCAGCTCACGGCCAACGAGAACCAGCTCGATGAGTTGGTCAAGGTCAGTGAGGCCGCACCCTTGCTGGAGGAGACAGGGTTCGCTGCGATCAGCGCCGCGAAGTGCCTCGCTGCCTGGTCACACGAAGGAAGAGTCCGTAACGAGGCGGCGTTCGCATCCCTGGCCGGGGTGAATCCCATACCCGCATCATCCGGGAACACGGTCAGACACCGGCTGAACCGGGGCGGAGACAGGTCTCTGAACAGTGCCCTGCACATGGTCGCGGTCACCAAAATGACCCATGACGCCAAAACCTGCGAGTATGCCGATAAACGACGCGCCCAAGGGCGAACCAACAAGGAAATACGCCGCTGTATCAAGCGTTACCTCGCCCGCCATATCTACCGCACGCTCAACGCCTCAGCAACACAAACGCCTCGACTTCGACTTCGTGATTCAGAACCGGTGTGGCGTTGTGACGACAGCTCTCCCTAACCCGGTGGCACCGTGGAGTCATTGAAACCGGATCCGATTACAGCACGCACAGATTTTAGGAACCAGCGCCGCTCAAGCTGGCCTTTAGGTTTTTCCGGGCTCGTGAGTAACGAGTCCTGGCGGTCGTTGGGGACAACCCCAGAAGCGCACCCGCTTCAGCTACCCCGAAACCATCCCACACGATCAGCATGACCAGTTCGCGGTCCTTAGGGCGGAGGCCATCGAGGGCGGCCAGAACTTCAGAGTCCAGCTGCTGCCCCAGGCTCGGCTCGTAAACCAAGCCAACGCGCAGTTTCTCGGACAGGGCGACCCTGCGGACTTTGCCGCGACGATAGTTAGCCAGCACGCCCTTGGCGACACCGAAACTCCAAGCCCGTTGCTCGTCGAGGCTGGCCGGGAGCTGGTCGCGTCGGCGCCACAGCACCATGAGAGTCTCGGACACACAGTCAGCGGCGTCGTCGACGGGATCAACCCTGCGTATGAAATACGCCATCAACGCAGCAGTGAGGACCCTGGCACTGCCCTCGAAAGCTGTCTCTGTATTGGTAGACATCGTCATGGATCCAAGTTCGGCCGGTGTCACTGCTCCAGTCCCTTGATCAGGCCCTGGCAGCCGAGACGCCAATGATCCTCTGCCACCTGCTCGGCGTTCCCGGTCTCGGCCGCGGAAACAGTGAGGGTCATGCGTTCCACAACCCCACCGCCATCGGTGGCGACGGTTGCCGGCCACGTCAACGATTGCCGAAGGACGGTTACAGCTGCCGCCTGGCCCTGGACGTTGCCTTGCCGGTGCTGGTCCAGCCATTCCTTCTGCCAGAGGCACCTGACGACTTGTTCATACCGGACCGTCGGGGCAATATCCTGCGTAATGATGCCATTGCCCTGATCGTTCGCCCGGTAAATGTCCGCCTCTTTACGTGCGGAAGCGTCCTTCAGCTGCGTCTCGTCATACCGCGGCGGGAGCGGCAGGGACGCGTACTTCGTTTTGGCGAACTCCGCGTAGTCAGAAGCGAGCGGGTTAATCCATTCCGAGTTGGGGATCGCCTCGCTCCGAACCGGCCCTTCGCTGGTAGATGCTGGAACCGGCGGCGGGTTCTCCACGTCCTCCGTAAGGAAGCCCATGAAGTTCGCGACCGCGGGCGCAGCGACGCTAACCCCACCCAGGCACGTCACTCCAGCAAGCAGAAACGCGATCCACCTGCGGCGCTTGTTTTTGGATGATGGCCGCCGTGAGGACTCCATTGCCCGCAAGTAGCCAGTAATACCGTCCGTGGTTTCCGGTGTCATAGCCCACTCGCTGGCCGGATCGGCACGTCGGAGTGCCTCGTTTAATTGGTCGTCGTTCACGATTCCCCCACAACCTTCAATAGCGTCTGTCGCCTACTCATGTCCGGCACACGCGCAAACGTGGCAGAAGAAGCAAAGTTTCCTTCGAAGCGGGACCGCGAACGCAACATCAACCGGAGACGGCCCGCTCTGAGCGCTGACTGTCCACCTTGGAACTGGACCGCAATCGAAACGAATCTAACCGTATCGCAGGGCTGTTCGGCTTGCGTGTTCGATTGCCGACCCGCCCCACGAGCAACAGATCAAGCAGACGACTGCGGCCAAAAGCAGAGCCAGGACCGCAGCGACAGCTCTGATCTTTGAGCGGGGAGCCACAAACATCGACCGGACAGCCGCCGAAGCCGAGAGCAGAGGAAGGAGCAGAGAGCCCGCCAGCACCCATTGCCGCTGCAACAGCACGGCATCAAAATTTCTCGTATCGAAGTCGTCGGGGCTAACTCCGAAAAACCAAAAGCCCACCGCGATTACCGTCGAGCCCAGCGACAGGGCACCTGCGACCCAGGCAACGGAGAGCCATCGACCACTGCTCCATCGTTTTCCCACACCTGCAATCCAACCACGTCTCAAGAGAACGCTCAGACCTAGGCGAGTAGGCAGCGCACCATGGACCGGCAACTCGTTCTACGCCGGTCGCTCCGAGTGGACCTGAATCAAGTCCTCTAGGTGGTCCTGAATTGCGTCGACATATTCACGCCTTGACAGACATAGAAGAGTCTACTTCACCGTCTGGATGGTCACCCCGTCCGGGGCCCTGGCTGGAGGCCGCCCTGTCGATCATCTGAAGGACCCCACGCCCTTGCTGCTCGCGCTTGAAACCTTCAGGTGGCGGTAGTGCGGCCCCTTGTACGGACAGCAACTCAGCACATATAGAGCGAAATAGCGTTTGCCAGACCGGAGCGCACCGCAGGACCGTTTCCTGCGTGAAACGCAGCGGACCCCTAGTGCTGGTGAATCGGGTTGCACCCATTGGGGGCAGGTGGAGAGCCATCGACGCAGCTCAGGCTGGGCGCTGTCCCGCTGCGGCTCAACAGGGAGAAAAATCAGGTCCTCCAACCCATAGAATTCACGGGGGGTGTCGTGATTCCCCAGGAACAGGGGTCTGACCCCAATGAAGGAGAACCGCGCTTTGGTTGGACATGCCCCGATTACCCCGTCTGGTCGCCTTGAGCTGTCATGGACCAACAAGAATTTGAAGCTACTTTCAGGTCTTGAAGGGGGCTACGAATGGACTCAGCCAGGCGATTACCGTATTTCTGAGGTGCGGCTGCTCCACGATGTAACAACCGTTGGAGAAGTCCACAAACCCTCGGAACGCGCCAAAGACAACCTTCTGATCCGTGGTGATGCTCTCCATGCTCTGACTTCAATGGTGAGCCTGCCAGAGTTTTCGCGCGAATATCTGGGCAAAGTGAAGCTGGTATACATTGATCCGCCGTTTAACACGGATCAGGCCTTCACTCACTACGATGACGCTCTTGAACATTCAGTCTGGCTGACCATGATGCGTGACAGGCTCCTTCAGATCAAGGACCTATTGTCACCCGAAGGATCTGTCTGGTTGCACCTGGATGACGTGGAAGCGCACCGTGCACGGATCGTGATGGATGAAGTTTTCGGTCCGAGCAATTTTGTTTCGACTATCGTCTGGCGGAAGGTCTACTCGCCAGACAATCGAACCCTCATTTCGCCTTCCCAGGACTACGTCCTCGTCTACGCACGAGACAAGTCGAAGTGGAAAGACACCCGCAACCTGGTGGCCAGGAACGCCGCGCAACTGGCGAAGTACCAGAATCCTGACAATGATCCCCGCGGCCTTTGGAAGACCGTTGATTTCAGCGCGCAGGCCGGCCGGGCAACCAAAACGCAGTTCTATACCTTGGTCTCGCCCGCGGGTCTGTCCTTTGACCCTCCGTCGGGCAGAGCATGGGTCTACACCAAGGCCCGCTATGAGGAACTTCTCGCTGATAATCGCGTGTGGTTCGGTAAGACCGGACAATCAGGACCGGCGCTGAAGAGCTTTCTGACGGAAGTGCAAGACGGTGTCGTACCCCAGTCCTGGTGGGACTACGACAGCGTGGGTCATAACCAAGAGGCCAAGAAGGAAATCAAGGACCTATTCCCTGAGCTGGAACCGTTCGACACTCCAAAGCCTGAACGACTTATGCAGCGAGTCATCCATATTGCTACGGAACCCGGCGATATCGTGCTTGATTGCTTTGCCGGCTCCGGCACTACAGCAGCTGTGGCACACAAGATGGGCCGTCGATGGGTGACAGTCGAGTGGAAGGCCGCAAACATCGAGAACTTCACCATGCCCAGACTGGTCCGGGTCATCGACGGATCAGACCAGGGAGGCATCTCCGCAACGTCTGAACGCGTCCCGGCTACAAACCTGCCCGATGGGGTGTCGACCGCCAGAGCTCACGACGCGGTTTCCGTGATCAATGCAGCAGTCAAAGCCGGGGTTCTAAAGGGACACGACGCAGAACAGTCAAAGGCTGTGCTGAAGCTGCTGCGCGATTCTTTGAAAACCAAGGTGGAAAAGACAAAGAATTGGGGAGGTGGCGGAGGCTTCCGTGTGCTGGATATCGGGCCGAGCATGTTTGATTCCGAGGACGGCGACATCTTCATCTCAAAGTGGGCGGTTGGCGAACAGCTAGCCGAAGCAGTGGCTGCCCAGTTCGGCTTTCAGTACGCACCAGACCCGCCATTCACCGGAAGTCGAGGTACAGTCAGGCTCGCAGTCATTGACGGCTTCGCGAATACCGAATTCGTCCACTACCTGCTCGCTTCCCTCGGTCCGGACGAGATCATCGATGTCTACGCGACTGGCATCGACCCGGACGCTCAGGAGTACATCAAAAACCAACTCCCCGGTTCGCGCCTCATCAAGATCCCAGCGTCAATCATCTCGTCATATCGGCGCGCAAACCGTAAAGCCAAGGGACTGAATTGGTTCAGTAACTACACCAGCGAGGATGCACTTAAATGAACGAGCTCAACTTGTTGGACATCGACAACGACCTCCTCGCGCTGATCAGCCATCAAATGGAGTTGCGCAAACCCAATGCCGAGGCTGTTCAAGACGTCGCCATCGCAATTTCAGATCACATCGACCGGCACGGCAGGAATGACCCATTTGAAGGTGTTGTGGACTCCGCCACCGGAGTTGGCAAGACCTATGTCCTAGCCGCAACGATCGACTACTTGGCGCAGGCGCGCGGATGGAACAACTTCGTCATCGTCGTCCCAGGCCGCACGATCCGCGAAAAGACGATTTCAAACTTCACTCCGGGCTCCCCTCGCGATCTGACCAGTCTGCTTGGCGTCAAGACTGTCCTCATTACTGCGGACAACTTCAATTCGCCCGAAATGGCGAATGCCATGGACGATCCCGAACTGGTTAAGGTCTACGTGCTGACGGTGCAGATCTTGCTAAAGCCTCAAGCCGAAATGAACCGGAAGACCCGGGTCTTCACAGAGGGCCTGGGAGCAGAGTTCTACAACTGGCTCGCAGGCTCAGATGACCTGGTGGTTCTCGCCGACGAACACCACCTGTACTACGGCGAGAAGTTTTCCGACGCGGTTCGTGGGCTCAACCCCCGCGCCATTGTTGGGCTAACAGCCACGCCACACAAGAAGACACCAATAGACCAAATCATCTACCGATACCCTCTCGCGGCCGCCATCGAGGATAAATTCGTCAAGACACCCGTCATCGTCGGTCGGAAGGATGACCGTAACGACATCCTCACGCAGCTTAATGACGGCATCACACTGCTTGAAATCAAGCGAGATGCGCAAACGGCCTACCTAACCAGCCACCCTGACCTCAAGGCCGTAAATCCGTTCATGCTGGTCGTTGCTCAGAACACTACCGAAGCCGACGAAATCGCCGCCCACCTGCGCTCCGACGAGTTCCGCGGAGGATCCTATGCCGACGCCATCCTGCAGGTCGATTCATCTGTAAACGAAGATAAAGAACCGGATATGTGGGGCCGGCTGGCGAAAGTCGACTCACCGGAATCTGCGGTAAGAGTCGTCGTCAGCGTCGCAATGCTAAAAGAGGGATGGGACGTCAAGGGCGTGTACGTCCTGCTGTCTACACAACCATCACTTTCCAACATCTTGACAGAGCAAGTGCTCGGTCGTGGCCTGCGGCTTCCTTACGGTGAATACACCGGAATCGAAATGCTGGACACCCTCGAAGTCCTCGCCCACGAGAAGTTTTCGGCACTTCTGGACCGCGCGGGTGTGCTCAACGAAACTTTTATCTCATATCGCACCCGCACTGTCGCTACCCAAGACCAAAACGGAAACCAGGTGGTACAGACCTTCACTAGGCCCACAGGCGAATCTATCGTTGTTCCAGACAAGGCTGCAGATCCGCAGCCGAGCGAGCGCGACTGGGACGGCACTGAACCGGGCTCCCGTGGCAACGTTGTTATATCCGATGTCGATTCGCGTCAGACCAGCGGAGCCGTGGAGGTCACAGAGCTCGACCGACCGGCCATCAAGTTCCTCTCTGCCGAACCGGAAATAATCCTTCCGCGTCTCGCGCAACGACCGGTTACAAAGCGCTTTAGCTTGGCTGATATCACTCACGAAGCAGCATTCCTCAACCTCGGAAAAACACTGCGTTCTAACCCCGACGACGAGCTCCGGCGGATGCGGTTGACGGCCGTGAGAGTCACAGGAGCAGACGGCGTAATCCGCTCTGAGACCCGCCAAGTGACGGCCAGCGATGCAATCACCTCCAAGGCACCGCTCGACATTCCGCTTGCGTTCTCTCGGCAAGAACTCATTTCACAAGTCATGGCCCTGGACATGGTGGACAGCAGCGCAGATGCCAGATCGGTGGAAAAGTCGAACGCTGGTCGACTAGTGGATTGCCTAATCGAGGGAATGGGCGACGCGGCACAGTCGCTACTTGCGGCTTACAACGGCAGGGCTGCCGTCCGGCTCGGGCGTCTGATTCAGATCGAACAACGGAAGTTGACCCCGGGAGTCGGTTACGACTCCCAAGTCAGTTTCGTGAAATTCGCGCCGACCAGGAGCTTGGGTGTTCGCTCAGTAACCGACGACCTTCGTGGTGATTTCCAGCGTTCACGCGCATACAAGGGCTGGGCAAAGTCCCGCTTTGGAACAGACTGGTTCGATAGCTCGCCTGAACGCGCCGTTGCCCTCATCGTGGATGAGTCCAGCCAGGTGCAATGGTGGGTACGGCTCCTCGTTGGAGACCTCACAATCGCTTGGGGAGCAGGACAAAACTACAATCCCGACTTGTTGATCGCCGAACCTGGGGGAGTCAGAATCCTCGTCGAGGTGAAGGCCGACAATCAAATGCTCGCCGCCGACGTTCAGGCAAAGCGCGAGTCGGCAAAGACTTGGGTGAACTACGTGAACGGCTTGGAAGAGACGCAGGCACGAGGAGAACGTTGGTCTTACGTGTTGGTTTCGGAGAGCGACATTACCCAGACAAACGGCTCATGGGATGCCTTGAAGCGGATCGGCTAGCTAGCCGAGGGTCACTTAGCGTCCCAATTCCTTAGTCCGACGGGATTCCCCGAAGGAGCGGACCTCGTTTGTTGATTATGGCAGTTTGAATGGAGACCACTTCTACAGTTTGGTTGGAGCCGACGTGGGCCACAGGGGTCGCGTCGCCTAGCGATTCCTGCCGAAGATGCGTGCGATAGCTTCCCTCTGCCGTTGTTGCTCGCGTTCGCTGGGGCTCCACTCACTGGCGCTGCTCTTGTAGGGGTCGGACGAGGCACCCGACGGCTGCCGCGGTGGCTTTGGCGGCCTCGCTGCTGCTTCTCGCTGTTCCTTGAGCTGGGCAAGCCTGGCCGGCTCAGGCTTGTCCCCGATGTACCCGGCCATCTCAGGCGGCGGCACAAGAGCTCCCGAAGCCGAGATGCCCCATTCCGACAGCGGCGCGGACGCGTAGTGGGTGGCGACGCGCATAATTTTCTCAGCCGTAGGGTGGCGGTATTCTCCCGCGTAGTTCGCGACGAGGACTCCGATCGACTCATGCGCCATGTCCATGACTACGCTTGTCAGGGGCAAATCCAGGACCAGATGGGGAACGTCCGGCGACCACAGCCACACGTCGCGGACGCCTCCGTTTTGATACCCGCCGTGACGGCGGTCCCAGTCCTTCAATTCCACTGGCTTGCGCTGGACCTCGAACGCGAGCTGCCGGCCGCTGGCAAGCTCAGCCTTCACGTCGCTCCGCAGCCGTACACCGGGCACCCAGACCTCTTCTTCGACGGACCACGGGAGGATATGGTGCTGTTCTCTGGCCCAGTCCATGATGAGCTGCTTGCCGTGAAGGTGCTCAGCGGTTTCCCCGTGCCTGCCCAGACCGTCCGGGGCTTCCCCCTGCTTGTGGCGGAAGTGAATACATCTCGTCTCGGCCACGACGAGAATGACCGGAACATCGCGGCCGTCTTCCTTGCAGTCGATGCACACGATGTCCTGGGATCCCTGGTAACCGTAGCGGTCGTAGTACGAGCCGTCACCTCGGCGCATCGCCGCTGCGACGACAACCCGCTTGTCTGCGTTGTTGTACGCGACGAGAGGTTCCGAGGGTTCCCAGTCGCGCGGGAAGAGCGGACGTATTTCGATCATGCGGACAGTATGAGGCGACCGACTGACATTTCTGTTGCGACCGCTGGCGGAAAGGCTCAACGGATAATTGGACAAATGTGTGTCCCACTTCCTTAGAAGTGGAACACCAAGCCAGCTCGTGCGGCGGCGTCCGCTGCTACTGTCAGCCCGACCAGTAATCTGACCCTAGGCGGAATCAACCGCATTGGGGCGAGGCCGGGAGGCAAATTGGAACCGTATGTGTGGCGTGAAGCGGAAGTCAGCTACCCGGACTTCAAAGGAACCGCTCAGCTCGATAAAAAGATCACCGGCACGAACGGATTCACAGTAGCCGGCATCGACCCAGACAAGTGGCTAGTTGTGGGCTTGGACATCGGCGGCGGCGAAGGTGACCACGATCTGCACGTAGTGGCCATCGATAAGGAAACCATTCCCGAGGGGGAGGGCAACGTCTTCGATTACCTGCTCACCAAGCACGGGTATATCCCCGTGACGGACCTACTGCTGCACGACGCGGACCCCTACGAGGTACTGAAAAGCATCACCCACAATTTCGAGCTTCGGCTCAGGTCCAGAGGCACAGAGGGGAAACCCATCAAGGTCACTGCCCTTGGCGATATTCCTGAACAGCACTGACACCGAATACAGACGAGTAGGCCTGGCCTTAGTTGACTCACGGGTTCTACCGGCCTTGGCACCTTGCCGGTGGCTAGCGCTGGAGCCACTGCCGGCGATCACCACAGCCAGGGGCGGCGACCATCACCATCACAAAACCGGCGGCGGCCGCGTACTTATTTGCCTAGATGATGCTGGGTGGTCCCAAGCATTTTAAGGATGCGTCCGACCAATGACTCGACTGCATCCTCGGATGAGCTTTCCAGCGCATCGGCACCGATCGTGATCGTGCGTGAGTAAACATCGCTGTGCATGGTTCTAGGAGGTTCGAAACTGCTCCAGTCGTCCAGCGTCATGTGTGAACGTAGACCCTTGACGCCATTGATCCGCAGGCCAAGAGTCCACAGTGAACGGTATCCGTAACGTTCACTAAGAGTGCTTGTCCAGAAGATCAAACGCTGGGCATATGCCACCGCCAGCCCATCACAGATGATCGACTCTTCCGGCGTCCACCTGGTGGTACCGCGTCCTATCAGAATGCGGATCCCTCCCGACTCCAGCAGTTGGACGTCGAGAATTGATTTTTCGTCGAAACCGGCGGGCCTCGGCACCTGAGTGGCACCATCAGCGTCGCTATTCATCATCGAGACGCCGAGTTCCCGATGCTTGATTCTTGTGGCGTACCGAGGCGTAGGGTAAAAATCGACAAGGTTCGGCTTGCATTTGCTATGACCGGAAACTAGGAAGTTCAGGAGGGCTTCGTTGTCGTCCAGAAACTGCTCCACGAGCGTGCCATTGACTGGCATCAACGGTTCAGCGATGAGATATATATGCCCGTACTCACGTTCGCTGGGAGGAATCGAATCACTCGCCTCGGCAATGTCCAGAAGTTTTATGCCTATGTCGGCCTGCTCTTGGCGACGCTGATGATGCCTTAGAACCTCGGCGTCTGATAACGCGTGTTTCGATGCGTCCCCTCGCCCGTAGTATTTGCTTCCTGTCATGTGCGGGGCGAGCGGTGACGGCGGGACCGTGACCACTACGAAACCTGTGCCATCACCTACATGGATCACGTGGGTCGTTACCGGCAGTGGCGGCTCGATGGTATTCCGTGCGATGCCATCTATGCGTTCGATCATTCCCTCGACGGCGAGAGGCTTGGGAACGAGCCGCTTGGAGCCATTGCCCTCCTTCACCTCCGCGATGCCGATGATGAACATTCCCCCGTCGATGGCGAAACTCGCCAGTGTCTGGGCAATTTGTTCGTTTCGTGCCTGTTCCTTGACTTCAACGTAATGCGACTCAGACAACGCTCCGCTTCGGATGCCCTCCACGATGTCTGCCTCGCTGGCGGGTTGCCACATCTTTGCCACTCTGCCCCCATTTGATCGTCTCGGGTAAAGGTGCAGCGTAAGCCGCCACCGATCCAATTTACGCTGGGTCCCCCGACGGATGGCACATCCCGTAGAGCTAGACGGGGAGTCCCACTTCCTTGGAATCGGTACAGTCCCAGCGGGACACTCCCCCACTGGTCGGGATCCGCGGAACGCCGCGTAACCCGACTGTCCCGTATGTTGTCCGGAAAGTCCTGCCTCAATGGCCCGTCACAGGTGCTACTTCCGGTACGGTGCACGGATGGACATTGGGTATGCGCGGGTATTGAGGGCGTAACAAGATCTAACCCGGCATCTGGACGCCGTGGCGGGCCGCCGGCACCCAGACGGCCGCGTGCCTTCGCCGCAGCCAGACCGGCCTTTGTCCTTTCGCGCAACCTGTGAATCGCAGCGGTATTTGGCGTTGTTCTGTCAGCGCTATGTGGCGGGTCCAGTGGTCAGTGCTTTCGATGGCGGCGGCCATCGCCATCGCGGGTGTCCGGCAGGAGTGCCCCGCAGAAACCTAAATTGCGGGCCACACGCCCATTGCAGCCGTCCGTGGCGTCGCCTTCGGTCCTCGTCAGGCCAGTTCGTCGATTGCCATGCTCAGGTAGCGGTACACGGTGGCGCGGCTGGCCCCGATGATCTTCCCGATGTCGGCCGGTGGGAGCCCCTGGGCTTTCAAGTCACGGGCGCGCTTGACCTTCACATGAGCGGCGGTGACTTCGCGGCGCCCGGCCTTCCGCCCGTGTTCAGCGGCCGCGGCCATGCCGGCCCTGGTCCGCTCGGCCAGCTGGTCGCGCTCGAGCTGGGCGAACGCGGACATGACGGTGAGCATGGCCCTGCCCATCGGCCCCGTTGTGCTGATGCCTTCCGTGATGCTGCGGAAGTGCACGCCCCGGTGTTCCAGGTCATCAATGAGCGCCAGCAGATTGCGTGTATTTCGTCCCAGCCGGTCAAGCTTCCAAACCACGACCTCGTCACCGTTCCGCAGGTGATCGAGCATCTTGTCCAGTTCGGGCCTGCTGGCCCTCGTTCCGCTCACGCCGTGGTCGGTGAAGATCCGAGTGCAGCCGGCAGCATTTAACGCCGCATGCTGCAGGTCCGCGTTCTGGTCCGTGGTGCTGACCCTGGCATATCCGATACTCCCCATCGACTCCCCCTAAGCTCATCAAAGGCCATATCTCCTTTTGTTGAGAATAGCGCAAGTGAGACACATTGGTGAGACAAGGCAGGGCCCGGGAGTCACCGCTAATGCCGGGCTTCGACTAATCTCCGACGAACCGGCCCTCCCGTCTTGATAAAGGATCGTTTTCGAGACAAACGGAAACCGGGTTGGGCCCATCATGCGATACTTGACTACCCGCCTCGTGGAGATGCAGACCCACAACGGCGCCATCGCCCAGCGGGCCTGGACCAATGCGGACGGGCCACGCAGGGGGACATGTACGCCTATTCCCAGGCCGCTGTCCGCTTCGCCGAAGGACTCTCGGCCGGTGTGCCCCTCATCCGTCAAGGTGACTCGATTACCACGGTGAGCGTTTCACCCGTATTCCGGTCGAAGGCTAAACGAACGTCACCACGGTCATCGGCGAGACCTTCGACGAGGGGTCCTGGTGAGCTCGGCACGGGGCCGCGTCGACCGCGGCTGAGCCGAAGGCGGCAGTTCGCCTGCACTGACCATTCTGACGCCGTGGTGGCCCTCTCCCCCGCCGCCCAGCGATGAGGTCAATCGCTGCGACCGCAACCAGTAGCTGACCTGGCAGCGGCAGCAGAAAGTCCTTGACGCGCAGCGGGACGACCTCGCCTCAAGGATCTCTGACGTGGTCACGGCATCGGCCGCCATCCAGGTACTCGATGTGCCCCCTAGGTGAGGGCGCCACCCTCAGCTAACTCAGAGACGGTACCGAGGTCACATTCGTCGAAGCCGTAGACGCAGACCGTAACACCATCGCCAGCGAGCATGACCCCGACGACTGGGTCAACCCCTGGGCACAAGGTCCAATCCTTCCAGGGCGCGGCCCCGACGCTCCGAGGAAGCATCGAGGCACCCGAGTTGCCCGTGGAGCGCTGGGTCGACATCGACATCAACGTCGCCATCAGCAAGGCGGCCGCACGCCTGGGTTAATTAGGGACGCTCCTTGCCGCGGCGCCGCTGCACCGCTGCACCGCTAGCATGGGGCGTGCCCACTGGCGCGCCGGCGGGCGGGAACCCCTATAGGCGCTAGCGTGGGCACCTACGTTTGATCCATCGGACTTCATGCCATAAGCCATGCCATAAGTCACGCAGGATTATCTACTGCATGTCGAGTAGTCCGTCAGGCCATGCGGCCAATGGCTATGCCTGCCTGATTCCGGGCCGGATCTCCAACTGGACGACCAACATGTGCGCTGGCAGGACCTACCACGCGCATCCCCACTGTCGGTTCAATAGTTCGCTCCGCCTTACTCCACGCATTAAACCAAATGGGTCTTAACGCATTAAGTGCAGTTGAACACACAGCTGGAGATACAACATGTTGTCCTATATGACTACCAGCAGGGACAAAGGCACGAAGGGCTACGTGAGTACTCATACGACTCCATGCGCGACCTGAAGCCTGGCGTTAGGCATCAGGTTCAACGGTGAGTACGGCGTGTCCTTCAATGACCCGCCCGACAGGACGCACTGTGAGCCTTCTTATGCGTGTCACTGCCATCAATCACGCGGAAGTGCACATAGCCTTAAAGGCAGGAAAGCCAGCCACCCACCACGTAGGAGAGTCACCGGCCGATGGCACGATCACTGCAAGTCCCAGTTACCCCGAAAACCCTCGAAACACGGGCAATTGACCGGGTCATTTCCCTGGCGAACGGCAAAGGGGGAGTGGGGAAGACCACGACTGCAGCCAACGTTGGCGGGTACGTCGCGCTGGCCGGCTCCCGCGTCCTGATGGTGGACCTGGACCCACAGGGTGACCTGGCTCGGGACCTCGGCTATGAACGTCAGGGCGGCCGGGAACTGTTCCAGGCACTCATCGCCGGGACCGCGCCGATGATCCTCCGGAACGTCCGCGAGAACCTTGATGTCATCCCCGGCGGGCAGGACCTCGAGGACATCCAGGGCATCATGCTTTCCCGCACCAGCCGCTCCGATGCCGGTGACTTCGGGGACATGCTCTACGCCGTTCTGGCGCCGCTGGCGGACGACTACGACCTGATCCTGATCGACACGCCGCCGGGGGAGCGGATCCTCGTGGAGGGTGCCTTCGCGATCTCCAGTGCAGTCGTCATACCCACCCGCTCCGACGACGCGAGTATCGACGGTGTGGAGCGCATCGCACGCCGCTTCATGGCCGTCCGGGACCGGAACCCGAACCTGCAGCTGGCCGGCATCGTCCTCTTCGGCGTCGGACCGCGTTCGCTTCGCCTGGAACGCAGCGTCCGCGACACCCTCGAGGAGATGTTGGGTACCGTCGCACCGGTCTTCGAGACTCGGATCCGGAATCTGGAGAGCGCCAGCGCCGACGCCCGCCGCAAGGGCCTGCTGTTCCATGAGCTGGAGGGCGCAGTCACTGACGCCCAGAAGAAGCGCCTGAAGGCACTGCGGGCGGGGGAGAAGCCGACTGACGGGTTCTTCTCGCGCAACGCCGGGGGACTGGCTGAAGAATACGAGCAGCTGACCGGGGAGATCCTGGCCCGATTGAACGAGATCGAGAGCGGGAACCAGGCATGAACGGTCGCCAGAGCCTTGCCGGGGCGTTCGCGCCCGTCGCACCCGCCCGCGGGGTAGCACTGCAGGGGCTGCTGCCTCCGAAGCGGGAGAGGGGCACCCAAGCGCCGAAAGCAACAACCCCCGACGAGTCCGTGAAGACCCCCATCCGGGAGCCAATGCAGGCACCGCCCGCCGTCGCACCCAGGCCCGAGGGGATGCAGGCGCCTACAGTCGAGCTGGCTCCCCCTGAAGTGGGGGAGGGGGATGAGCCGGAGCCGGCGTCAGAGCCCGCTGTCGCCCCGAAGGCCGCACCGCGGCAGCCGGCAGCCAAGAAGGCCGCTGCAGTGCAGAAACCAGCACCAGTGCAGAAGGCATCCGAGACGGTACCCGGCGCGCTGCGCAACGTCGGCGTCTACCTGCCGCCGCAGCTGCTTGCGGACGTCAAGGATGCGGTCTATCAGGGCCGGACCACATATGCCGACCTCCTCATTGATGCCTTTGAGACTCTGACCGACGAGCAGATCGCGGGGGAATTCACTGCTGATATAGAGCTGACCAGCTCAGGTATGCCCCGGCGCGCACCCCGAAAGAGGGGAGAGGCAGGCATTCAGATACAGTTGCGACTCGACGGGCTGCAGGTTGCCTGGCTGGATGGGAAGGTCACCGAATTCGGTGCCCCGTCACGGAGCGCCCTCGTCTCGGCCGTCTTCAGACTCCACACCCAAGCGGGTCCAGCAGCGGGGGAGTGAGGCTACACGCCCGAGTGTGAATTCCGGCCTCACTTCCCATAGTCCTTATGGCATGAAACTGTGCGCTGCAGGAATTCGGTCCTGCGGTGGGGGAGTGGCTGCCGAAGGGCAGACCTTCGGCGTTGGCCCTACCCGGCTCTGCTGAACGCAATGTCGGAGAGAGCCCAGTCATCGGGCGGGCCCTCGAAGGCTTCCCATGGGTAGTCCTCCCCGGGAGAGAGGAGCTCGGCGACGGTGTTGACGTTGCTGGCAAGCCATTCGCGCCAGATGATCCGCTCGATCCGGTAACGCTGCAGCTGCGCGGCGACGGCTTCAAGAACCCCAAGGTGTTCGGCGAGCTGCTTCAGCGACGTCGCTGCCACCACCGACCAGGACTTGCCGGCGTTCCGTGTCACCAGGTTCCAAGCGGCGAGTACTTCCAAGGCTTCGTTAACCGCTGAGCGGGAGAGCCGGGTGACCCGGACGAGGTCGGTGATCGGCAGTGCGGGGGAGTGCTCCAGGGCTTCGTAGACGAACGCGGCCGGCAGGCCCAATTCCCGGAATGCCGGGCGCAGGGCATGGATTTTGCCTTTCTGCCAGGACGCGTCCTCGGCCGCGGTCTTCAGCTCTTCGGGGACGGTGAGCATGTACAGATCGCCCTTGATCCCGCGGGCTTCCTCGACCAGGGTGATGAGGGGGTCCTTCTCCGCCCGGAGGGCCTTCAAGTGCAGGGCCACAGTGGTGTGATCGAGGCCGGTGGCCACGGCAATGGACCGAACCCCGAATTCGACGAACTGGGATGCTGTCATATGGGCCGCCTCCCCCAGTGACCTCAGCACCATTCTTCTTGCCATTCCTATCCGGGATTCCGTGTAGTTCACCTCCCTGATTCGTAGCGCATTCCGCCAGGTCCTGATGAACCGATGCTCAGCATCGGGGTTCGAGTTTTGGTTCGAGGCCTTTAGTGCTGGGGGCTGTGTAGTTGGCCGGCTTGTGGGGGATCTGCGGACATTGTTATTCCCGTCCCCGGTTGAGGGGTTTTTGCTCAGGTAGTTGACCGCATTGATCCAGTCCCTCCGCAGTGCAGGGACCCGGTGGCGGGAGGCGTAACGGGCATAGAAGGAGGCGAGCCCTGGCCAGGTCCCCTGCATCATGCGGCGCTCCACATCCAGGAGCTGGAGGCCGGCGGCCGCGGCCCCGGTGACGATCGCCTGGCGGGCATCCGAATCGGTGGCGTACCGGTTCGTGTCGTAGAGCCCGGTCTGGGCCATCAGCTGCATGACGCGGGACATGCGGCGGGCCGGGTGCGTGACGGCCGGCGCATCCTCGGCCACGGGAGTGAAGGTCGTCTCGAGGCGGAGCGCACGGACCGCGTTGATCTCCCCCGCCAGGTCAGCGTTCATAGCCGCCCAGATGCCGGCGGAGTTGGGCCGGCGGGCGACGGCGTAGGCCATGGACAGGCTCATCGCGAGTTCTTGGTGGCCGCCGCGCTTGTGCGGGGAACCGGGTGTGCGCATGCAGCCGTGGAGAAGGTTCTGGTGCGGGGTCTTGTCCAGGGTCCGGTACCGGGTGCCCAGCGCCTCGACAAGATCACGCGCTTCAGCGAAGGTGACCCGCTGTTCCAGCGGGATGTAAACGTGGCGGCCGCCGTTGGGGGAGTAGTCCTCAATCCAGCGGGCCCCGACCGAGTGCAGCCACCTCTGGACGGCCCGGACGTCGGCGAGAACCCAGTCGATGCCGGCTACCGAGGAGTCGAAGTCGAGGAAGATCGCGGCGCAGGTGCCGTCTTTTCCGAATATCCTGACGGCCGCAGGGAATGTGGGCAGCGCCTCAGTGAGAGCCCGCTCGTGCTTCTGCGGGTAGGTCTTTCCGGCGTCTCTGGAGAGCCGAACACGCGGCTGACCTGCGAGGATAGGCGCCAAAGCGGCCCACGCGTCAGCGGGCGAGCCTGCCGAGTAAGAGTTGCGCGACACGCCAGCGGCAGATATAGCTGGCGGCGCACATGATTGTCCATGTACGATGACTTTGTTCCTGTTCAGGGAATAGCAAAGGGCCGATCCTGCCAGATCGGTTTCATAGCAAAACTGAAGGACCTGAGAAGGTCCATCTAGGATTTACGAACTGTCTCGCCGGCAAGCAAATCCAGTTCGTGAATCAGAAGCTTCGAAGGCCCGCCTAGTGCGGGCCTTCAACTTTTTAAGAGGCTAATGCGATGGGGAGCTCCTGCTGGTACTCGTGCTGATCAAGTGCCGCCAGGTCAGACTGCAGCTGTGGTTCCACTGCCGACAGGACGTACTCGGATACGGTTAGGCCTTTGGCTGCTGCGACCTTGGCAATGCCGTCAGCGGTGCATTCCGGGCTTCGGAAGCCAATAAATTTGCGCAGGCCCTTGCTGGGGCGCCCGCCGCCTCGATTAACTGCTACTGCCGTCATGTGCTTAGTCCCTTGAATCTCGTACCGGAGCCATAGAGCCGGTAGTGCTTCATCGTTCGTTGGTGCTGCAGCTGCTGCCGGATATAAACGAATCCTTCATGCGGCTGTCTTGAAGCTACCACCACGGAATTACAAGTTCGGGTATTTGTTTTCAGAAAACGGCCGCGTGTCGCGTTTTCTGCAAACGATTGAGTCCAGTGTCCGGCCGACGACATTGGAGCTGCGCCGCATACAAACGGGCGTGAACACATCAACCCGACACCGCGTCGACAAAGGCGCCCCGACCACGAACACCAACTTCGTCGCCCACCGCCTCGGTGAGTTCGGCTTCGCCGGCCACGTGTCCGCCGAAGAGATCCCCCAGGTCACCGCCGAGCTGAACGCTTCGCCAGCCTTCCGGGATGAAAACATTACCGCCGTCGCCCACAGGGTCCATAACGACACGGCCGGACACATTGACACAGTCAGCTCTTTGGCTTTTGGTGTCCCAAGTCTCTTCGATAGGCAATACCCCCTGTTGCATCCCATCAAGCTTGTTGGACGCCCTTCCGCGCGGTCTATCAAAGCCCCAACGTACTCACCGAAGGACATGTTGTACCGCTGCGTTGCCAGCCAGGCTCGGTGATGCTGATCTGGCAACACAAGGCAGTTCAGCGGTGCCTTGTTCCCAATATGCTTGGGCACGCGGTATTCCTCCATGTGTGCGAACCACCTTCCCCGGCTTCAGGGAACTGTAGCTATACAGGACGTGTTGGCCGGCGGCATCGACTTGAATCCCCCAAGAACTCAAGTAAGCGAAAGCCTACAGACATGCTCCGTACATGCACAACTCAGTAGTTACTCATGGCCTATACGCTATGAATGTCATCAGGTAAAATCTTGTGTCAGCTGTCCGCCTGCTCTGTGTAGTGGCCGCACCATAAGCAGCTGACCTTGGCTGAAGGAGCTTTAACGATGGGAAATGGGGCCCGCAGCGTGTTCCTTACGCAACAACAGAAGAAAGAGCGCCTAGCCGATCGCATGGGCATCCTGGTGGATATCTGGGAGTCGGACAACAACGCGGCGCTCACTTACCCTCATGTGGAAGAAGCACTTTCGACCCACGGAATCCAGCTGTCGCGAACACGGTGGTCATACTTGATCAATGGCACTGGCAGCCTGGTGACCGACCAGGAACTCCTGAAGGGCATCGCAGAGTTCGTTTTTGCCGTACCGGCCAGTTATCTCTGTGATCTCAACAGTGAGACTCCTGCCGAGGTAGAAGCGCGGATGGAGTTCCTTGTGCAGATGCGCAAGCTCAAGGTGAAGAACTTCGCCGCGAGAAACTTGGGCGCGACTTCGCCGGAAACACTGCGGACGATCACAAGGATTATCGATGCGTCGATGAACGGTGAGGATGAATGACTCTCCCACCGGTTCAGGACAAGGTTCGGGAGTTGAGCGGTAACGGCACGACGTCGATGAAGGAAGTCGTCGAACGCTTGACCGTGATCTGCGAGAAGCCGATCAATCTGATCGAGTACAACGAGTCCTGGGGTGCGCTCACGGCCTTCAAAGCCGAATTTGAAGATCGCATAAACGTCTATTTCCCCCCGCAGAAGTCGCAGCAATACAAACTTCACTGCATCTATCACGAGCTCGGACACATCTACTTGGAGAGCATTCGGGTTGCCCTGGCTCTGCCGGATCTCTCTGAAGAGATGCTGAGGGAAACCGCGGACGCAATTAGTGTCACCTGCCGGTCCGTTCCGAATCATCCTGTCGAACGGTGGGTGGAGGATTTCGCTTTCGAGATGTCGAAGAAGTCCCGTTCACGCAGCTCGTCCGATCCTGATCCTTTTCTCTGATAGACCATGAAACTGTTGCTCTTTGCGCTGCTCAGTGCCTTATGCCTCCTTCGGATCCCATCGGTGGTCAAGGTGGCGGAGTCCCGGGCCTCGTGGGTGGCATCGATGTTCGGCCTCGCGGCGCTCTATGTCCTGGGAACGGTTACACCGCTAGAAGATATCGACCGCTGCCTCGGTGGCGTCAACGTGACGAACCTGCTTCAAGCCATCTTCGCGCTACTAGCGATCTTCTTCTTCAACGACAGCGTGCGGCGTTTAGCGAACGTGCCCATTGTCAGATGGACCTACTACGCGCCGTTGCTGAGCATTCCCATCATGATTGTCAGCTTCGCTCTGATTGAGGGCAAAGCTCCAACGGCTGCTGGCTTCATTGATACCCACATGGACCAGCTCGCAACTGCCGTGTACAGCGGCACGTACATGCTCGCGTTGTTGTTCACCGTGCTCAGGATTATCTACATGCTTCGGCACAAGGCAAAGGGCCCTTACGCAACATTCTCTGCCGGCCTGATGGTGGTTGTGGTGGCTGTTTCATGCCACATTACTTACGTGGTGCTGTTCCACTTCTCGCCCTGGGTCGCCCGAGCGATCGGAACTTGGTTTGACCGCCTTTTCTATGTAGGCCTCTCAGTGACGGCGGCAGGGTGGCTGATTCTTTTCCTATCGAAGCAGCTCCCGAGGTTGCGTCTCTGGATGATCGATGCTCTGTGGCTGACCGCATTGAGGATGCGGGTTAATGCAGATCGATCACGAGTCAGTCCGGCATGGGACCTATTCAATGAAACGCTCGAAAATGGCGTCTATAAAAGCCTCATTGTGTTGCACAACTACGAGCGGGTGAACTTGATGGACTTCCCGGAATCTGTTCAGGGCAGGATCAGCCACATTGAGGCCAAGCTAGACACGCAGACCTAGCTCCTCTCAGTCAAGATCGTCCTGCTGACCCAACTCGTAAGTTCCCTGGTGAAGGTAGAAGGCGAGGCATTCCACTCCTGGCTATGGTGAGCCTCGGGCAGTGAAATCAAGGTGACGGTGGCCGGATTCGCACGTTGGAACGCGGCCGAGATCTCCCACGGAACCTCTAGGTCTGCGGTCGAGTGCAAGACCAAGGTCGGGACTTTCACCCGGTTAGGTATGTCCACCCAGTCAAGCGCATCGAAATCGATCGGTTCCTCCAGCCCGAGCATCCTCGCGAATGAGGGAGCCTGCAACAGACGCATAACAAGGCCGGCACCAATCGCCGGCACCCCGGCCCGCACCGCCCCCGCGGAGATGGCTTTACGCCAGCTCGTGACAGGACCTACCAGGACAAGCCCTACGATCCGGTCCCGGTGGGCGCTGCGCTCCGCTGTGAGCAGTGCAATGGTCCCACCCATTGACCAGCCGGAGAGGATGATGCGCCTGGCTCCACGAGCGACGGCATAGGACACAGCGCTATTTACATCACGCCATTCCGTTTGCCCAAGGTGACTCGATTCCGCCTGTGGTGGGCTGACCTCGGCGTCGCTGCGAAATGTGGGAACCAAGGACGTGAATCCCAATGAACTGAAGGCATGGACATCTCGGAACATGATCGATCGGTCGGTCCAACTGCCATGGATATGGATCACCCATACGTCCGTGTCATCAGCTTCAAATAGCCATGCAGGCGCCGCGCCATAGGCGGTCGGGATGTCCACCTCCTCGTAGCGTCCACTGACAGCAGAGGGTTCGAAGAACACATCCGGGGTCCAATCGACGATGGGCCCCAGACCTCCCGTCTCGGAGCCACACGGATCAATCCTCCGTTCTACGTACTTTTGATCCTCATTGATCAGCGTGACCTCGCCGACTCGCGTGTACTTCTCCGTCACGGGATCGAACACCCCGAAGTCGCCCGGGGCTTTGGTGTAGTCATCCAAATCGATGCGGATTCCTCGTCCGTCTTCCAGCACCTCGGCCCGGCGATAGTCCCTTGGGCCCCGCTTGACGATCTTGCGGGCCATGACTACAGCGAACCCCGCCAGCCCGGCCGCCGGCACAAGGAACGCCACGCAGGCCAGGATGCGCCGTGGCGTCAGCATTAAGTCTTCATCCTCCAGGGCTGATCAAGGCAGAACAACGGAACCCAGACATCGTAACGTCCATCATTGCTTGATACAGGCATAAACCATGCTCGCTACATGCGTTGCACATGTACACCGAAGGCATGTAACGTGCTTAGGGAAACAAGAAGGTATTGCTCTTTGACAAGCTTGTTATGAACAGCGGGGGCTCATCTGCCGCGGAGATAGTTGACATAGGCAGGAAGCATCTCGAACTCCACGGCGTCAATATTGGCCTCGTATTTAACGCGCCTGCCGTGCCGTTGGCCCGCGGGGAAGTCGGCCACGACAGCACCGGTAGCTTCGAGCGCTTCCAGGTGGTGTTGGAGGCTGGGCCGGGTCAGCGCCTTGTTGCCGTCCAGGACTATTCCCCTGAGGATTTCGCCGGTGGTGCAGGGGCCGTTCTGGTGCAGGTAACGCAGGATGGCCGCGTGGGCTCGGTTTCCGAGAACTTCGATGGCTGCCTCAACCTCCTGCGGGTGGTTGGGCTGGATGAGGCGCGGCATGCGTCCATCTTGCCCGATTATTCGGATAGCTCTGAGTCGCAGAACAAAGTGTATCGCTAAGTGATGCACTTTGAGCTACAGTCAAATTGCGGGCCTCCTTCGAAAGAAGGACGTGCGGCGTCACTTTCGGACGAGATCCTGCAGCCCGAAGAGATGCGACTCCTGGGCGAGTGGACATGACAAGCAGCTTGGTGGGAACGAGAGGGTGTTGGCAGTAGACGGGGAAGCGATGCCCAAGGGGGAGGGACAGTATTTGAAGAACAAGCTGCCGTTCGATACACAGTGGACGCTGGAAGCGCGCCGGCTGCAAGATGGCAGCCCGCGTCGGTCTGCGTACCAAGTTCGTAAAGGCTTCCGTTGCTGTGTGCTCGCATTTGCTGGAGCCACCTCATGAGCCAACGCAAATCTTTGGGTCTCGTGGCCCTTGTTGCGGTCCCGAGCCTGTTCTTCGGGCTGGTCTTCTCCATGATCCTTTTGTTGGCCCCGGCTAAGCCTGCTGCTGCTGACTGTGGCCCGGTCTCGGTCGTAGTGGACGGGAACAGGAAAGTCGACGGGTACACGTCGGAGCAGTTGCAGAATGCCACGGCCATCATGGGTGCCGGCAGGTCACTGAATCTGTCGGCCAACGGGCAGATCATCAGCGTCATGGTGGCTCTGGGGGAGTCGGGGTTGCGGGTGCTCGATGTCGGCGATGGAGCCGGTCCCGACTCACGCGGGCTGTTTCAGCAGCGCGACAACGGCGCGTGGGGCTCCTACGCGGACCGCATGGACCCCACCACGAGCGCAACCAACTTCATCAAAGCCCTGAAAGGCGTGGCCGGCTGGGAGCTGTTGGAACCGACGATTGCCGGCAACAAGGTCCAGCGCAACGCCGACCCGTACCACTACCAGAAGTACTGGCCCGAGGCCGTCGAACTCGTCCAGGCGCTCTCGAACTCCAAGTTCTCCCTGCAGGGCAGCGACTGCGCCATCCCCGGACGATCCGGGGCCGGGGATGACTACCCATGGAAGAACTCACCGACCTGGCTGCAGGTCGGCGCCAACACGGCCAGCACCTCATCTCTGGGCATGTACTACCGCGAGTGCGTGGACTTCGCCCTGTGGCGGGTGAACCAGCAGATGGGTTCAACGAAAGCTCCGTTCAAGTTCCTCAACGGCTCCTTCCGCCCGGACGGGCAGGGGCTCGGCTCGGCCCTGACCTGGAAGGCCGGCTGGGATGCCAAGGGCTGGGACTCCGGCAGGACACCCCGGGTCGGCGCCGTTGCCTGGTACGCACCCGGCGCCGGGGGAGCGGACCCGAGCTTCGGCCATGTCGCGGTGGTCAAGGACGTCAAAGACAACGGGTCCTACGTCGAAGAGGGCTACAACGGCAACCCTGCCCCGGAGGACCACACCTACTACACCCGGACTGTGGCCAACACCGTCCCCTCAGCTTTCCTGTACCTGCCCACCCAAGAGGAGAAGAAGTGAAAAAGCCCCTGACCCTGCTCGCCGTGGCGCTGCTCTGCGTGTCCTGCGCACCGGTGGCGAACACGACGTCGGCACCGACGGAATCAACCGGCCAGCCCACAGCGTCCGCGCCGGTCTCACTGAGCGCCAACAGCGGACCCCAGGCACCGGGCCGCACGGTCCCGGCCACGATCGGCATCACCTGGGATCAGGCCAGCAGGGACGAGGCCATGGATGTCGCAGAGAATGCCATGACGGACTTCGCCCGCCCAGCCATGGGGGATATGCAGTGGGCCAACGACCTCGCCCGCTGGCTGACCCCGCAGGCGACCGCCGACTACTCGGCAGTGGACCCGGCCAACATCCCGGCCAGGCGCGTCACCGGCCCCGCCACCCTGAGCGTCGATGAAGCCAACGGCTTCGGCGTCATGGCAGCGGTCCCCACCAACGCCGGGACCTACACGGTGCAGCTGCTCCGCACCGGCAAGGACGCCCCGTGGAAGGTCAACCGCCTCACCCCGCCCGCCTCCTAAACGCCGCACCCTCCATCCCACACACCTAAGGAAGAAGCTCATGGGTACTACACCAACGCAAGTTCTGGCCTTTCCCAACATCCGGGCCATCGTCCGCGACAACGGCACCGCCGAGGTCATCGTCGCGGGCAACTCCCGCATCGTCCCTGCGGGAAACTCCGTACAGGAACTCCGCAACAACGCCCTGGCCCTCATCGTGGGCGAAGCGCAGACCCTCCAGCGCCCCGTCCGGGTCCGCATCGAGGACCCCGAAGGTCACGGCGAACTCATCGTCCACCCGGACAACAAGATCGAATCCGTCTCCTACGATCTCGCTCCGGCCCGACGCCGGGCAGAAGCCCCCGAAACCACGCCCGCGACCGTAGCGCCGGCCGTCATTGAGACCGTCCCCGCACCCGCCCCGGAGCCCGCGGCCGCTCCGGCAGAGACCCCTCCTGCCCCTGCCGCATCGGTGGACGCCCGGCCGTGGCCGCCCGCCCCCGCGACGGCCACCCCGGAACTGCAGACAGCTGCCGTTGTTGAGGAAGCGGCGCCGACGCGGCGCAGCCTGAAGGAACCCTCGTTTCTGGTCAGCGCCCCGGTCCTCGAACCTGCCACCCAGGGCTGGCGCGGAACACTCACACGCCTGGGACTCCGGATGGACCCCTCCGAGGAAGAACTCACCGAACGTGAAGATATCCGCACAGTCAGCCAGCACTGGCCCGGCCCCCAGACCATCGCCGTGGTCAACCGCAAAGGCGGGGCCAACAAGACCCCCACCGTCGTCATGCTCTCGGCCATCCTCGCCCGCTACAGCGGCGCGGCCACGGTCGCGTGGGACAACAACGAATCCCAAGGCACCCTCGGATGGCGGACGGAAAAGGGCGCCCACGACCGCAGCGTCCTGGACCTGATCGACGCCTCCACCCAACTGCTCTCCCCGTCAACGAACGCGGCCGAAATCGCCAAGTTCGTCCACCACCAGACCGCCGACAAGTTCGACGTCCTCCGCTCGGACGAGAACGAAGAAGGCGACCACGAAGTCACCGCCGAGGAAGTCGACATTGCCCACCTGGTCCTCACCCGCTACTACCGCCTCGTGGTCATGGATTCGGGCAACACCGCCCGGGCCGCGAACTGGCGCCGGATGATCGACCACACCAACCAGCTCGTCGTCCCCGTCACCGCCATCGAGGACCGCGCAGAAGCCGCACGACTGACGCTGCAGACCCTCGAATCCCGGGGCGGCCACGACGCGGAACTGGCCCGCAACGCCGTAGTCATCGTCTCTGAGTCCACCAACGCCAAGCGCAGCATGAGCGGCGAGGCGCTGAAGCGGGCCAAGGACGAGGCCCAGCGGATCGCTGACGGCTTCGCCCCGTTCGTCCGCGCGGTCGTCCGGATCCCCTACGATCCGGCCCTGGTCAACGGACCCATCCGCTACGAAGCCCTCCAGCCCGCCACCCAGCGGGCATGGCTCGCCGCGGCGGCCGCCGTCGCCGCCGGCTTCTAAACCACCCACCACGGACTCTGAAAGGAGGCAAACATGCAACAGTCCCTGAACCCCTGGATCACCCACCCGGCCCCCGCCGACGGCGCCGACACCGCAGCCCCGGAAGCTCACCAGCCGCCGGCAGCCGTGATCAGTGAACCGCTCAGGGGAATGGTCGAACCCGACGCCGCAGACCATCTGGGCCGCCGCACACTGGCAGGCTCCGCAGCACCGTGGGTCGCCGGCGCCCACGGAGGCTCCGGTGAAAGCCGCATCGCTGATCTGATCGGCGGGGCACGGGCCACCGGTCACTGCTGGCCTGTCCTCCAGGACGGCAGCAAGCCGCGGGTGCTGCTGGTCTGCCGCGCAGACATGCACGGCCTGACAGCGGCACAGGGCGCCCTGATGCAGTGGGCATCAGGCGCGGCACCGGAGGTTGATCTGCTCGGCCTCGCCGTCCTTGCGGACGCACCGGGGAAGACGCCCAAACCCTTGCGGGACTTCGCCGCCATCGTCAGCGGGGGAGCCCCCCGGTCCTGGACCCTGCCCTGGGTCGAGGCCTGGCGGCACGGAGACTCCACCGCCCTGCCGCAGGCCCGCGAATACCAACGCTTCATCACTGACTTAGCCGCCCTGGCTACCGACTCCACACCCGGCATCACCAACTGAAAGGTCTCTCACCATGAACTCCTTCTCCGCCCTTGCAACCAGCGTCATCCCCAACCCCACTCCCGTTGTCCCCGCACAGGCGGGTGGCCTGCTCACGATCCTGAACTGGGCCTCCGGCATCGGCCTGGTCCTCGGCGTACTGGGCGTGATCATCGTCGGCATCGGCATGGTCATCCAGCTCCAGCGAGGCGAGGGAGCCCAGGCCATCGGCAAGCTCGGCTGGGTGCTGATGGGCTGCATCATCATCACCGGCGCCTCCGGCATCGTCCGCGCCTTCGTCTAAGCCAGCACCAACAACGGGAGGTTCACTATGAGCCAGTCAACAGAGAGCACCACCGAAAGCAATCCGTTCACCAAACCCGGTTTCATCATTGCTGCCGCGCTGGTGGTCGCGCTGATTGCAGCAGCCGTCGTCATCTTCCTGCTCCCCAAAGGACAGGGCACCGCCCAGCCAGCGCCGGGAACAGCAGTGCCCGCCAGCCCGGCCACGGCCAGCCCCAGCGCCACGGCAGATGCAGGCAAGAGCGTCTGCGGTCTGCCCTCAGGCACGGAGACAGCTTTGGGAACTGCGCCGAAGTCCAAGTGGGAGTTAATCGGAAAAATGGCCGCACCCACGGATCCCAAGACCTTCGGTCCGGGCGTGACGGACGAGAGCGGATTCCGGTCCTGCTTTGCGCACTCCCCAACGGGTGCCCTTTATGCGGCAATGAATGCAGCTGCGCTGGGCTCATCGGGCGCGGCCGAGCTTGAGATGAAGCTCGCTGACAAATTGCTCGTGCCCGGCCCTGGACGCGATGCTGCCATGCGAGAAACAAGAGCAGGCACCAGTTCCTCCGGGAACAACACCACCATCCAGGTTCAAGGATTTCTCATCAAGTCCTACACCGCTGCTGAAGCCAACGTTGATCTGGCCTTCAAAACAGACACCGGAGCCCTCGGCCACTCAACGTTGTCCATGCGATGGATGGACGGAGACTGGAAAGTGAAACCGACAGACGACGGAGTCACTTTCAGCAACGTTTCACAGCTCAGGGATCTGAGCGGCTTTATCCTCTGGGCCGGCATCTGACATGGCCGAATGCAAGTGGGGAGACATAGGTTGTGGATTCGGGAACGCACTCGCGGACCTGGCTAACGACGCCATTGGCAATATGGCGAAAGCCATCATGGAGGGCATGAGCCAGATGGTGACGACACTGTCGACTTTCTGGGTGGCCATGCCCACGGTTAACCTGGCCAGCACCGACGGTGCGACGCCGAGTCCCGTCGTCTCCGTGGTGAACAGCGAATTGATGGTCTGGACTCTGACACTGGCTGTCCTGGCCGTCATTCTCGGTGGCATTCGGATGATCTGGGAGCAACGCGGAGCACCGCTGAAGGATCTGCTCCGGTCCCTCATCACGCTGGGTTTGGTCACGGGCCTCGGCCTGGGGGTCATCTCGATCCTGGTGATCGCCGCGGATGCGTTCTCGGCCGAGATCATCAAGCGTTCCACGGACGGTAAGGGCTTCGCCGAGTCTATGAATATCCTCGTGCTGACCAACCAGACGGGTGTCGGCGTATTCATCCTCATCGTCCTGGGATTGATCGGTCTGATCGCCTCTCTCGTCCAGATTGTTCTGATGGTGGTCCGCAGCGGCATGCTGGTGATCCTGGCCGGCATCCTGCCCACCACCGCAGCTTTCACCAACACCGAGATGGGAAGGCAGTGGTTCCAGAAAGCAGTTGGCTGGACTATCGCGTTCATCCTCTACAAACCTGCGGCGGCCATCGTTTACTCGGTCGCATTCCTCCTCATGGGTAACAACAGTGGGAAGGATTCATTGATCACTTCCATCACGGGCTTCACGTTGATGATCGTCGCGCTGTTCGCTTTGCCCGCGCTGATGCGGTTCGTCACCCCCATGGTCGGGGCCGTCGCCTCAGGCGGAGGAGCAGGAGCAGGAGCCGCCGTGGGGGCCATGGCCACAGGCGCCGTCTCCATGGGCCGCAGCGGAAGCGGTAAAGGCAACGCAGCCCCGACACCGGCAAGTACACAAAGCACCCAATCGGGGTCATCTCCGAAGGGCAGTAACGGAACGGCCGGCCCCAGGGGAAATGGCGGCCAGCCAACACCCAGGACTACCGGCCCGGGCGGGGCCGCCAGCGCCGCAACAGCCGGTGCAGCCGGCACCACGGGCGCCGCCGGGGCAGGAGCTGCTGCCGGCACCGCCGGTGCCGCGTCGGGTGCAGCGTCAGCTGCGGGTCCGGCCGGTATGGCCGTCGCCGCAGGAGCACAAGCAGCGTCCAGGATTTCCCAGGCCGCACAACAGACCGCGCAGGATTCAACCGGCCAATCAGCGACAACGGAGGGCCCCAGTGGCAGCAATTAATACCGAATACAAGGAACCGTCCTACGGCAACTGGCGTGTCCCGCGCTCAGCGGGCCTGGGTAACCTCGGCGCGATTGGCACGGGCATTGTCATGGCCGGCTTGTTGCTGGGCATCATCAGCTTCGCGATCTGGGGCCTCTTCCCGGGCCTGGGGGTCCTGGCCGTCGCCGGGGCCAGTGCCCTGCTGCTGACGGTCAAGGACAAGCACGGCCAGTCCGTTGTCGACCGTTTCGGAACACGGATGAGCTTCCGTCTCTCCAAGTCCTCCGGAACGAACCTCTACCGTTCCGGCCCCCTCGGCGTGACGGACTGGGGCATGTACCAACTGCCCGGTCTGGCCGCGAAGTCCACCCTGTACGAATTCACCGACTCCTACAAGCGCCCGTTCGCACTGCTGCATGTCCCTTCCACCAGCCACTACACCGTGATCTTCTCCACCGAACCCGACGGGGCCTCCCTCGTGGACCCGGAACAGGTCGATGCGTGGGTCGCGAACTGGGGCGGCTGGCTCGCCGGCCTCGGAGACGAAGCGGGCCTGGACGCCGCCGCCGTAACGGTCGAGACCGCACCGGACTCCGGCTACCGGCTCCGCAACGAAGTCACGATGAACATCGACCCGAACGCCCCCGAGTTTGCCAGGAACGTGCTCAACGAGGTCATCGACACGTACCCGGAAGGGTCGGCCACGGTCCGGGCCTGGGTATCCCTGACCTTCAACGCCGCTTTGCGCTCAGGATCGAAGAAGCGCACACCAGAAGATGTAGCCCGTGACCTCGCCTCCCGGATCCCCGGCCTGTCGGCACGGTTGCAGTCCACCGGCGCCGGCATCGCCCGTCCGATGTCCGCGCAGGAACTCTGCGAGGTCGTCCGGATCGCCTACGACCCGCCGGCTGCCCTGATCATCGACGAAGCCCACGCCGCCGGCTCCCCGGTGTCCCTGACCTGGGGCGAAGTCGGCCCCACCGCGACGCAGGCGGGCTGGGATGACTACCGGCACGACAGCGCGTTCTCAGTCTCATGGACCATGACAGGTGCCCCGCGCGGGTCCGTCAACTCCTCGGTCCTCTCCCGGCTGCTGGCCCCGCACGGCGACATTGACCGGAAGCGCATCTCGCTGCTGTACCGCCCGATGGATTCCGCCCGCGCCGCCGCCGTGGTGGAGCGGGACCAGAACAACGCCAACGTCCGCATCACCTCCGGAAACCGCCCGTCCGCCCGCGCCCTGGTCGATGCCCGCTCCGCCGTGCAAACCGCCCAGGAAGAAGCCCAGGGCGCCGGGCTGGTGAACTTCGGCATGGTCGTCACAGCCACCGTCACCGATAAGGAACGCCTCGCCGATGCCGTGGCCGCCGTGGAACAGACCTCCGGCACCGCCCGGGTGCTGCTGCGCCGCGCCTACGGCGCCCAAGACACCGCGTTCGCCGCGTCCCTGCCCCTCGGGCTGGTCCTTCCCAAGCACAGCCTCCTGCCCTCCGAAATCAAGGACGCCCTCTAATGGCCCGCATGAAACTCTTCATCCGCCCCGCCAAAAAGGTCACAGCACCGGTCAAGGCTGCGCCGAAGAAGAAGACGGAGAAGGAAGCCCGCCAGCCCGGGCCATCTGCCCGGGGCTGGACCGGACGCGGCGGCGGGATGGCCCAGCTCGTCCCGTCCGTGAAGGAATACCGGGGAACCACGGTCCAGGTCTGCGGGCTGTGGCCGTTTTCCTCCGGCGCCTCCTCGCCCATGATCGGCGTCCCGCTCGGCCGCCACGAGGAAACCCAGGCCACGGTCTGCTGTGACCCGATCAGCTGGTTCCAGCGCGCACGCCTGATTTCCAATCCGTCCGCGTTCATCCTGGGCAAGCCGGGGTTGGGCAAGTCCACCGTGGTCCGCCGGATGTTCATCGGACTCTCCGCGCAGGGCGTCCACCCACTGATCCTGGGGGACTTGAAAGGCGAACACGTCAAAGCGGTCCAGGCACTCGGCGGCCAGGTCATCAGGCTCGGCCGCGGCGTCGGCTACCTGAACATCCTCGATCCCGGACAGGCCGTCGAAGCCGCGCAGCTGCTCGAAGACAGCGGCCACCATGAGGACGCCGCCCGGGTCCGCGCCGACGCGCACGGCCGGCGCCTGACCATGGTTGTCTCCCTGATCACGATCAGCCGGAACAACCCGCCCACCGATCAGGAACAGACGATCCTGGACCGCGCGCTGCGGGTCCTCGATGACCGGTTCGACGGTGTTCCCGTCCTCAAGGACCTGTTGGACGTGATCATCTCCGCACCCGATGAGCTTCGCCAGGTTGCACTGGACCGCGGCGACATGACCGTCTACCTGCAGGAAACCCGCGCCTTGGAAGCAACCCTGCTCGGCCTGACCGGAGGCGGGAAGCTCGGAGAAATCTTCTCCCGGCACACCACCAACCCCATGATGCGCGACCGCGCCGTGGTCTTCGACGTCTCCAGCATCGACGAGACCGAAACCGACCTGCAGGCCGCCGGACTGCTGGCCTGCTGGTCCTATGGCTTCGGCACCGTCAACGTCGCCAACGCCCTCGCCGACGCCGGACTGGAACCACGGCGGAACTACTTCGTCGTCCTCGATGAACTCTGGCGGGCACTGCGCGCCGGCAAAGGAATGGTGGACCGGGTGGACGCCCTGACCCGCCTCAACCGCTCAGTCGGCGTCGGGCAGATCATGATTTCCCACACCATGTCCGACCTGCTGGCACTGCCGGCGGAAGAGGACCGGATGAAGGCCCGCGGCTTCGTGGAGCGTTCCGGCATGGTGATCTGCGGTGGTCTGCCCGCCTCGGAGATGCCGTTGCTGACCTCGGCCATTCCGTTGTCCCGCCAGGAGCAGCAGAAGCTCATCTCCTGGCAGGACCCGCCCGCCTGGGACTCCCGCGGCGTTGACGTTGAGCCTCCCGGCCGCGGGAAGTTCCTAATCAAGGTCGGCGGCCGCCCGGGGATCCCCTTGCAGGTTGGGCTGACGTCGATCGAAACGGGAGACCATGGCGTGAATGACACCCAAACAAAGTGGCACGCCAACAGTGAGAAGTTCGCGTGAATTTTGACGCTTTTGGCGTGAACTTGAGCATGCCCGGGGGTTGCAGCCGGTGTGGATGCTCAGGTTCGGGGAACTTGTTCGCCCTCAAGGGTGAGGTCGGGGTGCTCGACGGTGTTGAGGTAGCGGGTGGCGCCTTCCACGCTGAGCCCGAAGAGGTCGCAGATGCGGCGGATGTCGCCGCCGGTGGCGTGGATCTCGTGCAGGATGCGGTCCTCACGGAGCACCTGGGTTCGCAGCGTCAATCCGTTCCAAGGGTACTGGCGGCTGACGGGGAGGAGCCTGGGTGCGGTACGCCGGTTGATGAGCAGGTGCGGGTTGGCACTTTCCGGCCAGGTCCGGTTGCGGTGGTCGAGCCAGGTTGCGAGGCGGGTGCGCACGGGCGCGGCCAGCGGGATGTCGCGGTTGTCGAGTATCAGGTGTCCGTCGCTGATGTCGGTGAGCCGCAGCGCGCTGAGCTGTTTCTTGGTCAGTGCGTGGAAGGCGACCAAGGCAACCGCGAGGGCGACGACGGGGTTCGGGGAGTTCAGCTCCTCGCGGATCACTGCGGCGTCAAGGGCGAGCGGGATGGTGCTGCCCTTCGGGGATGCTTTCATCCCGCGGGTTGGATTGGCGAAGATGAGGCGGCGGCCTTTGAGGGTCGTGAAGAGAGATTTGAGCCCGTTCCCTGCGATGTGGCGGCGGGCCGTCGTTTCCTCCAGCGCGGCTGTGATGTCGGCGCGGGTAACCTCGGCGAAGGACTGGATGCCTGCCTCGGCCCAGGCGTGGATGATGGGTTCGATGCCCAGGATGTGCGCCCTGATGGTCTTGGGGTCGCGCGGGATCTGCCGCGGCGCCTGGTGGGCGCCGTTGGTCAGGACTTGCAGCCAGACCTCGAGCTGGTCCTTCATGACCGGTGGCAGGGTGCTGGTTTTGGCAGCGAAGTAGCGTTCGATCCGGGTTGGCCGGTCCTCGATGAGCAGGCCGGCCGCGGCCAGGACGTCGATCGTGGAGATGACGTTGCCGGAGTATTGGCGCAGTTGGAGGACGTCGGTGGCGCGGATCTTCGCGGTCGGGCTGAGCCGCAGACCCTGCAGCAGCCGCAGCGATCGGGTCATGTTGGCGAAGAAGAGCTGGTGGCCTGCCTTATTAGCGCCGGCCAGGTCCAGTCCGTGTCCGGGCTCCTGGAGCATTCGGGCCTGTTCCAAACACAGGCGGCACGCCCGCCGCTCTCCGATACGGGCCGCGCGCCCGCAAAAGTCGCAGATTCCTTCCGGATTGTGGGAGCGCCACCAACGGCACTGCCAGCACGTCCAGTTGTAGCGGCGGTAGACACCCCACGCCAGACAGCCCTTGCACGAGCCCGGGTGTTGCGGGCTGCCGGGATGGCAGCTGGCGCACATGCCTTGGCTGAAGTAGCCCGTGCTGGTGCCGCACTTGGAACACGGCGGTGCGATGAACGGGCCGCCGGGAAGGCAGTCATAGCAATAGGCCACCCGGGGGAAGGTCCACGCGACCCGGTTGATCTGGCAGCGGGGGCACATCGATGGCGGCCGCAGCGCCGCCGCCGGGCCCGGGGCGGGACTCACAACAGCCCTGCCTATAGGGGCGGCTCGGACCGCGGCTTGCCGAAGCGCGGCGTGACGACCGGCGATACCCCGCCATTGCCGGCGCTCTGGCGCCGGTCATCGCCGTTGACGGTCTCGGTGACGCGTGGACGACGTGCAGCGACCTTGTCCGGCTCGGGACTCATCAGGTCCGTCGGCGTACACTCCAACACCGAGCAGAGCACGTCGAGCTCCTCGAGTCTCATCGTCGCCGGGGTCCCGGCCCACCACGAGGACATCTTCCCGGCACTGATCTCCAGCCCGGCATCGGCGATCATCCGGCGCATCTGCGCCGATTTCCAGATCCCGCGTTCGGCGGCTCTGATCCGCAGGTTCCACAACACGGCATCATCCTTCCTTCTGTGTAGGTCCGAAGCGGGACTCGACCCGCTCATTGGCGTTCTTCCAGGCCAGCTCCACGTGCTCGCTGCGCACGTGGATGTAACCCGAGGTAGTCGCGAGCCACTGATGCCCCAGCAACTCCTGGAGGGCCTTGATGTCCATCCCGGCCCCGTACAGCGAGGAAGCACAATAATGCCGCAGAACGTGAGGAGTCATCCGCCCCGACCATGCCGGCAACCACTGCTCGACCTGCAACCCCAGGCTGCGCCGCAACGCGTTGCCACCGACCCGGCCGCATCGCCCCAGCTCGGAATCGAACCGCTCCGAGGGGAGCAAAGGTGCGTCCGGGTCAGCCCAGTCCTCCCCGTACTGGTGTCGGACCTCGCCCAGCCACCAGTCGATCAGCTTGGCCGCGCCATTGATCGCCGGCACCAGACGCGGTTTCGGGCCACGGCCCTGTGCTCCCTTGCCGAACCTAACGTGGAGCTTACCGAACCCGCCCAGGTCCGGGCGCCAGTCACGGATGTCGAGCATCACCGTCTCGTTGATCCGCAGCCCCAGCCGACGCCACAGCGAGGCAGCGAAGTAGTCCCGCGCGGCGGGCAGATACTTGCGAGCCTGCGGGATCGAGTGCCGCCAACACGTAAAGAACGCGTCGATCTCGGCATCCGACGGCGGCACCCGGACCTTGCCAAGCGACGCCCCGGACTGGCGGTTGAACTCATCGATGGGCTGCTCGACCAGCACCCCGGCCACCCGATGGATCCGGCCCTGATAACGGCTGATCATGAACTCATAAAACAACGCCAGGGTCCCTGCCTTGCCGGCCCTCGTGCTCACACTGCGACCCAGCCGCCTCTGTTCGGCCAGGAACCGGTCGGCGTCCTGACAGGTCGCCGCCCACAGCGGGCCCGTCACCGACCGGGCGAACTCAATGATCGTCGCCCGGGTACTGCGGATATGCGAGTCGCTCAAACCAGCCGCCGCCATCGCCAACGCGTACTGATCAACGATCTCCTGCTCGAAATCCTCGGCCGCCTGCACACTCCAGAACGCCGGATCCATGGCGCCGCCACCGGGCAACGCCACCGGCACCATCAGCTACCAACTTCAGAAGGAGCGAGCATGCGTCGACATTACGCCCAAACCGTCACTCTCGTCGACGGTTCGTCGATTCGGGCCCCAAGGGGCTCCGAACCGACATCACCTGCTCAAACGCGAATTACGGCCGCAGAACAGGCCAACGAACCTGAGCGAATAGAGATACCGGCTGATTCCCTCCTTGAACCAGCAGCTCCGCAGCTGCCCACCGAAGGAGGCACACCGTGAGCGCCCCGAACCGTAAAGGAATGGGCCTCGGGGATGCCCTGCTGGTCTGGTTGGCTATCGGCTTCATCGTCGTCTTCGGCGGAGGCACCTACGCGGCCGTGCACCTCGGTTCCTGGATGGCCGGCATCGAAGCACCGCCCGCCCACCCGATTGATCTGATCGCCGGTCTGATCAAGGGCCGGGTGCCCTGGCCCACCCAGTCCACGGTCGCCGCGGCCCTCATGGCCGGCGTGATCGTGGTCCTGACCATCGTCGTGCTGGTGGCCTGGAAGAAGGGCGCATCCAAGCGTGCCCGCGTCGATAAAGCCGCACGGTACCTGGGCCGTGGGAAGTCGCTGGCCGCGTTCTCCGAGAAGGGCGCGAAAGCGACGGCCGAGCGGCTGGGCGTGAAGAACACCCCGGGCATCGTGGTCGGCAAGGTGGTCTCCACCGGCCAGACGTTCATTCAGTCCTGGGAAGACCTCAGCCTCGATATTTGGGGCCCCCGTACCGGTAAGTCAACTTCCCGGGTTATGCCCGCGATCCTGGACGCACCCGGCGCCGTTGTGTCCACCTCGAACAAGCGCGACGTCGTGGACGGCACCCGTGGCGTCCGCGAGGCCACCGCCCCGGTGTGGGTGTTCGACCCGCAGAAGATCGCCCAGGAAGAACCGGACTGGTGGTGGAACCCGCTCTCCTACGTCACCGACGAAGAGAAGGCCTACAAACTCACGCAGCACTTCTCGGTCGGTTCAAGGGTCCCGGGGTCCAAGCCGGATGCCTACTTCGATCCCAAGGCCGAAGACATTCTCTCCTCCTACTTCCTCGCGGCCGCACTCGGCGAACTTCCCATCACGCAGGTCTACCTGTGGGTGACGGAGCAGGTCAGCCAGGAACCTATCGAAATCCTGAAAGAGCATGACTACGAGCTGCAGTACAAGGGCCTGGAATCGACCCTGAAGCTGGCCGACAAACAGCGCGACGGGATCTTCGGTACCTCCGAGAAAATGATCCAGTGCCTCAAGTCCAGGAACACGCTGCGCTGGGTCGCCCCCACAGGCGGCGCAACGGTAGCCACGGATGCCCGCCGGCAGTTCAACCCCCACGCGTTCGCTGCCTCACAGGAGACGATCTACATCCTTTCCAAGGAAGGGGCCGGCTCAGCTGCCCCGCTCACCACAGCGTTGACGGTGGCGATCGCTGAGGCCATGGAGGAAAGGGCCGAACGCAGTGGAGGCCGTCTGCCGCTGCCGGCGCTGTTTGCCCTGGATGAGTTGGCCAACGTCGTCCGCTGGGCCGGACTGCCGGACCAGTTCAGCCACTACGGCTCCAAAGGCCTGATCGTCATGGGCATCCTGCAGTCCTGGTCCCAGGGCGTCGAACTCTGGGGCGAGGCGAACATGCGGAAAATCTGGTCGGCCGCGAACGTCAAGGTCTACGGCGGCGGCGTCGCCGAAGAAGGTTTCCTCCGGGCACTCTCGGACCTGATCGGGGACTACAGCTACACCAACGTCTCCATCTCCTCCGGCAAGTCCGGCTCCAGCCGCTCCCGCCAGGAGGGCAAGGAACGCATCTTCGATGTCTCCAACCTCGCCGAGCTCGACCGCGGCCGCGCCGTGGTCCTCGCCTCCGGTGCCCCGGCCACGCTGGTCCGGACCATGCCCTGGTACACCGGGCCACATAAGGGCGCTGTGGAAGCGTCCATCAAGAAGTACAGCCCCCGCCCGGAGGAAGAGGCCGTCCCTGTCTCTGCCGCGCGGGTCGCCAATCCCTGGGTCACGGGGTAGGAGGTTCTGAGATGACTAACGACATCGGCCGGTTCAGCTCACGCGACACCGAGGCACCTGCGGACGCCCCGGCGCAAGAGCAGAAGCCTGCTGAACTGGTCTACGGCTCAGCCGAACAGTTCCTGCACGAGCAGCTGCTGCCAACGTACGTCCGCGACGTCGACGACCGCGCCGCGAAATGGTGCATTGAATGGTACTACCACCCCGAAGCGGTCACCCGGGTAGAAGCACTGTGGCGGGCCTGGGAACACCTCAGACTCGACGGAGCCACCGGCATCAGTGTCTGGTTCAAGGACCACACGGACCACCACATGAACGTACTCCTGGACCCACGCGGCCCGTTCTACAAATGCGACATGCAAAAGCACAGGGACCCCGAACACCTGGAACCGAAGAAGGCCCCGGAGGGTTGGTTCCCTGACGTGCGGACGCAGGGAAATTAGAAGAACCACCTCGCCGGACTGACCATGTCAACCCTTTTTGGCCCTGCCATGCCCGGTCCTCTCACCCCCGAATCCTGACAGGACGCCGCCGGTTTTCCGCCATACCGCAGTATTTCGATGCAGTGGTCCCCGGCATTGCCACGTTCGCGTCCGCGGGGCGGCGGATCTCTTGGACCTTTCGATCTGCGGGGCGAGTTCCTCATGCGGGTTACCGCTTTTGCCTACGGAATCGATTAGAAGAATCTGCTCTAGAACATGGACGAAACCGGCGCTAACTGGCAGGACTTCCGGTCTGCCGTTGGGTTGAATTTTCTGGGCTGGGTGAGGAAGGGCCCGAGGCGGCGGCCGGCGCAGCGGCTGGGTCTGTCGCTCACCGGAGCTGAGGGGCGGTTGCTGGCGGCAGCGACCGCTGCGCCGCGACGGAAGCGGTTCCCCCGGCGCCGCAGCCGGTTGCCTTGCCCCTCATCCGACGGAACGACTAACCGCGGACAACGGGAGCCCTGACCCCGTCACCGGGCCCCGTGTTCCTCGATCAAGCGGACGAGAAGCCTCCGGGGCGTATGGCGCTGCTTCTTGGGCGCGGTCGTGTCCTCCACCAACACGGCATCGATCGCGGCTTTTGAACGTTGATCCTGACTTGGATGGGAACAAGGCTCACGGGCTGGTGCCATTCAAGCCGTCATTATGTCCGGAAAGTCGCTGTGGTGGGTACCGTTCGGGTCGTCCTAGTGGGCTCCGGCGGCAGGAAACGCGGGGCCTCTTCGGATGATGCGACCGGTGCCGGACGATCCCGGGCTGCGGGAATGGTGCACGGGTTTATCCGGGGTGGTCGAAACTGTCTTCCGGGGAGGGAAGAATACCGCACAGGCCGGGAAGCCGGCTGGGGTACCCGCCGCAGGGGTGTCCGGCGTCGCTACGGGCCCTCGCCGAGGATACGGAGACGTTCCTGGTACTCCTGTGCGCTCAGTTCACCACGCGCGTACCGCTCAGCGAGGATCACGCGAGCACCCCCAGGGGTCTCGGCGGCCCCGATGTCCGTGTCTCGGGGTTCCTGACTGTTGCTCTGGCCGCTGTAATCTCCGGGGGCGCGGACCCCGCGAATGATGACCCAGATGAGGGCAATGGCCACCAGCAGGCCGATGGCCCACCACCATCCCATCCCGATTCCGCCACCCATCATGATTCGTACGTCCTTTCACGGCTGTCGCGGGCCTCCCTGGCGTACCGGCTCTTACGCAACATATCATCCGCCGGGGCCCCGCTACAGAGCCCCTTTGACTGACCGCGGAGGCCCGCGCAGCCGCATTTGAGGAATTGTCGTGGAACTGCCCTTGCAATGAGGCGTGCTGGCTGTGCCGGCGGCAGGACGGGGCAGCCTCCGTAGCTGGTTCTTCGGATTGTGAGTTCGAGGAATTCGAGGCATGCTGCCCGGCTTGGTCTCCGGCCTGGTCATACACCACGCCCGTTGCCCGGCGCTGGTGGTGAGCCCCATCCCCGCCACCCCGCATGCCCCTGAGTGGCTCTGGTGCCGTAGGCCCGCGGACCTCTGCGTCGCCCCCCGGACCCTGGCAGGGTCGGCCCAACCCGTTGTTGGTGCACCGGTAGGACGCGGGCCGCACCAGTTCTGGGCGCATGGCTGCTGCGGGACCACCAATGTCTTTGTGCGCGCTCTAGATGTGGGGATGCCCTGGTTATTGCCCTCGTCCCTGCCGGGACACAGCGCCGGGTATCCTCCTCGGAAGCGGCGGCATGGTCGGGCGCAGCAGTCATATATGCACGCGGATCCGATCAGGGCGCCGCCCGGGGGCAGGGTCCGCAACACACCCCCGGGGGTATGTTGGCGTAGTCTGGAATCAGACGGCTGCGGAATAGGGCCGGTGGAAGGAGTCACCCATGATGGGTGGGTACGGGTCCGGCATAGATGTGTCCTGGCTATTCTGGTTACTGCCGGTCGCGGTCACCGTTCTACTGGCGGCTCTCGCGGCCCGGGCGTTGTCCGGTGGCGCCCGCCGAAGGGGAATGGGATCAGCCCTGGGGCAGAACCGTAACGCCGCCGCGGGCAGGAGCAACGCACGTCGAATCCTCGATCAGCGATACGCCGGCGGCGAGCTGGGCACGCAGGAATACAGGGACCGCTTGGCGGTGCTTGCCGGCCCGGGGACCGAGCCGGAAGAACCGGCGGTAAATCCACGCGACGGCGACCGGAGCGATCAGCCCGTGGCGTTGAGCCTTCCGGAGCTGAAGCAACGGGCCGTGTCGCTGCTCATAGCAGCCGACGACGCCGTGCGCTCCAGCGAGCAGGAAGCAGGATTCGCGCAAGCCCAGTTCGGGGACGTTTCCGTCGCGCCCTTTGTGAAAGCCCTCGCCGATGCCAAGTCAAACCTGAGCGAGTCCTTCAAACTCCAGCAGCAGCTGGAAGATGCGATCCCGGCCACCGAGGAGCAACAGCGGGACTCGTATACCGAGATCATCCGTCGCTGCGAGTCGGCCAGCCAGGCTCTGGCCGCACAGAAAGTTTCCTTCGACTCCCTGCGTGAACTCGAACAGAACGCACCACGAGCACTCGAACTGCTCCGGGCCGGACGAGCCGAGGCTGCGGTCAAGATAGCGGATGCGGAGCACCACATGGCCGAGCTGTGCGTAGGATACTCCGATGCGGCGGTTGCCCCGGTCTCGGACAACATCGCCCAGGCCCGGGAGCGACTGATATTTCTGGACACCGCCGCGCAGGCTGCACAGCATAAGCTCTCCGAGGCCGACCCGGGCGCCGCCGCCGTCGCTGTCCGCGCTGGCGAAGAAAGCCTGCACCAGACCAACGTGCTGGTTGACGCCATCGGCAAGGTCCGGCACGACCTTGACTCCGCCCGGACTAATCTCGACCGCGCGGTGGCGGACGCCGCCCAGGACCTCGCCCAGGCCAAGGCCACGATGGCGGCCGGGCAGCATACTGACCTCGCGGGCCCCGTCGCAGCCGCCGAGGCGGTCCTGAACCAGGTGCAACAGCAGCTGCACTCAGGAAGGATCGACCCGATCGCCGCGTTGCAGCGCATGGAAGCGGCGCGCCAGGGACTGGATCAGGCCCTCTCCGGGGTCCGGAACCAGCAGGATCAGGCGCGGCGCGCCGGGGAGGCTCTCCAGCAGGCCATCATGCATGCGCAGGCCCGGATCTCGGTTGCCTCGGACTACATTGCCGCCCGGCGCGGCGGTGTGGGACCAAGGGCCAGGACACGATTGGCCGAAGCGCAACGAGTTCTGGACACCGCGCTCTCCATCCAGCAGACGAATCCTGGATCTTCCTTGGCCTACGCGCAGCAGGCCGGCGCTCTGGCATCCCGGGCGGCAGAGCTCGCCCAGTCCGATGTGCAGGGCTTCGGCGGCTTGGAAAACCGCGGCTACGGCGGCGGCATGTTCGGGAGCCGCGGGTGCGGCGGGGGCCTCGGCGGGGCCGTGCTGGGCGGGATTCTGATCGATTCGATCCTGCACGGCGGCCGCGGCGACGCCGGCCGGGACGATGATTCCGGCGGCAGCGGCAGCTTCTGA
This sequence comes from Arthrobacter sp. UYCu512, assembly GCF_040547075.1. Taxonomy (NCBI): domain Bacteria; kingdom Bacillati; phylum Actinomycetota; class Actinomycetes; order Micrococcales; family Micrococcaceae; genus Arthrobacter; species Arthrobacter sp. UYCu512. Next base: position 41,414 of record NZ_JBEPPA010000014.1, read on the forward strand.
TCCGTCACATCGGAGTTCATCTTCGGTCCGTCAATGTCATCAATTCCCCCGGCCGGCCCGCTTTGGCCCGGCGCTTCGGGGGTCGGCCAGGTCCGCGGTGGATCAGGCGTAGGCGAAGGACACGCTCCCAAGCCGCGTGAGCAGCCCGCGGATCCCGTTTGATTGCGGTGGCCTGTTTGGCCAGGTCATCATTGACGCCGCCGAACATGGTCAGGCCGGCGGGCTGTTCGCCGGCGACCCGAACGGAGCGCAGCGGGTGGGGGCATGGCCCGGGCGGCTTCGCCGGTGACACCGGTGCCCGGACGAGCCCGGGGTCAGATGATCTGTTCCGTGGGCATGGCCAGGGTGACCCAGTCGTGCAGTCCTCCCCGGTAGTAGGCCAGCGCGGATGCCGGATACCCGGTTTCCAGCAGCGCCCGGATGGCCGCCGGTGACTGCGGGCATTGCGGGCCGTTACAGAAGAAAATGCTCAGCCTCGAAACCTCGAGGTGATCCCTGAATCCAATAATCCGGTCGTGCGGAAAGTTGACTGCGCCTGGAATCGTAACCCCGGACCTGGAGTCAGGCACGCGGCTGTCGATCAGGACAGCGCCGCCGCTGATCTGCTCCAGGAGTTCGAGCTCGCCGAGGGTGACCACCCCGGGTGCGCACTGCAGTGGCTGCAGCTCTCCCCATGTCGTGTCCACCGCTACCAGATCCGGTTCGCCCTCCACCTCCCGGGGCACGCTGGCCGGATCCTGAGGACGCATTCTCGACATTCGCTTTATTACCGCTGGTTCGACTCCCATGCACCCACCCTAACGCCGCCGGACGCGCGGCCGCGGTGGCGTTGCACCTCCGGCGTCGGCGGTGGCCGCCGCGCTGCACGCCTGGTTCGGTATTCGGACCATGCCATGGCGTCCCCGGCAGGGGCGCCGGGGACCAACGGGCATCCTCCGGCCGGGCGTCGGTCGTATCGTGATCGGGTGCCGGCATACTGATGGTTGAGGATCGAATTCCCGGCTTGAAGCCGCGGGCATCAAACGCCCGGCCCCGCCCCGCCATATACCCCAATGGGTATTATGGTGTAGCCTCGAAAGTGATCACCGCACGCCGGTCAGTACCGGTTTCGCGGGGTAAGGAGACGGGTCATGATGGGTGGATACGGATCAGGCATGGGCTGGACGGGGATGTTCTGGCTGCTGCTGATCGTCGGGGTCCTGCTGCTTGCCGGTCTCGGGATTTGGTTTCTCTCGGCCGGCAGGCGCCGCGGCGGACCCACAGGCTCCCTTGACGGCAGGGGCGCCGGGCCTGCGGGCGGCGGAGGCACACCCCGGGAGATCCTGGATGAACGCTTTGCCAGGGGCGAGCTGACCGCGGAGGAATACCAGGAACGTCTCAAAATCCTCAAGGGCGACAGCTGATGCGGCCTGTCCGCCGACGCACCGCCCTCATCCTGGGGGGCGCCGGAACCGCAGCCGCACTGACGGGCGCGGCAGGCCTGTTGTGGGACTCCGGAGCCGGGAACCAGTCGGCGGCCGGACAGGCCCTCCTCGAACCCGAGGTCCTCCGCAGCAGCAACGGGACGCTCCAGATGCGCCTGAGAGCGGTACAGGCTCAGGCACGGATCGCCGGCACGAACGCCACCGTGTTGACCTACAACGGGTCAGTGCCCGGCCCGACGATGTTCCTGAGGCCCGGTGACCGGGTGAACCTAACATTGGAGAACGGCCTGCGGGATCCGACCAACCTGCACGTCCACGGCCTGCACGTCTCCCCCCAGGGCAACAGCGACAACGTGCTCCTCTCCGTTGACCCCGGAACATCCTTCGATTACGAATACCGCCTCCCCGCGGACCACCCTCCGGGCGTGTACTGGTACCACCCCCACCACCATGGCACGGTCGCCGACCAGGTCTTCGGCGGACTGTACGGTGCCATCATCGTCGAGGACCCGCACCCTGTCCCGACCTCACGGGACCGGGTCATGGTCATCTCGGACATCTCACTGAACAGCGACGGAAGCGTCGCTGCCGTGTCGGCGATGGAGAAAATGATGGGCCGGGAAGGCAGCCTCGTTCTGGTCAACGGCCAGCTAAACCCGCAACTGGCGGCCAAACCGGCAGAACGCGAACGGTGGAGGATCATCAACGCCTGCACCGCCCGGTACCTGAAACTGCGCCTCGACGGCCAGCGCCTGCAGCTGCTTGGACTCGACTCCGGCCGCTATCAGAACCCCCGGGACGTTGAGGAGGTGCTGCTGGCTCCAGGCAACCGGGCAGACCTCCTCGTCACCGCGGCCACCGGCACGGCCGTGCTGCGCACCCTGGCGGTGGACAGGGGAACCGCAGGATCCATGATGGGCGCCAGCACCGGAGGCCAACAGGCCCAGACCGACCCCAACGGCACCGTCCTGGCCACCTATGCCGTCAGCGGCGAACCGGCCCCGTCCGCGGAGCCGCTCCCGGCCCAGCCGGCACCCCGGGACCTGCGGTCCGCTGCGGTCACGGCACGGCGGGAACTGACCTTCGCCATGGGCATGGGCATGGGGTCGGGAATGAGCTTCACCTTCAACGGCAAACCTTTCGACCCGGGCCGGACTGACACCACCGTCCCGGCCGGCGCCCTCGAGGAGTGGACGCTGACTAACACCAGCCCAATGGACCACCCTTTCCACCTGCACGTATGGCCCATGCAGACCATCGAACAGGCCGGCCGGCCCGTATCCGACCCCGAGTGGCAGGATGTGGTCAACGTCCCGGCCCGCAGCAGCGTGCGCGTCCGGATCGCGTTCGATGATTTCACCGGCAAGACCGTCTACCACTGCCATATCCTCGACCACGAGGACAGCGGCATGATGGGCCTCATCGAATCCCGGTGACACCGCGATGCGGCGTCATTGACTCACAGCCAAACCCAATGAAGGAGCATAACCATGAGCTACGCACACACCATCACCGTCGCCCTGCCGTACCAGGAAGCGGTGCGCCGGACCAGGGAGGCACTCCAGGGCCAGGGCTTCGGAGTCCTCTCCGAAATCGATGTCCGCTCAACCTTGGAGGCCAAGCTCGGGGAGGAGAGCGGACAGGCCCTGGGCGACTACCTCATCCTGGGCGTCTGCAACCCCGCCTTGGCCCAGCGCGCACTCACCGCGGAACCGGACATGGGCCTGCTCCTTCCGTGCAACGTCGTCATCCGGCGCGGCAACGACGCCAACGCGACCGTCATCCAAACGATCGACCCGCAGACAATGGTCCAGCTAAGCGACGCCCCGGCCGTCGCCCTGGTCGCCGGCGAAGCCGATGACCGGCTCCGGGCCGCACTGAAAGAGCTCCAAACCGCCTGAGACCCGGCCGGCCTCCGGACCGGAGGCCCACGGGACGCGAAACGGTCACCGCTGCCTGACTTTTGTGTCCGCGTGCGCATCGGAGCAGGGCCGGCCGCCGTCGGCCCCGATGCAGACTGTATATACCCGCCGGGCCGTTGGGCACTGTTCCGGGAAGCGGGCCCAACGTAGTTTCACAGGAGGAGGCCTGATCATGATGTATGGCTGGGACGGAAATGGCTGGGGTATAGGCGCGTGGGTAGCCATGGCCGGGTTGATGCTGATTTTCTGGGGCGGAGTAGTCACTGTCGTTGTGCTCCTACTCCGGCGTCCCCATCCGGGTGAGGGACCGGCCGCACTGCGGCTGCCGCACCACGACGCCGAGCGTATTCTTACTGAGCGCTTCGCGCGCGGGGAAATCGACGAGCAGGAGTTCACTGCCCGGCGCACGGCGCTCAGGCGCCAGGATTGAACTCGTTGACCCACCGCGGGCAGATCATCCTCGGGGCCGCAGCCGTGCTCCTTCTGACCGCACTGTCCCTCGTGGCGGTGGGCCTCGCGGGCGGTCTTGTGAATCCCGGGGGCACCGGTTCCCTGTCCCGGGCCCGGTGCACGGCACCAAATCTTCCCCGGTCCGGTCGTCAGCGTGTCACTGACCAACATGGGCGGGCCCATGATGCGCCCGCGAAACGGCACCATGGGCGGGGCCATGCGAATGACCGCAGACAGTAACACCGTGGCCCACGGCACGGTGTCCTTCCTGGTCACCAACGCAGGCACCATCAGCCACGAACTCGTCATCCTTCCCCTTCCCGAAAGCCAGATCCCCGGCACCCGCCCGATCGGCGGGGACGCCAAAATCGATGAGGCCGGCAGTCTCGGGGAAGCGTCCAACACCTGCGCCGAAGGCACCGGCCAGGGAATCCTTCCCGGCGCGTCAGGCTGGGTCACCGTCACGCTGCCGCCAGGGCGCTATGAGCTCGTTTGCAACCTCCCGGGCCACTACGCCGCCGGCATGTACACCCAACTCACCGTCAGTTAGCCCCGTGCGGGAAGCTCGTACGTCCCGCGGAAAGCGCACGAAGGCTGGACTGAAACACCGGAACGAGGGGTCTAGGAATGGCGAAGAGGACAACGGCCTCGGCCCGGCCGCAGTCGGGAGCTGAGCAGATCGCGCGATTCCGAAGCTGGACCAGGTGCTTGATAGGAGCTTTGCGGCCCCATCATCAGAGTGCGAGGACTGACGCCCACGCAATTTCACGGCCAGCGCAATGGCGATGGCGCTGGCGCGGTTGTCCATCCGCTTCCACGGGAGCATCTTATCGACCGCGATGAACATGCCGACCCCTGCGGCCCGGTCATTGCCGCCGGCTCAAAGGAAAATCGGACCCCCTGGGTGCCCACCGGACAGCTGAGTCCGTGCTCGCCGGCCGCGGTGTTGCCATACCGGACAAGCCGACAACCCATCCCAGCGACGGCAGGGACGACGAAGTAAGGGGTTGCTGGCACCAGCACCCCCGGATAGCTGGACCATGCCGGGCTGGCCCCTTGTGGACGACGAGACATTCGCGGCCGTCGACACCGCCTCGACGGCGCGTGCAGCGGCACCCGGAGGGCATCTGATGTCCTGCAACGGCCCCGGTAGATAAATCAGGGAGAACAATCGTCTGCCGGAACGACTTCAAAGAGGCCGTGTGCGCTGCCTGAAACGGTCGAGGGCGACGTCCGCGTCATGCTAAGGAAAGCGGGCTCGTTCACTCATACTTCATATGTGACCCGCGATCTCGCCTCAGCACGTTCTCGTTCTCCCTTTGATGAGTCCGCCCTTCGGGAGCTGATTTTACGTTGGCGGGATGATACTGCCGGTACGTACAGGACGTGGTTCCTCTGGCCTGAGCGCATCAAGAACTTCCGCTCCCTTCGCCGCGGGATTGAGCAGGTGAGCGCGGAGATCGAAGCCAACACCTTCGGTACTGCTTTCCGGGGTTCTTCGCTGGAGACCGTGGTGCATGGGGTTGCCGAGCAGCGCCAGATCTTCAAGGGTGCAGATCACGCATTTCTTTGGAAACCAAAGCTGAGGATCCCGGATATCTATGAGGACCGCGGCAACCAGTTGGCGTTCGGCAGAATGCTGGAGACGTGCCGGTGTTGCACTACGGAGGCGCAGTTGCTGACGGCAGTGCGGTCGTTCGCCGAACGGAAGATCAAGGGTCTGGGGCCAGCCGCGGCGAACCTGCTGTACTTCCTGCACCCCACACTCATGCCGCCGTTCAACACCGCAATCGTCAAGGGGTACAACGGGTTGACCGGCAACAAGGTGAAGCTCGGGAGCTGGGACGAATACCTCAGCATGCGCCGAGGTGTGATGTCGATCAACGAGATGTTTCGGGATTTGCTGTCGAACGACCTCGGCGCGATCGCCGGCTTGCTCTTCGACATCGGGACCGGCCGCTTCGCTGCTCCACCGCTGCCAGGCATTGACACAATGGCAGCTCGAGCAGCGTGGCACGCGGACCTTGCCCGGGTGAGGGAGGAAGCGAAGCTGGACAAAGCGCAAATGGTCGCCGAGCGAGATGACGTCACGCACACTGAGGTACAGGGATGGCTCCGCGACCTCGGCCTCTCACTCGGGTTCGATGTGTGGATCGCCAGTAACGATCGCAGCAGACCCTACGGGGGCGGCTGCTTGGCCGACGGCTGCCTGACCGAGCTTCCGCCCGGACTCATGAGCGGCACTGCTGCCGGCGCAATCAGGCTCATTGACGTACTGTGGCTGGAATCTGGCGGAAACGTCACTGCCGCTTTCGAAGTTGAGCACAGCACATCGATTTACTCAGGAATCGTTCGGATGCTTGATCTGGCGCTCTCCGGCGAAAGAGGGGCAGTTCACGCACTGTATCTCGTGGCTCCGGATGCCCGCGAGGAGGAGGTTCGTGCCCAGCTCCGGCGACCGGCATTCAGCCGGATCGCTGATTTGCATGTCCGATACCTGCCCTACGGCGAACTCGACCGGCACCGGGAAGCGATAGCCCGTTTCGGGCGCGGCCTGCATCCCATCGAGCAGCTTGCCCGAGACTTGAGCTGAACGCTTCTCCCGGCTGCAGCTTAAGGTCGGCGGCCGTCGCGGTACTCCCGTCTAAGGTAGTTGATCTACGTTTGTAACTGTTCCTCCACCCGGGGCCGGCTTCGATGCCTCGCCGGGCAACCCAAAAGCCGTCAGCCGGCGGCCTGAGGCGAGCAGCCGCTGACACAGTATCCCTGTCGTGTTCCTCGCAACCACACTCACTGTTGCTTTCGGCTGGCCTGTCCGGCGGCCACGACTTCCCGATGACGGCAACAGCGGCTTGACAGCGCACCCCGGTTAACTGTCCGGTGGCTATCTTGCCAGGTGCATGGATTGGCGCGGGCACACGCTATGAACCGCAACTTCCGCGGACTAAGTCTCGAAAGACACGAGCCTAGTCAAACTTTCCACCACCCATCGGGCCCGCTGCTTGGCTGTTTGCGGAGATCGCTCCGGCGTCTTTGTGGACCGTCTGCTGCCAACCGCCCCCGTACACCGGTCGCAATTTTAGAACCTCTATAATCAGCTAACGTGCGTTGTTACCCTGCCGCCCAGCGTCTGCGGATGTCTTGAAGGACAAATTTTTCATGAACAAGAAGCACATGACCGTCTCATCCGCTGCGATCGCCGCAGCCATCGCCCTGGCTGGCTGCTCGGCCGGCTCCGGCGGCAGCATGCCCGGCATGAACATGGGCGGCTCCGGCATGTCATCCGGTTCCGCAACTGCTGCCAGCTCCCCTGCGGGAACGGCACCGGCGGGTGCCGCGCCGGATCAGGTCAGAGCACCCAATGATCAGAACGCGCCGCTGACCGTGGGGATCGCGGCCGCCCTGCTGGCACTGGCCGGGGGCATCTCTTACCTGGCGCAGCGCCGGGCCAGAAACTCCGGTGTCTAAGGACTACCGTCGGCGGTCTGGAAAATGGATCGTTCCCGGTTCATCCCGGGAGAGGGGCCTGGTTGGCCGTCGAACAGCGAGGAGTAGCCCGACGCGGGCGAAGCCGGGGTCTGAGGAGGATCGGTACGGAAATTCACGTTTAGGGCGCACCGGTGCGGATTCCGGCTTTGGACGGTGAAGTTTTTCGAATCTAAGCGTCGGTGTCGCCGGCGCGCTGGATTGCGCGGTAGACCGTGGACCTCCCGACGCTGAAGAGTTCAGCGATCTGCGCGGTGGTGTGTTCGCCTCGCTGGTGGACCTCGATCAGATGCTTCTCCTGCGCTTTGGACAGTTTGGGCTGCTTACCGCGCAGACGACCGGCACTCGTCGGCATTGTCTTACTGGTCATCTGGGCAGTCCGCGCCTTGGCCGGCGGAGCGAACCGCGGTCGGCGCGATGATTCGTCAGCCGATTCGCGTCCACGAGGACCGAGCGCCGCGCGTCAGGTTCTGGACGAACGATTCGCCAAGGGTGAACTGAACGCCGAGGAATACCGCGAACGGTTGACGGTGCTCGGCGAGAAAGCCAAATGAAATCCATTGGTCGGCTCAGCAGCTTCCTGCTGGACGGTCTCGGTCGTATGATCGGGACGACCGGCCGGTCCAAACTTTTCGCCATGGTGCGAACATTGGAGAATCCATGAGTTACGCCCACACGGTCACCGTTTCGCTGCCGTACGAACAAGCGGTGAGCCGGATCCGGGAACTCCTCGCGGAACAAGGTTTCGGAGTTCTCTCCGAAATCAACGTCCGGTCTACCTTTGAGGCCAAGTTGGGTGTCGACAGCGCCCAGGCCCTTGGCGATTACGTCATCCTCGGCGCGTGCAATCCCCTTCTCGCTCAACGGGCTCTGGTCGCAGAACCGGACATGGGCGTACTCCTCCCCTGTAACGTCGTCGTTCGCCGCGGCCCCAATGCGAGCGAGCCAATCGTTCAAGCCATCGACCCGATGACTATGGTCCAACTCAGTGACAGCCCGGCAATTCGCGAGGTTGCCACAGACGCCGATTCCCGGCTGCGAGCAGCGCTGAACAGCATCGAATCCACTGCGGCGGGCAGCGAAGGCACGTGACCCTCGGCGTTTCTACCGACCTGTTCATCACCGTGAGCGCTTCAGGCATCCCGTCCCGGAACCTGCCCGGTCAGCAGCTCAAACGGCCGCGTGACTGAAGAATAGTCTGTAGAACCACGATCCGAGACACCAATGGGTGGTGGTGAGGATTGTGCCTCCGAGGGCGACCATTCCTCCGAGCACAAATCCCAACACTGACAATCCGTTGAAGAAGGACAAGGCTGAACCTGCAATGAGCACGGTGGACAGTAGGTACGAAAACTGTCGCGGTCTCGGAGTGGGCGGAAGAGCCGGCGCATGAAACAGGTGGCGAACACCGAGGTTGTAGACCAGGTCCAGAATCATGCCGCGGGGAAATATCGCCCCCGTGAGCGGAACGATTGCCCCCACTCCAAGAAAAGCGGGCGACTGCAACGCCAACCCGACCATGATCAAGGCTGTCCCCACTGCCGGTGTGAATCGTAAGGGTCCCGCGTAGCAAGACTTGGCGGCCTCATCCAGATTTCCGAATCCTTGCTTATCCAGGTTGGTCTTCGTGAATTCAGTGAGTGTTGACATTTTCAATTTCCTTTGTGGAGTTGTGAATCAGGTCGATCACGGGGTACGGGCGTCCGGCGCGCACGTCCCGCTGACTACTGTAGGCGTCACACGAGTGTGCGTCCCGGCGTTGACCTTCACCCCGCGGAATCCTCCAGCCTCCAGCCAGTGGTGAAGTGCCGAAGGATTTAGTTAGCACGCCCGCCCACACGTCTTCGTCTGGGGAACCCGTAGGCCATCCCGCTCCCGGGATGGCCTACGGATGCCTGCGAAACGATTTTCGGCCCGGCCGGCAACCGGCACTCGGCCGATCCCTGATTTGCACGCTCGATACCTGCACTACAGACGACCTTAACGAAAACCGGCGAGAGAACAAGCCATTTCAACCGCCGATCTGCATCGCCCTGGGCGGCCTGCCAGAGACCTGAGCGTGCACGTTTCCCCGCTGAGGCCTGCCGAACGACCCAGGGGTTGGCTGAGTCACGGGATCGGTACGGGGACCCTCCGTGCGTCCAGATCCGCTCGTCTGGCAACCCAAAAACCGCCCGTCGGCAGCACCGAATCCACAAGAACAATGGCCAGCAGCCGGCCGGTCCACCCATTTTTGCGCCACAGGAAGAGGGTCAGAAGAACGTAGGCGACGAACAGGGCACCGTGGACCGGGCCACTAAGATGCAAAAACGACAGTTGAAGCCGGTCCTAGTGGGTCCCGATCAGATTTACATACTCAGAACGTTGCGTAACTCAGTTCCGCGCAAAGAATCGACAGTGGAAGTTGCGACGTGACAGCGTGGATTGTCGGGCACGGATCCACCGGTGAATCAGAGGACTGGAACTTAGCAAAAGGCCGTGCAGGGGTGGGCTTTACCGGCGTGGGTAGCCTTACCGGGTGCAGCTCCCCCCGCGGATCCTCACACTTGCTGGCCGTCCGGAAATGCGGCTTGCGCATAAACTTCGCGTGCGCGGTCCATGGCCCGCGCGGAGTCGCGTGCGAGGCGCTCCCGGCCGGCGGCCCGGTAGAGATCCTGGGCCCACTCAAATTCGGCCGCGGCATCACGGTACCAGGCTTCATCGAAGAGCCGTCTGCCGATGTGGTGGCGGACGAGGGCTTCTGCAGCAGGCGTGCGGGTCAGCCGCAGGGCCTCTTCCTGCAGTCTCGCCGCATCGTGCCAGCGGTACTGGCGCTGATAAGTCTTGGCGAGTACGAGCAGCGGCCGGAGCCGGTCCGGGGAGGCGGCCAGCAGGGCCAGGCCGGCGGCAACTGCTTCCTCGTCCCGCCCCAGCAGGGAAAGGATCCACACCTGTTCCAGAGGGGTACAATCTCCGAGCAGCGCGTGCACCGCTCCCCGGTCCAGGACCACGTCGCGCAGGGTCGCCGGATCCGTGACCCAGATGTCTCCGGTTTTCACAGATATAGCCTATGATGCGTCCGGGTCTGCCGGCAGCAGGTCAGGCCCGCACCCACATTCCCCCGCCGTTCGACGCGGCATATCGCCGCCTCCACGATGAACAGTCCGGCGAGGACGCAGGCTGTGATGCTGACTGCCATGAACTTCGGGATTCCGCCGGACGTCGCCGCTCGGTCGAAGAGCGGGGTTTTCGGCAGCGGCATGTTCCTCAGTTTACAAGCCGCTCCTGCACACCGCTTCAGCGCCCGGCCGGGCCTCCACGCATGTGAGTCACCGGCTGTCTCCGGCCAACGCTGCTTTTGGGCACGGGACGGGTCAGAGAAGGCCCAGCGGGTCCACAGGCGATCCATTGAGCCACGTTTCGAAGTGAGCGTGGCATCCCGTGGAATTTCCGCTGCTGCCCGAGTAGGCAATGAGTTGGCCCTTGTCCACCCTCTGCCCGGCCGATACAGTGACGCTGCTGTTGTGGTACAGGATCGTGGTGAGTGCGTTGCCTTGGACTACGCCGTGGGAAACCATGACGGTGAAGCCGCCGCCGCCGTTGGTCCAGCCGGCAGTCGTGACGGTTCCGGCGGCCGCAGCATAGACCGGCGTGCCGCAACCCACACCGAAATCAATACCGGAGTGGAGATAACTGCCCGTGCCCAGGAAATCGATCGTCCCCGGAGGAGTGGCACGCCAGCCAAAGCCGGACGTGATCGGAACTCCCGCGCCAAAAGGGCGGCTGATTCCGAACGATGAAGCATTCCCTGGAGCTGGAGCCTGCGGCTGGGCGGGGTTCTGGCCCTTCGGGGCCTGGGCCTGTGCTAGCGCCTGCGCCTGCGCTGCCTGTTCGGCCAGCCAGGCTTCGCGTTCGCGGCGTTGGTTTTCGGCAATTTGAGCCGCGATGACCTGCTGCTGGGCTTTGACGGACGCCAGTTCGGCCATGATCTGAGGTTTCTTGGCGGCTAGATCCTGTGCCGATGCCGTTGACGATGTAATCAGCTGATCGAGGTCTTCTTTGGCGGCGGTGGCTTTGGCCCGGGCGGCCTGCTCAGCTTTCAGGGCCGTCTCGGCTTGCTGCTTCAGGTTCGCAATTTCCTGGCGCACTGCTGAGAGCCTGTTCTGGGAGTTCTCATCCACCGATCTCTTGTCCCGGATTTCGGAGACAGCAGCATTCTGGGCCTTCAGGGCCTGTTCGGTGTGGCTGATACTGTCCGCGGCTTCTGCCAGGTCGCCGGTGCCGAAGAAGAGGCTGAGGTCTTGGGGTACCCCTCCGCGCTTGTAGGCATCGGTGGCTATCTGTCCTACCATCTTATGACTCTCCGCCATCGCCTTCCGGCTTTGTCCCAGTTCGCGGTCTATGTCGGCCAGTGTCTGTTCGGCGGCGGATATGCGCAGGGTATATGCATCGACTTCACGGGCCGCGGCTGCCACCCGGGACTGCGCTTCGGCGACCGTCTGTTCTGCCGCGGGCCTCCGGGCTTGGTAGGTGGCAAGCTGCGAAGCGGTGGCAACGAGCGAGGAGTCCACGAACTCCAACGATTCCTGGACTTGTGCCGCCTGATCCTCCAGCTGAGACTGCGTGTCCTGCAGATTTTCAGCCTGCGCCCCCGTGCCACCCAAAGCACTGAACAGGAGGCCGGCCGCCAAGACGCGGACGGCGAACCTGACGCGGCGGGGGCCGAGCGACGGAAGGGAAGACGGACCCGGTGTAACTCCGGAGATGGAACGCATGCTTGATGACCTTCGCAGCAGGGGACCCGACCCAGAATACGGGACCTTTGCGTCAGTCCGGCAAATGGTGCCTGCTGACACGCCGGGGGGTTGCTGGGGGAGTCTTCCATCGTTTCCGGTCGGCAGTGCTACATGGAACGGGCGGTAAGCCGACAGGCTACATATCCGTTTTGAACCCGCGGGCGCGCATCTACGATGCAGTAACGAAGTAGCGCTGTCTGTGTCGTCCTCGCTCACGCCGGCTGACCGGTATTGTTTCCGTATGCCCGGAGCCCAAACCAGCTGGCTCTCCGGGAGGCGACAGCGGGACAAGCCAGGATCCTGATTCACGTCTCTACAACCGACAAGGACACTCCGTCATGAGCACCGGCTCTGGAAGTACCCGCACACGCCGCCAACCCGCTCCTGCTTTTTGGCATGACCCGGCATCGGGAGACAATCTGCTGTGGGGTCGAGATTGATGGCCGTGTTCCTGGCCCGCGGACTCACGGTCCTGACTGTGTCGCCGTCGCCGTCCCCGGGCGATGGGGGCCTTCGTGCTGGCTTGACTGCTGACCAGATTACGCCCGGGCTTCTTGGCTTCGTGATGACGGCCTTCATGGTCACCGCCGTCATTCTGCTTATGGTGTCCATGACACGGCGGATCCGGCGTGTTCGCTACCGCGGGCAGCTCAGTGACGCCGCAGATGCCGGCGACACCGCAGACTAAGGGCTTCACCCGGTGAACGCCGCCAGCGCAGGCGTTACTCCAGACCAACGTTTGGGCAGCTGAATTTGGCCACGGAAACACCACCGGGACACCGGAACTGGCTAGTCTTGTTCATCTCCGGCCCTGTCCGGGCATCGCTGGCCTTGTCCGGGCTGAAGGTGAAGTTCCGACCGGATCTGTCGTGGGCGCAAAGTTCAGACCCGCGGGTTGCCATGCTTTCGGACTTCTGCGCGTATCGGTGATGCTCAGGCCAGGGCTGCCAGGAGTTCTGTGCAGGCGGCTTCGCACCGACGGCACGCCTGGGCGCAGATCCTGCAGTGCTCGTGCATGTCCGCGTGCCGCTCGCATTCGTCGGCGCAGGCGCCGCAGGCAGCACGGCAGGCCTCAAGAACCGCTCGGAGGATGCCCTCGTTGGTTCCTGTCTGGCGGGACAGGACGCTGCCGGTCGCGCCACAGATGTCAGCGCAGTCCAGATCCGTGCGGATGCAAGTGATCAGATCCGCGACCATGTGCTCGCCCATGCAGGCGTCAGCGCAGGCCGTACAGGCCTGGGCACATTGAAAGCATGCAGTGATGCATTCGGCGAGTTTGTTCCTCTCGATGGAGCCCGGCTCCGTCGGGTGGGCCTCAAGCATCGCACTGATGTGATGGCTCATTGTGCTTCTCCTGTCGCTGGTGGTGACGTGAGCGGCGGGCTGGGGCCGGCCGCCGCCTCCACAATAACTCTGCGGCCCTTGAGGCCAACGACCTGCTAACTCGGAAATCTTCATCAGGACCTTCCGATCTCCCACGCGTCCTTCCCCCGCATTCCTGGAGCAAACGATTCCGGGCTAGCCGCCGGCCACGGCGGCTGCGATGAGGGATTTGAGGATGCTTTGATCGGCCAGGCCGAGGATCCTGGCGGCGACCCGTCCCTGTCTGTCGAGGACGAGGGTGGTCGGAACGGCCTGCGGCGGTACGTACTGGGTCATGGCCAGCAGGATGCCCCCGTTTTTGTCCTGCATGCTGGGGTAGGTGATTCCGAAGGTCCGCTCGAAGGCGACAGCGGCGGCTTCCTCGTCGCGGACGTTCACGCCGTAGAAGAGGACATTCTGTGGTTGGAACTCGTTCCAGAGTGCTTCCAGCCGGGGAGCTTCGAGCCGGCACGGGGCGCACGCGGCGTACCAGAAGTTCAGGACGATCACTTTTCCGTCCCAGTCACCGGAGTTAACGACCGTTCCGTCGTACTGTTCGCCGGTTACTACCACCGGTGGTTTCCGCTCGGCGTCGGCGTATTCGGTCACGGAGCCGTCCCCGGCGATGTAGTTTTTGTTGTCACCGGCTTTGGCCTGCTGGGCGAGGGGGTCCCCGGAGGCGCATCCTACGAGCACCGGGGCGGCCAGTGCGCCCAGAAGAGCTGATGAAAGCAGGCGGCGCCGGGAGAAACCCGGCAATGCCTCAAGGGTCCGGGGAGCGGGGGCCGGCGGTGTCCGGCGGCTTGGTTTATGCATGGCTATCCTTTGATAACGGAATTGTAACTTCGAGGCCAGGTTGGATAGGGTTGACGCAATACATACCCCTCACGGGTATGCGTGAGGCCGCTTCGCCACGCCCCGCCGGCGGTCCATGAACTTTCAGTCTTCTGGCGGGGGCGGAGGACTCACCAACGGCGCCATCGTGCGCCTTGGGGTTGAGCCGGCTCTGTGAGTACACGCCTGTGCGGCGGCTGCTGGCGGGGTGGGCCGGACAGCACACTCGTCCGAATCCGACAGCTAACTTCGCCGGCGCCGAGAGGACTCGCGTTTTGCCTTCCCACCGTATACAAGGTCGACGCCGCGCTGTTGCCGCGTCCTCACCTGCCAAGCGCCGCCGCAGGGCAGCCGTCCTTCCGCCCGCCGTCTGGGGAAGTCGTGGGCAGCGATTTGGCGCCGCCGCGACAGTCACGGGGCTGATTGCCATGACGGTGCTCTCCGCAGCGCAGGCTGATCCGGACCGCCTGAATGCCGCCCGGGAACGCCCGGCCGCCTCGGCAACGGCAGCTGAACAGCCAGCGGTCACGGCGGCCGCAGGCGCCGGCCTCGCCTTTGAACGGCCCGCCGTCCGCTCCTTACCTGCACCGAAGGCTTCACCTGCACCAATCGCCCAGTCGGCCGGGGCTCCGATAACGACCGGTCCGGGGGCTGGCCCGGCTCCGGCGTCCGTTCCAGGCACGGGGTTGCGGGCTCCGTTGTCCTCCGTGAATGTCAGTTCCCCCTTTGGTCTCAGGGTCAACCCGCTGACCGGGGCATCCGGTGAGTGGCATACCGGGATCGACTTAACCGGGCCGTGTTCCACCGCGGTCTTCGCCGCCGGTGCTGGAACGGTGCTCGAGGCGGGTTGGAGCCAGTACGGCGGCGGAAACAGGATCGTTGTGGACCACGGCAACGGCTTGAAATCCACGTATAACCACCTGGCGAGCATCGGTGTCTCCGTCGGGCAGGTCATCAGCGCGGGCGCGCTGATCGCCGGTGTGGGGACGACCGGGAACTCCACCGGATGCCATCTCCATTTCGAGGTTATGGTCAACGGCCAGACGGTCAATCCCGCCGCGTTCATCTGAGCGGGCTTTCCGCGGTTCCCCGGACAATCGGGGCGCAGAGGGCCCTACGCATCGCGCCAGCTGCGGGGTGCGTGCGGACCACTGAGGTGTTCGCGGTTCAGCGCCTCGAGTTGTTCGTTGGTGAGGCTGTCGAAGGAGGTCGCCTCGTTCCGGTCGCTGCGGGCGAACCTGACGAACATCAGGATGATCAGGGGCACATCGACGATTTCGGCCAGGAACCACAGCAGGTCTCCGGCGAGCTGCTGGTCCCGCAGCGGTCCGGGAAGCCAGCCCTGATGCCCGGTGAGGGCCTGGGTTGCCCCGTCCAGGATTTGTGGACTGATCCGCATCAGGATCCCGGGCACGGCATCGGCGACGAGTTCGATGAACACGTAGATGAATTCGACGATGATCAGCGCGCTGACGGCCTTGGCCGACTGGTCTTCGATGATCGGCACCACCATCAGCATCCCTGTTAGGGGCACCAGAACAGTCAGGACGAGGTCCCAGAGGGGTTCGGTTCTTAGGGGATGGAACAGGGGGGTCAGGAAGAGGGTGAACATTCCCAGACCCAGCAGCGCGGCCACGACGGTGTTGCTCAGCGAACGCATCACCGGGTGTCTCAGGAATATCCGAAGCCGTTGCGCCCCGGCCGGTCCCAGCGTTTCCCTGGCAAGGGTCAGTGGTTTGCCCGCGGTGACCAGGAGCGGGACGATGAACAGGTATGAGGTGATCTTAAGGGTGAAGACCCAGCGCAGGTCGTGGCTGTAGACGCCGGTGAACCCGAAACTGAGCGCCGCGAAGCTGCCCAGGCCCAGGACGTAGAAGGTCAGTGTCCGCCGCTTCGGCCAGTGGATCCCGCGGCGCCTGGCTGCGCGGAGGCCGCGGGCATACAGTCCGGCGGCGGGGACCAGGAGTGCCAGGGCCGGCCAGTTCAGGGTCCACGATGACAGGACAACGTCCCAGGGCGGCATGCTCAGCGCTTCTTGGGTTCGGTGCGTCCGGCGATGACGGCGCCGATGAGGATCAACACGCCGCCGGTGGGGTAGCCAATGAATATGTCCTCGGTGATGCCCGGTCCCTGCCCTGTGGGTGCGAGGTGGGCGATCCAGTGGCTGATGGCGACCAGTGCACCGGCGGCCATGAGGACCTGTCCGATCCGGACGAGCCGCCGGTGCCGGCGATAGCAGGACGCGGGGTCCGCCGCGGGTTTGGGCTTGTGGAATTTCTTCATGGAGATTCCTTTGCTTGAGACATGGTGTGCTTAGCCGTTGGTTCCGCCGGTACAGGCGGCGCCGGGTTCCGGTGCTTTCGGGGATTGGGCGTACGCGCCGATGAACGCGGGGATGCGCGGGTCCCCGGCGTCCTGGACCGCCACCTGGGTGCCCCAGGCGGTCGCGGTGACCGGGGCGCTCTGGGCTTTGTCCGGGCTGAGCAGGACATACGGCTTGGCCTTGGCAAGGTCGGTGAGTATCGCGACGTCGGCCGCCGGCAGCCCGGGCTTATAGGTGATCCAGACGGCCCCGTGTTCCAGGGAATGGACGGCGCGCTGTTCGTTGACCGGATTGGTGTAGATGCCGCAGTTCGTCCAGACGGAGGAGTGGTCTCCTCCGACGCCGGGCTGCTGCGGGTAGTCGACGGCCTCCTGGACGTGGTTACGGGACAGATCGGCGAACGTCTGGATCCCGTCGATGGGTCTTTTGGCCGCTTCGGCGGCCGCGTTCCGCTGCTGCACTGACCCGGCAACAACGAAGGCGACCGCGGTGATGATGGCGGCGAGGACCAGGCCGAAACCGAAGTAGACGAGGATATTGAACCGACGCTGTTTAGCCTGCTGCCGGCCGCGGATGGCCGCGACGATGGCCTGGTGTTCTGAGGGCCGTTTGCTGGCGTTACTCATGCAGGGATTCCTTTGCCGGGCGCCTCAGAGTCCTGCCTGAGGACGGGGACGGGTGGGACGGCGGAGCGGGGACGGGGCCTGAGCCTCTGGAAGAGCGCCACGCCGGCGAGGAAGAGCAGCCCGGAGACCCACGTGTTCACGCGCAGGCCCAGGATCAGATTGGCAGGGTCGGAGCGCATAAGTTCGAAGGCGAAACGACCGGCGGTGTAGAGCACGATGTAGAGAGCGAACACGGACCCGGCACCGAGTGTGTAGCGCCGGTCCAGGAACATCAGCAGCGACGCCGCGGCTAGGCACCACAGCGATTCGTAAAGAAACGTCGGCTCAAAAAATCCCAAGACCTGCGGAGCGCCGTCGGCGCCGGTCAGCGCCTGGCCGGTGGCCTGGTCCATGGCGTGGATCTGGAGTTTCCACGGCAGGTCCGTGGGCCCGCCGTAGAGTTCGTTGTTGAACCAATTGCCCCACCTGCCCAGACCCTGGGCCAGGAGCAGCCCCGGGGCGGCCGCGTCCGCGAACGCGGCGAATGGCACCCCGGCACGGCGGGCGCCTATCCCGGCGCCGACGAGCCCGAGGGCGACGGCTCCCCAGATCCCGAGGCCGCCTTCCCAGATCCGCAGCGCACCCCAGGGGTCTTTACCGGGCCCGAAGTAGAGCTGGTTGTCGGTGATGACGTGGTACAGCCTGCCGCCGACGATGCCGAAGGGCACCGCCCAGGCCACGATGTCCAGGGTCTGGGCGGTGGTGCCGCCCCGGGCCCGGAACCGGCGGGCGGTGAGCCAGACACCGGCCACGATGCCGGCCAGGATGGCGAGGGCGTAGAAGCGGATGGTCAGCGGCCCGAGCGCGAAGGCGCTCACGGTCGGGGAGGGGAAGAACAGTTCTGTCGCGGCAGGGGTGTTCATGGTCGGTGTCCCTTATTTGATGTACGAGAAGACGCCCATCATGCCGCGTTCGGCATGATAGGCGTTGTGGCAGTGGGTGAGCCACTGGCCGGGGTTGTCGGCGTCGAAGATCACTGTGACGCTCTGTTTGGCACGGACGATGACGGTGTCTTTTCGTGCCCCGCCGTCCCCGACTTGGAACGTGTGGCCGTGCAGGTGCATGGGGTGCCACATGTCGGTGTCGTTGATGAATTTCACCGCGACGCGTTCGCCGGCTTTGATCTCAAAAGCGTTCTCGAACGGCTTGTCCATGTTGAAGCGGGCCCCGTTGATGCCCCAGTCGTACTTGGCCATGCCGCCGGTGAGGTGTAGTTCGTGGGTGCGGTCCGGGGTTTTAGCCGCCAGGGTGACGGCGGGGTCAGCTTTGAGCTGCCCGCCGTCCACGACGGTGCCCTCCAACGTGCCCGGCAGGGTGGCGGGAAGTGGCTGTTTGCCGGTGCCGGTGCTGATGAAGCCCAGTCCCTGCCCGGCTTTGCCTTCGGGGAGCGCCATCACGGGGGTGAATCCTTCTTTGACGGTGAGGAGGGCGTCGATGCGTTCACCCATGCCGAGCACGACGGCGTCGACGTCCTGGTGTAGGACCGGGAACCCGTCGGTGTGGGTGAGGGTGATTTTCTGGCCGGGGATGCCGACGCGGTAGGCGGTGTCTCCTGCGGCGTTGATGATCCGCAGCCGGATGACCTGCCCCGCCGTGGCCGTCAGGATCTCCGCTTCGTCCGGGGCTTTTGCGTTGAAGAGGTGGTACGGGTAGCTGACGTCCCCGGCGTCGCCGCCGAGGAAGTCGCTGCGGGAGCCCATCAGCATGTGCTTCATCCCCGTCCCCATCGATCCGCCGGAGGGGGAGGGAGACGCTGAGCCCGCGGACCCGGACATGGACCCGTTGTCCATCCCTGGCATGGACGTCCCGGACATCGACATGCCGCCGGAGAGTTCCTTCAGGACTTCATCCGGGGTGCCGGTGATGCCGTCCATCCAGTCGTCGAGCACGATGACCCAGTCCCTGTCGTAGACGATTTTTTCTGCCGGGTCCTCGATGATCAGTGCCCCGTAGAGGGCACGTTCGCGCTGCATTTCCACGTGGGAGTGGTACCAGTAGGTGCCGGGGTGGGGGAGACGGAAATCGTAACTGAACCCGGCGCCGGCCGCGACGGCGTCCTGGGTAACGCCCGGGACGCCGTCCTGATCGTTGCGCAGCGCGAGTCCGTGCCAGTGGATACTCGTCGGGTCCTTGAGCTCGTTGGCCAGCGCAACCTGGAGCCGGTCACCTGCGGTGGCACGGATGGTGGGTGCGCTGATTCCTCCGTTGTAACCCCATGTGGAGACGGGCTTCCCGGCGACAGTTGCCTCCAAGGATCCGGCGGTCAGGGCCTGGGAGACGGTTTTTCCGGTGAACGCCCTGCCGGCTTCGTGCTCGGCGACGAGCGGGTCGGTGGGCATGATCCTGTCGGGCATGCCGGGGGCGCTCTGGGTGTTCGAACACGCGGCGAGGCCCGCAGCGGCGGCCGTGGCCAAGGACAGTCCTAAGAAGCTGCGACGGCCAAGGTGGTGGCGGGTGTAGGTGGTCATGTTGGATTCCTTAATGAGTGGCCGTGAGCCGGCTGAAGTTTTCAGATGGGGGTGAGGAAGGTGCCGGAGAGGTTCTGGAGCTGATAAATCCACTTCACCCAGAGCCCGGTCACCATGAGTACGCCCAGGATGATGAGCATGGTGGCACCGGCTATATTGACGACCCGGATGTGCCGGCGGACGAAGGCCAAGGCGGTACTGACCCAGTTCAGGCCCAGGGCGGCAAGTGCGAAAGGTATACCCAGGCCCAGGCAGTAGGCAAAGGCCAGCAGCGCCCCGCGGCCGGCGCTGGCGGTCGTGACGCTCAGGGACAGAACAGCACTAAGCGTTGGACCCATGCAGGGGGTCCAGCCGAGTCCGAAGACGACGCCCAACAGGGGGGCGCCGGCCAGCCCCGTCCTGCGGCCGAGGGTGAGCTTGCGGGTCTGCTGCAGCCAAGGGACCATACCCAAGAGAGCCAGTCCCATCACGATCACCACGACACCGAGGCCGCGCATCAGCACATCCTGGAAACGCAGCAGCCAAGAACCGATCGCGCCGAACGCGGCCCCGTAGAGGGTGAACACGACCGCGAAGCCGAGCACAAAGAGCCCGACCCCGGCCAGGACCCGCCGGCGGTTGCGCGGCTGGGTCGGGTCGGTCAGTCCGGACACGAAGCCCAGGTAGCCAGGCACCAGCGGCAGGATACAGGGCGAGAGGAATGACACCAGCCCTGCCGCCATGGCCAGCGGGATGGCGATGATCAGGGCCCCGGAGGTCACCGTGGATGCGAAGTACCCGCCGATATCCACCGGTTCAGTCCGCGTCGGAGGGTCGGAACGTGGTCCCGCCGTCGGTGGACACCATCAGCCCGGTGGCCGAGGCGGCCCAGATCCAGGGGTTCCCGTCCGTGCCTTCGGTGGCCGCGACGGCATGGATCTCGCCGGTCACTTTGCCGGTCTGTTTCCAGGTGGCGCCGGCGTCCGCGGAATAGTAGACGGTCCCGTCTGGTGCGATACCGACGGCTTCCCTGGCGCTGGCGAAGGCGGCGAACTGGATGAGCGGGGCGGATTTGTCCCGTACCCAGGTGGCTCCGCCGTCACTCGAGCGCTGCACGCCCTCCTGGGTGGTGGCGAGAACGGTATCGCTGTAGGGATTCCCGGCCAGGACGGCCGGCACGAAACCGGCGTCCACTGTTTTCCAGGTTTTCCCGTCGATACTGGTGCGCAGTGTCCCGTCAAAGGCCACAATCCCCGACTTGGTCGTCGTGAGCGCATGGAAGTCGGATTCGTTCTGCCGGGACAGCTGCTCCCAGGTCTTGCCGCCGTCGCTGGTCTTGATCAAACCCAGCAGGCCGGGCAGCGAAGAGCCTTGGCCCGGATGACCGGAAGCGTAGAACACGCCCTGGTCCATGGCGGGGGCGAACCCCATGAGGTCGTTTGCGGGGCCGATTTTGACGGCCGGCTTTTTGGACATGTCGTATAGGCCTTCGTGGGTGGCCAGGAGGACCCGACCGGTTTCGCCGTTGACGCTCAGACCGTGGATGTGGGCGCTCGGCATACCGGCTGCCGCGCCACTTGTCGAAGGGGAGGCCGGGGCAGATGCAGGGGTGGAGGAGCTCGGTGTGCAGGCTGACAGGGCCAGCATCAGGGCGGCCACGGTGGTGATTGCGGCAAGACGCGGACGCAGGATGGGGGGAAAGGGCATGGATGACTCCAGGTCAAGGGAGGAAGATGGGTCCGGGATCACGGCACCGGTGCCGTGGGAGTGCTGGCTAGAGGGTGGCCAGCAGGTTCTTCATTTCCTGGATTTCGGCTTCCTGGGATGTGACGATGTTTTTGCTCAGGGTGACCGCATCCGTGCTCTTACCGGTGGCTTCCTCGGTTTTGGCCATCGCTACTGCCCCCTGATGGTGGGTAGTCATCTGGCTCAGGTACAGCTTGGCCGCTTCGGCGCCCTGCGCGACGTCCAGTTTCGTCATGTCATCGCTGCTCATCGCCCCGGACATGCCGCCGCCGGACATTTGGCTTGGCTCGTTCCAGGTCTTTAGCCAGCCCGTCATGGTGGTGATCTCCGGGGCCTGTTCGGCTTTGATCTTGGTGGCCAGGGCAGTCACTTTCGGGTCGATGCCCTGCTTCTTGAGTATCAGGTCGCTCATTTCCACGGCCTGGGTGTGGTGCGGGATCATCATCTGAGCGAAGGTGGTGTCGGCGCCGTTGTGGTCCCCGACAGCTATCGGGGCGGAATCTGTGGACGTGCCGGAGCCGCCCATGTTCATGCCGGGCATGCTGCCACCAGATCCGGCAGAGCAGCCGGCCAGGGCAATCGCGGCTGCGATGGCTGCGGCGGAGAGGGTCAGAATCTTTTTCATGGAAATCGGGGTCCTTCAAGACATCAACCGGCCCATGGAGCCGGTGGCTGGTGACGCGCACGCCAAGGAGGCCGGAGTTCCCGGCGGCGGCACGTCAGGGAAAGGCTTATGCGCCGGGAAAGTCACGGCGCAGCTCAGCCGTCTACGTCCGGCTGATGCAGAGCTCGCCCGGGGAAGGACTCCCGGGCAGGTACGCGTAGGTGGCGAAACCGGCCGGCAACGTGGCCGGAACGGTAGCCGCAAACGGGGTGAGCCCCGGCGACGGGAGCGCCAGCGGCGGGTTGCCCGGGGAAAGGACACAGACCGCGCCCATGGCCGACATCGTCGCGCACACGCCCGCGCCGGCGCACGAACCCCCTGAGATGGACGCCGGACCCTGTGCGGCCGCGGCGCCCCGTACTGCGGCCCCACCCGGCGCGGGCGTGACCGCCACAGAAATCTGCGCAACCTGGGCTATCTCTGTGCCCGGGCCTGCGGCAAACGCCGGCATGGCGTGGGAACCGGTCATGATGTGCATCCCGAGAATCCCGGCGATGATGGCCAGCATTCCCGCCATTAGGGACGCACGGCGGAGGAACACCCTGGCTCCGCGCAGCACTGCGGTCACGGTGTTCCTCCTTTCCTGCGGATCATGTTTTGTTTAAGGGTACCGGCCCGGGATGCTCCCGGCGTCTGCCGGGTTCAGCGGACCGGCCCCGGGTTCAGTTTCAGCCGGCGGAGCGGCTGTGCGTTCAAGGCAACAACGATCGTGGAGACGGACATCAGCACGAAACCCGCCGCGGGGGACAGCACGACGCCGGCGAAGGCCAGCACACCGGCGGCCAACCGGCACGGAGATGACGTTGTAGCCCGTGGCCCAGATGAGGTTCCGCCACATTTTCCGGTAGCTGGCCCGGGAGAGAACCACCATGCGGCATTGCCTCCGGCCCGGGGCCGCCGGGGCTCTGATCGTGCTTGTGCTGGTCGTCCATTGGTGCGGTCATCAGGGAAGGTCCCTCCGGTGGCAGGCGGACCTCGGCGGGCCGGCCTGTCAGGGGAGGTCGCTGGATTACTTGCTCGCGGTCAGGCTGTATCCCGCGTCCGTGACTGCCTCTTCCACGGCGGAGCGGCCGGCTGTGCCGGCCACGGTCAGACGGGATGCGCCTCCGGAGACCAGCTCAACGGCTACGGACTCCACCCCGTGCAGCGCGGAAACGGCTTTCTCGACTGTCTGCACACAGTGCCCGCAGGTGAGCCCTTCGAGCAGGTACGCGGCACCTTCAGCTATCGGCGCCTGTGGCGTTGCAGCCGCTGGCGCGCAGCAACTGCAGCCCCCCTGTCCTGTCGCGGCCAAGGGCAATTCGGTCCGGGCTTCTGTTCCACACATGTCAGTTCCAATCCATCAAAAAGGGGTGATAGGCGCTGGGGTTGAACGGCTGTGACGGCGGGATCTTGCCCCCGCCTGGACATACCAGTTCACTGACAACACCCCCAGCATACCCCTCCGGGGTATGCGACTCAAGGCGAGAGGGAATGGGCGGCCAATGTGCGGGGCAATGCACGAAGGCTGCCCGGGGCGCACGAGGTGTCCGTGCGTGAGAGTTGATACGCATCCTCGCGGTTCTCCGAATGTGACTTTCCTCCCATGGCGTTACCAAAATGTGACACTTGGGTCTGAGTTGAAGTACGGTCGATCCCGTGCCGGTTTCTCCGAGAGCGGCACTCCCGAGCCGATTGCCTAACTCTGCCGCTGCCCGGGATCCGTTCGCAGAATTCGTCCGGCAGAGACGGGGAAACCACATGTTGGCCTGTTCCCAGGCCTTGGGGTGAAGCCGCACCACTGCATTTTGCAGGGACTGCGGCCGGGTGTCTCCCATCCGAATCCGACAGCTAACCCCGCAGGCATTGGGAGAGGCTACTTTTTTATGTCCACACGCAGAACTTCCGGCCGCCACCGCGCGGTCACTGTCCAGACGAGCACCCTCGCGACGCTCTCCAAGGCTGTTGCTGACAACGCCGGGGGAGTTGGCCGGCAGGCCGCCGTCATCGCCGCCGCGTCGGGGCTTGTCCTGACCAGCGGGATCGCCGCCCAAGCCGCCGATGCCCCGGCACAGCGGGATTCGGCCCCCGCCTCGAACCTTGAGGTGTCCAACCAGGCGCCGGCGCCGCTGAGTGCTGACTCCAGCGTCCGGATTTCCTTCGAGCGCCCCGCCGTCGAAACGACCCCGGCACCGGTGATCGAAGCGCCCAAACCTGCAGTCACAGCGCCGGTTCCTGCCGCCGTGGCGGCCGGGCCCGCCGCGGCCGTCAAGGCCCAGCCCCGCATCACCGTCCAGCCGCAGGCCGCCACGGCACCTGCTGCAGCTCCCCAGACGGCAGGCGGGGTCAACGCCACTATGGTGTCAGCCGCCTACGCGCAGCTGGGCCTCATCCAGGACTGCACGCGCCTGGTGGAAAAGGCTCTGGGAGCAGCCGGCATTCCTGTCGGCGACCCTGCCCCGATGCAGTTCATGAATTACGGGAAGGTCGTCGGTGCCCCCACGCCCGGGGACATGGTGGTCCAGTCCGGCCACGTAGGAATCTATGTCGGCAACGGCCAGGTCCTCAGCTCGGGCATGAACGGCAAAAACCAGACCGTGGTTCATCCTCTGTCGTGGTTGACCGCGACCGGCCCCGTCACGTTTGTGCGCGCCGGAGCCTAAGAGTCTGCCGAAGGGCCGGTGGTCCGCTGCCTTGGGGGCTGCGGACCGCCGGCCGTTGGCGTGTCTGCTCCTGGCTGGTCTGCTGAACGGAATCAGCCGTCCGTGCCGGGCTGCGGAGCCCCCGCGCCGCCTGCCACGGTGGGCGCCCGCGGGTGGTCCTGCATCACAGGCGTGCAGGCACGGGCAGCCGTGGAATGGAAGCCTCGTCCGTGGCGGGTCTGCCGAAGCCGCGCAGGCGGAGCGAGTTGCTCACCACAAGGACTGAGCTTGCGGCCATCGCAGCCCCGGCGATCATAGGGTTCAGCAGCCCCAAAGCGGCGACCGGGATGCCGATGGCGTTGTAGAAAAAGGCCCAGAACAGGTTGGTCTTGATCGTGGCCAGGGTTTTACGGGAGAGCTCGATGGCCTGGGCTACCTGGCCCAGGTCGTTGCCCATGACCGTCAGGTCGGCGGCGGCGATGGCCACGTCCGTGCCACTGCCCATCGCGATGCCCAGGTCTGCCTGTGCCAGGGCCGCGGCATCGTTGACGCCGTCCCCGGCCATCGCCACGGTGGCTCCGGAGGCCTGAAGCTTTCGTACCGCCTCGACTTTGCCTTCCGGCAGGACCCCCGCCATGACATCGTCGGCAGGGATACCCACCTCGGCGGCCACGGCGGCCGCGACCGCGGCGTTGTCTCCGGTCAGCAGGACCGGCCGCAGCCCGAGTTCCCTGAGCCTGGTGATGGCGGCCGCGGAACCGGCTTTGACCGTGTCGGTGAGGCTGATCGTACCGGCGGCCGCGCCGTCGATGCCCACCCAGATAACCGTGGAACCGGTATCCTCCTGCGCCTGCAGTGCGGTGTAGTGGACGGCCTCCGGTTCGATCCCGTTGGCCTGCAGCCAGCCGGCGCGTCCGGCGACAATCTGCCTGCCGTTGACGGTTCCGCGGACGCCCCCGCCGGGTGCGCTCTCAAAGCCGGAAACCTGCAGCAACGGGCCCATTCCCTTGGCTGCACGGGCAATGGCATGGGCGATGGGGTGTTCGCTGGCAGCTTCAACCGCGCCGGCGTAGGCCAGGATTTCATCCTGGCCGGCCGTCGTGAAGGTGTGGATGCCCGCTACGGAGAGTCGTCCAGTGGTCACCGTGCCGGTCTTGTCCAGCACGATCGTGTCGACGGTCCGGGTGTCTTCGAGAATCTGGGGGCCCTTGATCAGGATGCCCATCTGGGCACCGCGGCCGGTTCCGGTCAGCAGCGCTGTCGGTGTCGCCAGGCCAAGAGCACAAGGGCAGGCGATGACGAGGACCGCGACGGCGGCGGTAAAGGCGGCCTGCGGATCCCCGGTGGTGAGCATCCACACGGCGAACGTGGCCGCGGCGATGGCCAGGACGACCGGGACGAAGACGGCGCTGATCCGGTCCGCCAGCCGGGCGATCGGCGCCTTGCCGCTTTGGGCCTGGCTGACCAGCCGGCCCATCTGGGCCAGCGTTGTTTCGCTGCCGACACGGGTGGCCTTGACCAGCAGCCGGCCGTTGGTGTTGATCGTCGCACCGACCACGGTGTCATCGACGCCGACGTCCACCGGCAGCGACTCGCCCGTGACAAGGGAGGTGTCGACCGCGCTGGTCCCGTCCACGACGAACCCGTCGGTGGCAATTTTTTCGCCCGGGCGGACCACGAAGACGTCGCCAGGCTGGAGCCGGTCGGCCGGGATCAGGGACTCGACGCCGTCGCGGAGCACGGTGGCTTCCTTGGCCCCGAGATTCAACAGTGCTTTCAGCGCATTGCCCGCGCGTTGTTTAGCGTTGGCTTCCAGGTACCGGCCCAGCAGCAGGAAGGTCGTGACGACGGCGGCGACTTCGAAGTACAGGGTGTGGGCGCTCATCTTCATGCCGGGGTGTTCCGTCAGCGACGGGTCGGCAAACAGCTGCCAGCTGGAGTACAGAAAGGCCGCGCCCACGCCGATGGAGACCAGGGTGTCCATCGTGGAGGCCAGGTGCCGGGCGTTGATGGCCGCAGCGCGGTGGAAGGGCCACGCCGCCCAAGTGACCACGGGCAGGCTCAGGGCAAAGGTCCACCATCCCCAGTGCGGGAACTGGGCGGCCGGGATCATGGAAATGATGACCACCGGCACGGTGAGGGCACCAGCCAGGACAAGTCGAGGACGCAGCGACGCTGAGGCGGCCGGTACACCTGACTCGTCATCGGACAGGTCAGGAACAGCCTCATCATCGCCCCCCGCCGCACGGACTGCGTCGGGCACGGCCTTGAGCCGGGCCGTATATCCGGTCGCCGCAACGGTATCGAGGATCTGCTGGTCGGTAATGGCGTCCGGCACCGAGACCTGGGCGGATTCAAGGGGCAGGTTCACGCTCGCCTGGACTCCGTCGAGTTTTCCGAGTTTCCGTTCCACCCGGGCAACACACGAAGCGCAGGTCATCCCCTGGATGTCCAGTTCAATGATGCGCGTATTGGTCAGGGTGCCGGAGTCCATCCTCAGGCCTCGCTGGCCACGACAAGGTAGCCGGCTTCTGCGACGGCTTCGCCGATTTCCGCCGGGTCGAGCTCGCCCGCCGAGGTGATGGTGGCAATCGAGATGCCGTCCTTGTTCAGTTCCACGGCGACCTCCTGGACGCCCTCCAGTCCCTGCAGTTCCTCAGTGACAGAGGCGACGCAGTGGCTGCAGTCCATGCCGGAAATGTTGACGGTGGTGTTGACGCTCATGATGATTTTCTCCTTCGTTCCTAGCGCAACAGGCGCGCGATGGCGTCTGACGCTTCCCTGACTTTGGCGTCCCCGGCTTCGGGGGACTCGGCTGCGGCGCTGACGACGCAATGGCCGATGTGTTCTTCGAGCAGTCCGATGCTGACCGCGTGCAGGGCCTTATTGACGGCCGCGACCTGGGTCAGGATGTCGATGCAGTACGAGTCCTCGCTGACCATCCGGGCTATCCCGCGCACCTGACCCTCAATGCGTTTGAGCCTTCGCAGGTACGCGTCCTTGTCCGCGGTGTATCCGTGAGGCGGCGCAACGGGCGCACCGCCGGCATCATCGACAGTGTCGTTCATGACAGCTCCTTTGCAACGCTCATGAAACTAGTATACCCCCATGGGGTATACTACCAAGGGTCCAGGGGCGTCCTTTGCTGTACTTCTTCGGGCCAGCGGCGATGAGGGTCCTTCCATCCAAATGACCCACCTTCCACGCGCAGGGGCAGAGTCATGGGCCTTCCACCCGGTGCAGGCAGCACCGGCCGGGACGCGCTCATTGCCGTGGCCTCGATGCACGAGGGATGCTGCCACGTCTGTACTGTTTGAATGCCGGAACACCCCGTCCTGCCGGTCACGGCCCAGACCCTGGCCGCTGCATCCGCCCGGGGCCAGGAACCACCATTTCAGAGGATCACGGAACACAATGACAGACGACGACTCCACAACCGGCGGCCCCCAGTCCGCGGCAGCCATCGCTGTCGACCGCGCACGGATGCCGCTCGGCCCCCGGCGCCTTATCCTCATCGGAAGCCTCAGCGTCCTCGCAGGTGTTCTGGCAGGGCGCTATTACTTCGGCGGCCTTGTTCTCGCGTCCGCCGGAATCACCCTGCTGGCCCTGGCACTCTCGTATCAGGCAGGTACATCCTGGTTCTCCCGCTTGTCTTGGCTTGTCGTGGCCGCCGGCGCCCTATGGACGACGGCAACTGCAGGGTATTGGTGGTTGATCGACGCGGCTTCAAAGGCCTCGTCGGGGCCTTCCGAAAACGCGTCCCTAGTCTTCTATCTGGGGATCGGGGCACTCGTCGTCATGCTCGCCGCAGTGCTCACGGCCGTGATACTTAGGGTGACCCGGGGCCGTCAAACCACCCATCCATGATGTGACGCGGCCCCCGCATCGGGCCGATCATCCCTTGCCGGCTACGCTCCCCCGACGCCAGCGTCTGCGCCGCCGTGCGAATCAAAGGTGTGATGGATGGCACCGCTATTGCTGTGCGTGGCCCGCCTCTGGATGAAGAGGGCACGTCAGCGGCGGAGACTCCCGGGGCCTGGCCCTGGTTAGCCACGGTCGGCAGCTCTGTGCCCGGGTCCGGGCCGACACCGCCGAGCGCCCAGGAGGAACCCGCTGCACCGTGGACGAGTGCCGCCACGTCGTCTTCGAGGCCCAGCTTCCGGCTCCTGCCAAGGGATTTTCCTCCAGCATCCTTTCGGGGCCCGGGCGGCGGCCTGACACTCATCCGGGAATCCACTTCCCTACGAACCCTGAAGAGTCACTCAACTTCAACTCTTCGCTTGGCCAGATTGTCTCCCAGAAAGGATATAAGTAAATCCGAAGTATTGATTAGTCACTTCAACATTGGTCAATACTTCTTCTGCTGTTTTGCGGATCAGTTCCCAGGGGCGGCCCAAAGCCCATTCATCAGTCACGGCATAGGGCTTCATTAGAGCAACTGCAGCAGATGCCACCAGGGAAGGCCACGACGTGGGGATCTGGAGTTCCAAGAGCACCAGACGTCCGCCCGGGGCCAATGAATTGACAATATTCCTTAATGCTTGTTCGGTTTCAGGGAAAATTGAAAGTGCATAGCTGGAGAACCCTGCATTCGCCTCCGTTGGACTTTGAAAAGTTGCGGCGTCATGTTGTATTAAAGTGACGTTAGTCCATTTGTGATCGGTGACGCGCTTTTGAGCTTGTTGCAGCATGGCATCCGTAATATCCACGCCTATGATCTGGCCGGCGGCACCGATGTATTGCTGAAAGAACGAAAAGTTCAACCCCGTGCCGCAACCCAATTCCAAAACCTTGTCGCCCGGCTGGAGGTCCAACGGTTCCACGGCCAGCCGCCTGTATTTCCATTCACGATAGCCGAATAGATAATATAGGTTTGCTGTAAAATCGTATCTTGCAGCGCGCTTGCGATAGGTCCGGATAATGGACGTTATCCGCGAGTTTTCCATTTTTTTGCGCTCCTCTGATCAAGCCACGGTGACCCCGGGCATGGGTCCCCGACGATCATTCCGGTGCCGCTCCCCTGGGACAAAGCCGGCCCAGGCCTTCCCGGATCTTCCCTCTGCCGGATCCAGCAGGCGGGAATGGTGGATGCCGTTCACATCGCATGACTCCGATGCCGGTAACCAAGCCGGATCGGGTCCAGCCGGTTCACGTGACGGTGAGCCGCGTGTACATCCTGGCCTAGTAGTGGCCTGGCAGATTGCAGAACAGTTCACATCGTCCGGGCGCAAGGTCAGAGTGATCCATCCGGCCGCCGACGGGAGGACTCCGTTGCCTTCGCCTTCGGCGCAGGTGGCGGCGGCCTCCGCCAAACTGCCGCTCACATCGATTTTGCCGTCCCGGCCGACCGGGTGAGTTCCTGCGATCTGTGTACCTGCCAGCAGGACGATCATCATTTCGTCAGGGATGGTACCGACGTTGGTGACGAGAAAGGAACCCTCGCCGCTAGCCACGGCGGCCCTCTCCGCGGTCAAAAGCATGCTGCCGCGCATCATTCCGGAACCGCCCATCATGGTACATCCCATGTCGGAGGCCGTGACGTTGATGCCCGTGCCGGTGAGGCCGGGCGTCGTGCATCGGAAGGCTCCCGGAAACGCGTAGCCGCCTGGTTCGTCCCGCCGCTCATGAAGACCACAGCCAGCATGGACAGGGCAGTCAGGACAAGCGCTGCGATGGCACCGAACATGATCTGCGTTTTGCGGGTCAGGGTCTTCCCGGCTTGTTTCGAAGAACGGCGCGGCGTTCATTGAGCCCGTTCGCAGCGATCTCCCCGCGGGCGAAGGGTTCGTTGAGGATCCACTCCGTGTCATCGTGCGGGGACCCCTGGGGACCCCGCACGCCGGGCCGTCCGACGCGGATCAGGAAGAACCACGGCCGCCACCCCACCCCAGAACAGCAGCATCATCAGTGCCATGACCACCCACCCTACGATGCCCCCATCGCCATACCATCCGTACATCATGTCCGGATTTCCTTCTCCTCGTTGGTGACTGCTGCCCCGCATACACTATTGTCTGTTCCGGATCGGGAAAACAGGGTCCTTGGTCTAGGAGGCCAAGTGCCCGACGTTGTCCGGTTGAAGCCGGATGGCACGCCGATGGAACCTTCGGACTGGAACCAAGGGACGGACCCGGCGCGGGGGATGTACCTGAACGGCAGCGGCATCCGCTGCTTCGATCTCACCGGCAGCCCGATGACCGACTCAGATTCGTCCTCTGTTTCAATGCCAGTGCCGAGTCCCGGAAGTTCACCGTGCCGCCGGCCGTTTACGCAATCCACTGGGAGCTGGTTCTCGACACCTCCCTGGAGGTGGCAGGAACGGGCCTGATCCCCGGCCGGCCCTCGAGTTTCCTTCACACACTCTCCTTGTCCTCCGGGAACCGGGCACGGTGGTGCATGCAGCAGATCACAACGATCACCCGGCTTCGTTTGAACAAGGATTTTAAGTTCCCCCCCGCAACCGGCCCGGTATGATCGCTGCAGAGGGTGAAACCTACGAGCGCTATTCGCGATGAACACGGGGGTGGGGAAAGGTGCGTCATTCCATGCGATGGCACCATGATTTTTCCTACCTGGCCATAATCACCGCGGTCCTGTCGTTTCTCGTCGCCATAACGGGAATTCTTGACCTGCCTTTGACGTCTCCTCAAGAAACCGGACCGGGCGCTACATCGCACACCATCACGGCGTCCTACACGGAAGACTCGGAATCCGTGGGCATCCGGCTTGTCTTTTCAGGTAACACCGTTGTGGCTGCGGATCAGGACCCTGGGGAACAACCCGTCCCGTCCCGTCCCGAGGATTGCCCTATGAACCTGGGCTTGTCTGTAGCGTGCCCTGATGTGCTGTCGCCGGCCGTCCTTGCCTCATCACTCCCAGAACACCCCGGCAGCACCCCCGCCGCCGATGCAGCTGCACAGCCGGCCGGGGCGCTGCCCGAGGCCCCGGGAGCACCCCTCCACCCTGTGTCTCTCATCCGGCTTTCCATCAGCCGCGTATAGGAGAGCTCTGCCCTCCGGACCCTGATCCGGCGGGGCATCGACGTCCCTTCCCTGCATCCAGGCGCCTGAAGAGTACGTACCCCGGCAACAACCAGGCCGTCGGGCTCGGCAATCTCATTTCCAGGCTCCCAACCGCTGTACTGCCCAGGCTTCGCGCCAGGAGCGACCGCTGACACTTCTTGAGCAACTAGCTTCAACTTCTAACGAGTCCTGAGAGGAATTTTCGGCATGAGTAATAGGACACAAACCGCGGTCATGGAGGTGTCGGGTGTCCACTGGGCCTCGTCCAAAAGCGTCGCCGAAGCCACGCTCTCCCGTCGGCCCGGCGTGCTCAGCGTGGAAGCGAATCCGGTCTCGCAGACCGCGAACGTCACTTTCGACCCGGAGAAGACCTCCATCGCCGATCTCGCGAGCTGGGTGCGAGACTGCGGCTACCACTGTTCCGGCCAGTCCGTGCCTGACCATATCTGTGATCCGATGCACGAAAGCGGTTCAGCGCCGTCGGCACGTGCTGGCCACGGTACCGCCGGGCACCATCCGTCTGCCCATGAAGGCCACACCGCCCCCGCCCCCGAAAGCCACGAAGGCCACGAAGGCCACGCAGGTCATGAGGGTCATGAGGGCGGGGTTGACGCCCATACCGGTCACCCTCAGCGCGTCCCCCGGGATGCCCAGGAGGTCATGGGGCACGGGGGCCACGGCATGTCGATGGAATCAATGGTCCGTGACATGCGGAACCGGTTCGTTGTGGCAGCCACCCTGTCGGTGCCGATCACCCTTTGGTCCCCGATCGGCAGGGATGTCTTCGGGTTCACGGTCCCGGCGCCCTTCGGGCTGCGGGACGACGTCTTTGCACTGGTTCTGTCCCTGCCTGTCATTTTCTATGCGGGCTGGATCTTCTTCGACGGCGCCTACCGGGCGCTGCGTGCCCGGACACTGGACATGATGGTGCTCGTCGCCGTGGGTGTCGGGGCCGGCTGGGTCTACAGCCTGGTCGTAACCCTTACCGGGGGCGGCGACGTCTTCTACGAGGCGGCCACCGTTCTGGCCAGCTTCGTCCTGCTGGGGCACTGGTTTGAAATGCGCGCACGGGGCGGGGCGAACGACGCCATACGGACGCTGCTGGAACTGGCCCCGGCCAAGGCGCTGGTGGTCCGTGACGGTGAACCGGTGGAAGTCCCCACCTCCGATGTCCTGCCCGGGGACCTGATGCTAATTCGGCCGGGGTCCAAAATTCCCACGGACGGAACCGTCGAAGACGGAGAATCCGACATCGATGAATCCATGGTCACCGGAGAAAGCCTGCCGGTGGCCAAGACCGTTGGCTCCAAAGTCATCGGTGCCACCGTCAACACCACCGGAACACTGAGGGTCCGCGCCACCAAGGTCGGCGCGGACACAGCCTTGGCCCAGATCGTCGCGCTGGTCCAGGAGGCCCAGAACTCCAAAGCCCCCGGCCAGCGCCTCGCTGACCGGGCAGCGTTCTGGCTGGTCCTTGTCGCACTCATCGGCGGCAGTGCCACCTTCGCCGTGTGGTTGCTGACCGGGGCAAGCCTCCAGACGGCCCTGCTCTTTGGCATCACGGTTGTCGTCATCACCTGCCCCGACGCACTGGGCCTGGCCACTCCCACCGCGATCATGGTCGGCACCGGCCTGGGCGCCAAGCGGGGCGTTTTGTTCAAGAACGCCACCGCCCTGGAAACAGCTGCCCGTATCGAGGCCGTTGTTATGGACAAGACCGGCACCCTGACCCAGGGCAAGCCGGAAGTCACCGACTTCATCGCCGTCGGCATCGACGATGACGAACTGCTTGCCCTTGTGGCAGCCGTGGAACGGGAATCCGAGCACCCCCTCGCCGCCGCCGTCGTCAACTATGCCGCGGGCAGGGGTGTGCCCTCCCTGGATGCGACGGAGTTCCGGAATGTTCCCGGACACGGTGCGGGCGCGATGGTCCGGGGACGCCAGGTGTTTGTGGGAAATCGCAAGCTCATGGCGGCCCAGGGCATTGACATCGGCCCGGTGGCCGACCAGCGGCAGGAACTGGCATCGACGGGGCGTACGGCGGTCCTGGTTGCCGTGGACGGCCGGGCGGCAGGGGTCATCGCCCTTGCCGACGCCGTCCGCCCGACTGCAGCTGCGGCTGTCGCGGCGATGCACGAAGCCGGTATCGAAGTCATCATGCTCACCGGGGACAATGAGGCAACCGCCAAGCGCATCGCCTCGCAACTGAACATCGACACCGTTATCGCCGAAGTGCTGCCCGGGGATAAGACAGCAAAGATCGCAGAACTGCAGAAAGCCGGCAAGCGGGTCGCCATGGTCGGGGACGGCGTCAACGACGCCCCTGCCCTGGCACAGGCTGACCTGGGCATCGCGATCGGTGCGGGGACGGATGTGGCCATCGAAACCGCCGACGTTGTCCTGATGCGTTCGGACCCCCTGGACGTCCCCGTGGCCCTGCGCATCGGCAAGGGAACCCTGCGCAAAATGCGCCAGAACCTGGGCTGGGCCATCGGCTACAACGTCATCGCCCTGCCCATCGCCGCCGGCGTCTTCTTCACCTCCCTGGGCATCAGGCTCAGCCCGGAGATCGCTGCGATCTCGATGTCCGGTTCCAGCGTCATTGTCGCCGTGAACGCCTTGCTGCTCAAGCGCCTGCGCCTGCCGGAGCCGGGAGAGGCCACCGGCCGCACGATAAAGACCGAACCTGCCCCGGAGCCAAGCGGCGTCCGCTAAACGCCGCCCCCGCGGCCCGTCCCCGTTACTTTCACCGAGAGGCAGGACTTCCCATGAATGACCATCAACTTCCGCGGACCGGGGAACCTATCCTCAGCCCAGACCAGCTGGACCGCATTCATGCCTGGTGGCGGGCGGCGAATTATCTGTCCGTCGGCCAGATCTACCTCATGGACAACCCGCTACTGCGCGAGCCGCTCCTGCCCGAGCACATCAAGCCGCGGCTGCTGGGGCACTGGGGGACCACTCCGGGTCTGAATTTTATTTACGCCCATCTGAACCGGGCCATCATGCACCGGGACCTGGACCTGATCTACATCATGGGCCCCGGGCACGGCGGGCCGGGGCCGGTGGCGTCGGCCTGGCTGGAAGGTACCTACAGCGAGACGTACCCGGATATTTCCCTGGACCTCGCCGGGATGAAGCGGCTGTTCCGCCAGTTCTCTTTTCCCGGCGGCATCCCCAGCCATGTGGCCCCGGAGACACCGGGATCCATCCATGAGGGCGGGGAGCTCGGATACGCGCTCTCGCACGCCTACGGCGCAGCGTTCGATAACCCGGACCTCATCGTGGCGGCTGTCATCGGTGACGGGGAAGCAGAGACCGGCCCGCTGGCCGCGAGCTGGCACTCCAACAAGTTCGTGAACCCAGGCCGGGACGGCACCGTCCTGCCGATCCTGCACCTGAACGGCTACAAAATCGCCAACCCCACGGTCCTGGACCGGATCAGCCATGAGGAACTGGACTCGCTGTTGCGCGGGTACGGCCACACCCCGTATTACGTGGAAGGTTCCGACCCTGAACAGATGCATCAGGACTTCGCCCGGACCCTGGATGCCTGCCTGGACGAGATCCGTGAGATTAAGCGCGGCGCGCGTGAGGACGGCCGGACGGAACGGCCCCGCTGGCCCATGATCGTCCTGCGCTCTCCCAAGGGCTGGACGGGACCGGCTGAAGTGGACGGGCTGAAGGTGGAGGGAAGCTGGCGTTCGCACCAGGTGCCCTTCACCCAGGCCCGCGAAAACGACAGCCACCGTGCCGTCCTGGAACGGTGGCTGCGCAGCTACCGCCCCGAGGAACTCTTCGACGATACCGGGGCTCCGGTGGCGGCGGTCGGCGGGTTGCATCCGGTGGGGGAGCGGCGCATGAGCGCGAACCCGCACGCGAACGGAGGGCTGTTGCTGCGCGACCTGCGCATGCCCGACTTCGCCGACTATGCCGTGCCAGTGGCGGATCCCGGCACCGGGGCCGTGGAATCCACCCGGGTCCTGGGCACGTTCCTCCGGGACATCATGGCTGCGAACATGGACAATTTCCGGGTCTTCGCCCCGGACGAAAACAACTCCAACCGGCTGGGGGCCGTTCTCGACGCGACCGACCGGGCCTGGAATGCCCGGACCGTTCCAGAGGATGACCATCTCGCCCGCGACGGCCGGGTCATGGAAATCCTCTCCGAACACACCTGCCAGGGCTGGCTGGAAGGCTACCTGCTCTCCGGCCGGCATGGATTCTTTTCCTGCTACGAGGCGTTCATCCACATCGTCGACTCGATGTTCAACCAGCACGCCAAGTGGCTGACCACGACCAACGACATCCCGTGGCGCCGGCCGGTCGCTTCCCTGAACTACCTGCT
The DNA here is from genome assembly GCF_040547075.1 of Arthrobacter sp. UYCu512. Classification (NCBI taxonomy): domain Bacteria; kingdom Bacillati; phylum Actinomycetota; class Actinomycetes; order Micrococcales; family Micrococcaceae; genus Arthrobacter; species Arthrobacter sp. UYCu512. Next base: position 77,503 of record NZ_JBEPPA010000014.1, read on the forward strand.
GACCTCCCATGTGTGGCGGCAGGACAACAACGGGTTCTCGCACCAGGACCCCGGATTCATCGACCATGTGATCAACAAGAAGACCGACGTCATCCGCGTCTACCTGCCACCGGACGCCAACACCCTCCTGTCCGTGGCCGACCACTGCCTGCGCAGCCGCCAGTACGTCAACGTCATTGTCGCCGGCAAGCAGCCGCAACTGCAGTACCTGGACATGCAGCAGGCGATCGTGCACTGCACCAAAGGCATCGGCATCTGGGACTGGGCCAGTTCGGATGCGGACGGGGAACCCGACGTGGTCATGGGCTGCGCCGGAGATGTGCCCACAATGGAGACCCTGGCCGCCGTCGACATCCTCCGCGGGCGGTTCCCGGATCTGAAGATCCGGGTGGTCAACATTGTTGACCTCATGCGCCTGCAGGATGACACGGAACACCCCCATGGCCTCTCCGGGCGGGACTTCGATGCCCTGTTCACCACGGACAAACCGGTGATCTTCGCGTACCACGGCTACCCGTGGCTGATCCACCGGCTCACGTACCGCCGGACGAACCACGGCAACATCCATGTCCGCGGCTACAAGGAAGAAGGCACCACCACGACCCCGTTCGATATGTGCGTGCTCAACCAGCTCGACCGGTTCAACCTGGCCATCGACGTCATCGACCGGGTGCCCAGGCTGAAGGACGTTTCGGCGCATGTGCGCGAGGAGCTCAAGAACAAGCTCATCGAGCACCGGCAGTACATCCGCGCCTATGGCGAAGACATGCCGGAAATCCGGAACTGGGAGTGGACGTCCGCACCGGGTCCCGCCAACAAACCGGCTGATGAAGTAGCGGAACCGGCGTAGCATGGCGCAGGTCCATGCGGGCGGCAGCCGCCCATCCAGTGATTCCCGGCATGGCGCAGCATTGCCTTATCAGGCGGTGCTGTTCGATATGGACGGAGTTGTCACACAGACCGCCGCCGTGCACGCGGCAGCCTGGAAGCAACTCTTCGACTCCGTCCTTCAGGACCCCCGGCTCGCCGGGCGCCCAAGGCGGGATCCGTTCGACGAGGACGCGGACTACCGGCGGTACGTCGACGGCCGGCAGCGCGAGGACGGCGTCACCGCCTTCCTGGCCTCCCGCGGCGCCCAGCTTCCCGCCGGCAGCCCGGAAGACGGGCCGGACATCTGGTCCGTCCACGGACTCGGCGCCCGCAAGAACGCCCTGTTCCTGCAAGCCGTGACCCGCAATGGCATCCAGGCCTACCCCGGGACCACCGCCCTGCTGGCCCGCCTGCGTGCCGCAGGAATCCCCGTGGGCCTGGTCACCGCGAGCCGCAACGCCCGAGCCCTGCTGACGGCTGCCGGCCTTGACCCCGGATTCGACGTCATCATTGACGGGCAGACCGTCGCCGAACAGAGCCTGCCAGGCAAGCCCGACCCGGCCATGTTCCTCGAGGCAGCGCGCCGGCTCGGCGTGGCACCCCGGCATGCCGCGGTTGTCGAGGACGCCGCCGCCGGTGTCCAGGCAGGACGCCGCGGCGGATTCGGTCTGGTCGTCGGCATCGACCGTGCCGGGCACCGGGAACAGCTGGAGGAGGCCGGCGCCGACATTGTCCTCGGCGACGTCGCGGAGCTGGACCTGGGGGTTTCACGCACCGATCCGTGGACGCTGGCCTACGAAGGGTTCGATCCTGCTCACGAAGGCCACCGGGAGGTGCTGACCGCCCTGGGCAACGGGTACATGGCAACACGCGGCACCCGGCCCGAGCACAGTGACGACGGCGTCCATTATCCCGGCACCTATCTGGCCGGTGTCTACAACCGGACAACGAGCACCATTCACGGCCGCGACCTGGAAGAAGAGCATCTGGTCAACGTCCCCAACTGGCTGCCGGTGGATGTGCGCATCGGCGCCGGGCCGTGGTGGTCAACGGCGGACATCCCTGTCGCCGAAGAGCGAAGCGAGCTCGATCTGCGCCGGGGCCTGTTGACTCGCCGCGCAACCCTGACCGGACCGGACGGGGAACAGCTCACCGTCGTGCAGCGGCGGCTGGTCTCCATGCACAATCCCCACCTGGCCGCGCTGGAGACGACCCTGACGGCCCGCGGCTTCAGCGGGACCGTGGGTATCCGGGAGGGCATCGATGCCCGGGTGGCCAACACCAACGTCCGCGACTATGCCGGCACCGGGCAGCGGCACCTGACCGATCCTGAATTCACGGAAGTGGACAGCGGCACCGTCCTGTGCGCCGTCCAGACCAGCCAGAGCAGGATACGCATCGCCCTGGCCGTCCGGACGGTGTTCGACGGCGCCCCGGCGGCAACGACCCGGGACGCCGGGAGCGACGGCGGACGGTACCAGCGGCAGTTCGACCTCCGGCTGACCGACGGACAGCCGGCCACCATCACCAGGACCGCGTCGCTGGCAACCTCCCGCGACGGCGCCATCTCCTCGCCTGAGGCCGCAGCCCTGGCCGGGCTTTCCCGCGTTGACACGGGCTTCACCGCACTGCTCAAGGAGCACGAGGCGGTCTGGCGGCGCCTGTGGGAGCGGTTCGGGATCAGCCTCGACGGCGACCGGCAGTCCCGGCTGGTACTCAACCTGCATGTGTTCCACCTGCTGCAGACAATCTCCGTGCATACCGCCGCCCTGGATGCCGGCGTACCGGCCCGGGGCCTGCACGGGGAAGGCTACCGCGGTCACGTCTTCTGGGACGAACTGTTCGTCTTCCCCGTGATCGGGCTCCGCCTCCCTGATGTCAGCCGGGCCCTCCTGGAGTACCGCTGGCGCAGGCTGGATGCTGCGCGGGGCGCCGCACGCGTGCAGGGACTCCAGGGGGCGCTCTTCCCCTGGCAGAGTGGCAGCGACGGACGGGAGGAGACGCCCCGCCAGCTCTACAACGCCCGGTCCGCCCGCTGGATGCCGGACAACTCCAGCCGCCAGCGGCACGTCGGACTCGCCGTCGCCTACAACGCCTGGCAGCACTTCCAGGCCACGGGGGACCGGGACTGGCTGACGGCCCGCGGCGGGGAAATGATCATCGAAGTGACCCGGATGTTCGCCTCGATGGCCACCTATGATCCGGTAAAGGACAGGTTCCACATGTCAGGGGTGATGGGGCCCGACGAATACCACGACGGGTACCCGGACACTCCCGGGACCGGACTGCGCGATAACGCCTACACCAACGTGCTTGTCTCCTGGCTGTGCGAACGCGCCGCCGATGTGCTGGACGAACTCGCGGGCCATCCCGGCGATGACCTCACCGACCGGCTGCAGGTCACCGAGGATGAAATCAGCCACTGGGCCAGGATCAGCCGCAGGCTCGCCGTGCCGTTCCATGCCGACGGAGTCCTCAGCCAGTTCGATGGTTACGAAGACCTGGCAGAACTGGACTGGCCGGGCTACCGTGCCACGTACGGCAACATCGGGCGGCTCGATCTGATCCTCGAAGCCGAAAACGACGCCACCAACCGGTACAAACTCGCCAAGCAGGCTGACGTCCTGATGCTGATCTACCTGCTGGGGCCCGCAGGCGTGATCAGGCAGCTGCACCGGCTCGGCTATCCGTTCGCGGAGCCCGACCTGGAGCGCACCGTGGAGTACTACCTGGCCCGGACCGCCAACGGATCGACGCTCAGCCGGGTGGTGCATGCCTCGGTACTCGCCCGGATTGACGAATCCCGGGCCTGGCAGGTCTTCCGTGAGGCCCTGGTCTCCGACCTGGACGACACCCAGGGCGGCACCACCCGGGAAGGTATCCATCTGGGCGCCATGTCCGGGACGGTCGATGTCGTCGTCCGGGCTTTCGCCGGTCTGCAGACAGAGGCCGACGCGCTGACCTTTTCTCCCCGGCTCCCGGACCGGCTGGGCAGTGCCGGGTTTCAGATCCGGTACCGGGGCCACCGCATCGATGTGTCCCTGACGGCGGAAGCCCTCCGGATCCGGCTGCAGCCCTGCAGTGCACCCGCTGTCCGCATCGGTGTCGAGGGAATCTATGCGCAGCTCGCCGGCGGGGCAGACATGGACTTCCCCCTGGTACCGAAGACCGCAAAAACCATCGGGGCTGAGAACCGCCATCGACGAAACAACGCAACCGCAAGCGGGAGGCAAACCAATGAGTAAGACCAGAGTGGCCGTCAACGGATACGGAGTCATCGGCAAGCGGGTAGCCGACGCAGTCCTGTTGCAGCCGGACATGGAACTGATCGGCGTCGCCGATATCATCACCGACTGGCGGATCCGCTCCACGGCGGGACGTTTTCCCCTGTTCGCATCCACCGTCGAAGCGCTGGACGCCATGGGCCAGGCAGGCCTGACCATCTCCGGAGACCTGGATGACCTGCTGGCCCGGACGGACGTCGTCGTGGATGCGACACCCAAACATGTGGCGGCAGGCAATCTGCCCCGCTACCGGGCGGCAGGTGTGAAAGTCGTCCTGCAAGGCGGTGAATCCCATGACACCACCGGGCATTCATTCGTGGCCCAGGCCAACTACGACAGCGCACTGGGCCGGGTCATGACCCGTGTCGTCTCATGCAACACGACCAGCATCGTCAGGGTACTCGGTGCCCTGCAGGACGCGGGCCTGCTGGCCAAGGCCCGCGGAGTCCTCATCCGCCGCGCCACCGACCCCTGGGAATCCCACCTCGGAGGGATCATGAACACGATGGTCCCGGAACCAAAAATACCCTCCCACCAGGGCCCGGACGCCCGGACCGTCCTGCCCGGTCTCGACGTTGTCACCATCGCGGCCAAGGGCGCGCACACCCAGACCCACAACCATTACTGGACGCTCCAGCTCACCCGGGCCGCCAGCCGGGAGGAGGTCCTCGCAGCACTGCGGGCCGCACCGCGGATAGCCTTCATACGGATGGCTGACGGACTCGTCGCGCTGAACTCGACCATTGAACTAATGAAGGATCTCGGCCGGCCCCGCGGGGACATGTGGGAAGTCGCCGTCTGGGAGGAACTGGTCACCGTTGACGGAGACGAGGCCTACCTGACGTACCAGGTCTATAACGAGGCCATCGTCGTGCCCGAAACCATCGACGCCATCCGCGCCCTGACAGGATCCGCCCCGGACGCCGTGACATCGATGACGATGACCGACTCAACGCTCGGTATGAGGCAGGACTTCCTCGCCGGCCATCTGCCCGTCCGTCCGGGAGACCAGCCATGAACCACGACCACGAGCACCCCGACCAGCCGGCCGGCACTCCCGTCCCCGGGGGCCAGCCATTGGACCGGCGATCCCCGCTGAACTTCGGACCCGGCCCGGGGGGCAGCACTCTGACCGTTCTCACCGTGGCCGCGGCCGTCATCTACCTGCTGGCCAACCATTGGGTGCATGTGCTCGATGCGCTGCCCTACATCTTTGTCGTGGGGATGCTGGGAATGCACCTGTTCGGCCACGGCGGCCACGGCGGGCACGGCGGCGGGGGTGGAAATCATGACAAGTGATGATTCCGGGTACAACCTGTGGTTCCTGGTGATCCTGAACTCCGCCATATTCATTGTTTTCGCGTTCAGCTTCGTCAAACCGAAAACGAAACTCGACTGGCGGGCCTTCGGCGCGTTCGCCGCGTTCATCGTCGCGTTGTTCACGGAGATGTACGGTTTTCCGCTGACCATCTACTTCCTCTCCGGCTGGCTGGGCAGCCAGTTCCCGAACCTGAGCCTTCTGACACACAATTCAGGGCACCTGTGGCAGGACCTGATGGGCTGGCAGTGGGACCCCCATCTGAACCCCCTGCACCTGCTGAGCAACGTGCTCATAGCTGCCGGCTTCGTCCTGCTGTATCAGGCATGGCGCGTTTTGTATGCGGCACAGACGGAGCACCGGCTGGCGGTCACCGGTATCTACGCCCGGCTCCGCCACCCGCAGTACCTGGGGTTCCTGACCATCATGGTCGGTTTCCTGCTGCAGTGGCCCACCCTCCTGACCCTGATCATGTTCCCGATCCTGGTCGTGGTTTACCACCGCCTTGCCGGACACGAAGAGAAGAACATGGCGGCCGAATTCGGAGAGGAGTACCTCGCCTATGCCCGCAACGTTCCGGCCTTCATCCCCCGGTTCGGCAAAAACAAAGGTGTACCGCGCGTTCACGGCCCTGACCAGCCCCGGTAGCCATGCTTCGGCCTGCGGAACGCCGCCGGCCAGGCACTCCATGCAGCAGTCATCCATGTTGGGAACCATCCATGTTGGGAACCATCCATGTAAGGAGCCATCCATGCCAACGACACCTGGATCGGGAAGATCCGGCCAACACGACACGAGACATCCAGAGCCGGGGCGGTTCTGTGCCGGAAGAACATGCGCGGCGGTCCTGCTGGCCTGTCTCTTCCTCGTCGGAGGAGTTATATCAGCCCCACTGGCATCCGCCCATGAGGGAGATCCTTCGTCAGAGGGGTATCTGTTGGTTCAACAGGCGCTGGGGCACCTCGTCCACGATCCGGGCAAAGTTGGGGCGGCCCTGGAGAAAATCGACGCGGCCCTCGCCGCGCCGGACCAGGACGGGGTATCCGTGGCTGAGGTTCAACAGGCCAAGGCTGCGCTCCAGGCCGGAAATGCAGCCCAGGGACGTGCCTTGCTGCAGGAGTCCATCACGGTGGCCCTGAGCACGTTGAAGCCCGCGACCGGCGATGGGACCGGAACAACAGTCGTCCTGGACCCGCTCCCGCCCCGCGGGTGGCTAACGGGAGCGGACTGGGGGTTTTTGACAGTATCCATGCTGGCGGTTCTCACGGGATTGTTGCTGGCCTATGTGTTCCGTCCCCATAAAAATCTCCGGGAGTTGCGGTGGCTGCTGGCCTGGAAGCACAGACGCCAGAATCTGCCATCGAAACATGAGCGGTCCGACCGAAAGGATCAGGGTATCTGAGATGAACGATGAACCGGCAACCATCAGCGGTCGGCCCCCGGCTCCGGCGCCGCGCCGCGGTCGCGCCCGGCGCCTACTGGATGTGATCGATGAGCGGCTGGGCATCGGCGCCTTGGGGTACGCCGTCCCGGAACACGCAAACTCCCTGGCCTGGAGCCTGGGGGGCGTCACGGCGGCAGCCTTCGGAATCCTGGTGGTGAGCGGCATTGTGCTGGTCCAGTTCTACAGCCCCACACCGGAAACAGCTAACCAGTCGGTGCGCGGCATCGTCACGGACGTCTGGGGCGGAAGCGTTCTGCGTGGCGTGCACTTTTGGGCGTCCCAGGCAATGTATGTCACCGCCGCCCTGCACCTGATCAGGGTTTTCGTTACCGGCTCATTCAAACGCCCGCGCGAAGGAAACTGGCTCATCGGCGTGGCACTGTTCGCACTGATCACCCTCGCCCTGTTCACCGGAACAGTCCTGAAGTGGGATCAGGAGGGCTTTGAGGCGCTGGGGCACAATGTGGAGGTCGGGGCTCTGCTCGGCGGGACCGGGTTCTGGTTTTCCGCCGCGTTCGCGAATCAAGTGTCAATCCTCGTGCGAGTCTACGGCGCGCATGTGGTGATCCTTCCGGGAACCATCCTCGTCCTCGTGACTCTGCACGGGCTTCTGGTAAAACGCCACAAAATCTCTCCCCACCCTTCACTGCCGGCCGATACCTCAGGGGAACAGGCTGCGGCTGCGGAACCAACCGAACCGTTCACCCATCACCTGCGCCGCATCGGCGCGTTCGGCCTGGTGCTGGCCGGCGTGCTCGGGATCCTGGCGGTGTTCCTTCCACCCCCGGTAGGTGCGACGCCGGTCGCCGGAATCGAAGTGACCCGGCCCCCCTGGAATTTTTGGTGGCTATACACATTGGAAGACTGGTTTGGTCTGCCCGCCATCCTTTTTGGCGAGGTCGCGTTTTTCATCATCCTGGCCGCGGTTCCCTTTGCGGACCGAAGCCGGAACCGGCTGTGGCGGCGGCGCCCCGTTTCGATCGCCGCCGGCCTTGTGCTGTTGCTGAGCATCCTGACGCTCACACTTCTGATGTTCGTCATTCCGGTCAAAGAACATCTGGGGGCATGAGCATGCCCACGTCACAAACATTTCCTCCCCGCGGCCGACGGGCACGACGGGCATTTTGGGTGCTCGTCGCGGCTGCAGTGCTGGCGGCAGGTTCACTGACGGGCGCCCTCGGCGCGGCCGCTGCACCTGTCACTGGCTTATGGACCGCCGTCAGCGGAGCGGTCCTGGCCGTTTCGCTGAGCCTCGCTGTACGTATTCTCAACTTCCAGGACCGGGCACGCAGGGCACCGGACCAACCACCCGGGAGGCCTCCTGCCGGTGCCGTTCAGGACAACTTATGACGGCCGGCAGCTATAGCCGCCGCATGCTCAGCCCGCGAACGACGACGTGCACCCGCAATTGCCCGGCCGATCCAGCTGCCCGGATCACCGGGTCAGATGGGCCCCGTCTCCAAGTGCGGGCACAACAAGTTGGCACCCGTACCGGTCGTGGCGGGGTTGAAATTTCGGCGCCGCCGGCCTCCCCTCAGCAGGGAAAGGCCCCTAAGGAAGGATTTCTGATGGGTCATCAGCGCTTGGCGTATCTGGTTTGTGGGCCGCCCGACTGCGGGAAAACGGTATTGGAGGCAGCGGGCGCCGTCATCGCGGCTCCGGATCGGGAAGGCATGGCCTTCAGCGAATGCTTTCCGGGCCATGTTCGTGGGCATACGGCGCGATCGTTCACGTTGGCCGGTGAAGGACCGAAGCCGCCGGTGGGTGCCCGTTCCCTCATAATCAAGAAGATGGCTAAGCCGTTAGCTGTGCAAGCCGAAAGACTCTCCGGGACCCCGCCGACGAAGGAGCTGCTGTGCGCGTACCCTCAACAGTAATCAGTTCCGAAGAGGTCGGAGGCCTCCGTCGGCCGAAGCCGTTGCGGATGCTGTGGATAACCTTTGCCTGGGGCTCGTGCTTTCTAGCGATCAGCATCGGTCTGAAGGATGCCCCGCTGCTGTGGTTCGCCGCGTTGCGCGCTCTCATCGCCGGCGGGGTGCTTCTAGCAGTTGCGGGATTCCGTCGGGAACCGACGCCACGCGGGGCACGGACCTGGACTTTGATAACGGTGATGGGAATTGTCAATGTCACACTGGCATTCAGTGCCATGTTTGGCGGTCTGGCCGGTCTATCGACTGGAGCTGCCTCCGTCCTGGCCAATGCACAGCCCTTGCTCATAGTGCTTCCGGCCTGGTGGATATACAAGGAGCGCGTGTCGGGCCGCACGCTGGCGGCGATGGGGACAGGCTTCGCAGGGCTATTGGCAGTCGCCTTACCCAGCGGGACTGGCACCGGTGCGTGGCTGTCAATCACCGCAGCTCTCGCGGTTACCGCCGGAACATTGATTTCGAGGCAGATAAAGGCCGATATCCTGCAGGTGATTGCATGGCATTTCCTGGTCGGGGGCGCAATTCTTGCCGTCATCGCCGGGCTCACCGAAGGGGCGCCGGCCATCAACTGGGGCGTGCGTTTCATCGGCATTCTCCTTTATGTTTCCCTCGTGGGCACCGCTGCGGCCTTTCTCGGCTGGTTTACAGAAGTCCAGCACTGCCGCCTGGACGCGGTCTCGGCTTGGACCTTCCTGGTGCCGGTGTTCGGCATCCTGTTGTCCATGGTCGTCCTGGGGGAACGCCAGAATGCGTGGAGCTTGGCCGGCATGGTCCTGGTTCTGGCGTCCATGGTTGTCCTTGTGCTGCCGCGAAGACAGCCCGCCCTGCAAAGGCCTGAAGGCCTCCGTGGAAAGTAGTCCGCGGACACGCTGCATGGAATGCCAAGCCGTGCAGGAGCGTGCGGCCCGCCGTTCCACTTCGAAGACTCCGGCACCGTGCAGAAATCAGAACCGGAAATGACAACGAACTTACGTGTACACCGCTATCAGGAAATCAGCGAGGTTCTGGCCCGGCACGGGCTGGGCTTCCTCGTGGGTATCTCTGGCCTCGAGCGGTGGGTCCCGTTCCATCAGGGGCTCATGGGCCACGAACGAAGGGCCGAGCCTTACACGAATCCGGACCACTTGCGGTTGGCCTTCGAGGAGCTGGGGCCGACGTTCATCAAGCTCGGCCAGCTCCTCTCCACCCGGCCTGACCTGTTGCCGCCCCAGTATCAGACGGAGTTGGCTAAACTCCAGGACGGTGCCCCGCCTGTGCCAGGGGCAACGATCCGTCAGCTTATTCGCGAAGAGCTGGGGTCCGAGCCGGACGAGGTGTTTGCGGATTTCACCCTGGACCCCCTGGCGAGTGCCTCTATCGGCCAGGCCCATGCTGCAACTCTCCACGACGGGACACCCGTCGTGGTAAAAGTCCGGCGGCCCAACGTCATTCCCACGATCGAGGCAGATCTGGATATTCTGCAGAACCTCGCGGTCCAGATCAGCCACCGGTGGGAGGCGGCGGCTGACTATAATCTCCCCGGCATAGCCGCGGATTTTGCACAGACTTTGCGGGCAGAACTCGACTATCTGCAGGAAGGGCTGAACGCGGAGCGATTCGCCGAGAACTTTGCCGCCGATCCCGGCGTACACATTCCCCGCGTCTTTTGGGAGACGACTACATCCCGGGTGCTGACGCTGGAGCGGATCGTGGGGATGAAAGTCAATGACCTCACGGCGCTGGACCGCGCAGGGATCGACCGTGCGGCGCTGGCCCTCCGGTCCGCAGGCACAGCAGTTAAAATGGTCTTCGAAGACGGGTTTTTTCATGCCGATCCGCATCCAGGCAACCTGTTCATCGAATCCGACGGTCGCATAGGTCTCATCGACTTCGGCATGGTTGGCGAAGTGAACGACAAGCTGCGCGGCCAACTCGGCGTCCTGCTGACTGCATTGGCCCGCAGCGACCCCGGCCGTGTCGGCTCCGCTTTGCTGGACCTTTCCGTAACCCGGCAGCCTGTGGACCGCAGCCGGCTGCGCGCGGACGTCACCCGGTTTATTGCCCTCTACGAAGGCCGCCAACTCAATCAGATCGAAATCGGGCCGCTGATCACCCAAGCCGTCGCGCTGATGCGCACTTACCACCTGCAGATGCCTCAGGAAATGGCGAAGCTCCTGAAGATGATGATCATGGCCGAAGGCATTGGAGTTGACTTGGATCCCGGCTTTAATCTGGGCGTGGTGCTGGCCCCTACGCGAAGAAGCTGATGTTCAGCCGCTTTGCGCCGCAGGCGTTGGCCACGCGCATGGCCGCCGCCGGTACTGACGCAGCGGAACTGGCCGCGGACCTGCCGGACATACTCCGTCGAGTCGTGGATACCCTCGACACGGGCTTGGAAGTCCATTCACGGGCCGCGGAGCTCGAACCCCTGGTCGGGCGGGTGGAACGCATCGGCAACCGTCTGATAGCAGGCATGATCGCTGCGGCGCTGATCGGAGGTGTCGGAGCTCTAACGGCGGGGGACAAGGAACGGTGGGGCAAGTGGGAGAAACCACTGATGCGCGCCGGCCTGGGCGCGGGCGGTGCGCTTGGCGCATATCTGGCCTGGACTTCACGGCGCCCGGGGGGCTCACACCGATGAGGAGTTAAGATTCCCCCTGCCGGACCGGATCCCGCTGCGCCCCCATGCCGCCGGCTGTCCCGGCCAGGATGCCTCCACCGTCAGTCCGACCCTGTCGGGCTCAGCGAGATGCTACTGCAACCGCGAAGGATGCATTGTGAACGATCCAGACAGCGATGCGGAAGCGAAGGACAGCGGCGGCCCCACCATTGCCCGGCACGGCGATCCCGTGACGGTCAACGTCAGCGGGCGTGCCACGCCAGCATCCATGACGGAATGTGCCCCCTGCGTTGCCCGGCCATCACCGCTGCCACAGCGAGTCGCGTCGATCCAGGCGGCCATCGCCGCGCCAAAGCGGAACTGGTCACCTCCGGCGTCAGGGCCCTGCTGCCCGCCCCATCGACCGGACTTATGCTGGGCGCTGAGGTGGCCAGCGCACTGGCGGCGGCACTGACCGCAGACGATGGCCTTCCCGCCGTAGCGGTCGCGCGGCTACTGGCCGAACTGCTGGACGAACGGTACTGCCAGAACTTCCGCGAGTCCTTCCGACGCCGCAGCCCATACCAGCCGGGTGTGGGCGATCCTATCCCGCTGGACAGTCCGGACCTCCGGCAGGTGACCGCAATGCCGGCGACCTCCCCGCCGTGGCGGCTGGCCAACCGCCTGGACGAGACGCGTCACGTCCGGCTTGCCGGGGAATGGGTTACTCAGTTCCAGGTCATCTTCGACTACAGCCTTGCCCGCGAGCTCGCTGGGATCATAGATCGTGACACCGTCGTGGCGACCTGCCATCCCAACCGCACCCTGACTGAGTTCCACTTCCCGGCTGACGCCAGCGGGCGGACCTTCCCGGTCCGCCCGAAGGATGAAGACAAACAGCATCAGGAGATAGACCGGCTGATCAGCGCGGCCGTCGCAAACGGCGCGAGCATTGTTGTGCTGCCCGAGTTGTGCGTCACCGAGTCGCTGGCCGCCCAACTGCAGGGCTGGACCTGCCGGGCCGGTGGGCCCAGGATGCTCGTCGCCGGCAGCTACCATCACGAGGACGAGCACGAGCACGACGGGTCCCCGCGGCGCCGTAACACGGCCGTCGCGTATTTGCGCGGCGTGGCGGCTCCGTTGACCCAGGACAAGCATTCCCCGGCCGACCGGCCGGTCAACGAAGACATCCATCCCCAGGGCTGGCCCGAGCTGCGGGTCCATGTCAGCGATGACGGATGGCATCTGGTGCTGGCGATCTGCCGGGACCTGCTTAACCCTCACGCCGTGCACGCCTTGGCAGAGGCCGGCGCCAACCTTCTGCTGGTACCGGCGATGAGCGAGACCCTCGTTGCCTTTGGCGGCCCGGTGGCGAACCTCGTGGGATCCGGCCAGGCCTTGGTGGCGGTCGCGAACAACCCCGCTGATTTCTCAGGGCCGACTGACCTGACGGTCCGCCGTCCCGCGCGTGCGTTGTTCGGTCATCCGGGTTTTGGGCAGTTGACCCGGCTGGTGCAGCCGGCCAACTCCGCTCCCGGGGTGGGGCTGCTGCGTGTACAAACCGGACAACTGCAATGGCTGGACTCCGATGCCGGCCCGACCAGGCTGAGCCGTGGAACGTCCGTGCGGCCGCCATGGGCCGACACCTTGGCCCGACTGACCGGGCGGACCCCCCTCGGATTGGACCGGCAGCCGACACACGTGACCCTGAGGGCGGCGGCGCTGCTTGTGCTGCTCACAGACAGCCCTCACGGCCCGTCAGCGCTCCTTACTGAACGTGCACCCGATCTGACCAACTACCCCGGGCAGCTGGTCTTTCCCGGTGGCGCTGCTGAAGCCGGCGACCACGGGCCGGCAGCTACGGCACTGCGCGAGGCCTCTGAGGAAACGGCATTGGACCCGGGCAGCGTGCGCATTCTGGGGACTCTGCCAGCCATCGCCCTTCCCGAAAGCGGCTTCCTGCTCACGCCCGTACTCGCATGGTCCGCGGGGCCCGTGTTCACCGGAACGCCCAACATCGCGGAGGTCAGCCGTATCACCACCATTTCGTTGTATCGGCGGACAGGTGCAGGACAACCGGGGCCGGATCCTGCACCCGACGAAGGAGCCTTGGCAGACCAGCAGCCTGCAGCGCTTGGATCTGTCAGCGGTATGATACTTGACCTGCTCCGAGGCATGCTATGCGGGCACCGTGAGTCGACAGGGATCGACGGAGAATGGGGCAGAACCGAAGAGACACACACCGCAGCCGTGAAAGCTGTTTCCAATCGCCAAAGGTATCCCCGTCTGCCTTGACAAGGATTCCTCAGACACTGCAGCCCCGCCGACAGCCTCTTCCACTAGCGCCCTGACATCTTCATTGAAGGGTCATCTTCATCACGTAACCTTGCGGCTGAAGTCGAGCATGGGAGACTGAGGGCAACCAGCAGGCAGGACCTCTAGGACGGCGGAACCCATGAGCGGGGAAGACAGGTTCAGGATCGCGGTCGGAGTGGACGGCTCGGCGGAATCGCAGATAGCTCTCGAGTGGGCTGTCACAGAAGCCCGTCTCCGTCACGGACAGGTACGTGCCGTGACGGCCTGGGAGTATCCGCCCCAGACGGCCGGCATGGAAGCGATGATCTGGGATCCTCAGTCTTCGAGCCGGCCGCGCGAAAAATGCAGACGGCCGCCTTGAAGAGTGTGGACACCGAGAGTGTGTCTGTCATCGGTGACGTCGTGCAAGGACCTGCCGTCACGGTCCTTCTGAGAGCTTCCAAGGATGCGGACCTTCTAGTAGTCGGCTCCCGCGGATATGGAGGATTCACTGGGCTGCTCCTCGGGTCTGTGTCCACACAGGCCGTCCATCACGCCGACTGCCCCGTGCTCGTCGTCAGGCCCAGGCCGAAAGCGCACGCGCATGAGACGGACGGCCACCATGACCGATGATCACTCCCACCAACTTCACCGGCCCACGGTATCGCCTTCCGGCGCAGAGGCTGACCAGGAAGAGCAACAGACCTGGCGGGGCCGGTTGCATAGCCTGTGGCACTCGGTCGTCGCCGTTCTAGGTTTCGTCGTGGGTCTCCTGCCCCACATCCTGCATCACATCGGACTCCTCGCCGGCACTGCGCTCGTTGCCGGCTCGGGGGGCACCGCATTGTTCGGTGCGTTGGGACTACTCGCTTCCATTCCGCTGCTCTTGCGCCTGTACCGCCGGTTTGGGACGTGGGTCGCTCCCGCCATAGGACTGCTGATCTTCGCCGCGATGTTCTCACTCTCGGCTTTTGTCATCGGCCCGGCGATCAGTGGCACCGGAGGAGACATAAACCCCGCACCGGGGCCGGGGATTGAACACCCCACGGACCATCCTTCGGGTCACTGACCCGGCCCCGTTCAGAGCCAGGTTCACTGCTCTCGGTAGGCGAATCTTCCTTCGGTTTCTCAGTGGTGTCCGCAGTCTTCACGGCATCCAGTGTCACCGGCATATCCAGCTCATTCCTGCCAAGCAGCCCGCCTGGCATGTCGAGCCGGATACACCGTTAATTCCACAGTCCCCGAAGACCAGGACGAGGAGCCATAAAGGCAAAGATTCCACGATGTCCTCCGTTTCCGAAGGGTGGTGTTAGGGCAAATCTGTCGATCCTGAGGAGCCTGGAGCCGCCGGTAGCACCAACGAAGCATCAGTCTACTTACCCCCGGGTTTAGGGTCCTCGTGTAAGGTCCGATTCGCGTGGGCGGCCACCTCATTTGAACGGGCTCACGTGTGGCGGTTTCGTGCTCGGAGGGTTGAGGCAAATCAGTCCGGGTGATTGGGGCGATGCCGTGCTCACCCACTGAGGTTCGCTGGGCGCCGGTCACCTCGGCGGTCGGGAGCTGTCACGGGGGAGTGGCGTCGGCGTCGCGGTTAGACTCGTTGTCATGGTCGATGATTCCGCGAAGTTGTCCCTTGCCGGTTCTGTCTCGCTTGGGACGGGGGTCATGGTCGGGGCCGGGATTTTTGCCTTGGTCGGCCAGGTTGCCGGGCTCGCGGGCGGGTTGGTTCCCGCGGCGTTTCTTGCCGGGGCAGTGGTCGTTGCCTTCAGTTCGTACTCGTATGTGAAGTATTCCGGGGCCAATCCATCCTCCGGAGGCATCGCTATGCTGCTCAAGGATGCCTACGGCCCAGGCGTGGTTGCAGGGTCGTTCTCGCTCTTTATGTACGTTTCCATGGTGGTCGCGGAAAGTCTGCTGGCACGGACCTTCGGCACCTACATGCTTCGTCCCTTCGGACTCCAGGGATCGGCTTTCTTGGTGCCAGCGCTGGGTGTGGCTGCGATAGCTCTGGCCGCTGTGGTAAATATTTTCGGCAATACGCTGGTGGAGCGCTCCGCTGCCGTCACGGCTGTAGCCAAGATCGTCGGCATCGCGGCGCTGGCGATCGCTGGGCTTCTGGCCGCAGGGTGGTCTTCGCTGGGGACCACCCTCAGCGGCGGTTCGGGTGAACCGCCGCCGCAGGGCATCATCGGGTTCCTGGCAGGCACAACGCTGTGCATTTTGGCCTACAAGGGGTTTACCACCATCACCAATCAGGGCGGTGACATCAGGGAGCCGAAGAAAAACATCGGCCGGTCCATCATCATTTCACTCGCCGTTTGCACGGTGATTTATCTACTGCTGACGGTATCTGTTGTCGGAAGCCTGAGCGTCCCGCAGATCATCGAGTCCAGGGACTATGCCTTGGCACGGGCCGCCGAGCCACTGTTCGGTGCGTGGGGCGTGGGGCTGACGATCGCCCTCGCAGTTGTGGCGACGTTATCGGGTCTTCTGGCCAGTATCTACTCGGTGTCCAGGCTCTACTCAATGCTGCAGGACATGAAGCAGGCGCCCGGGCTCCCCGATAAAATCAAGCACCAGCCTTTGCTGATCACGGCCGGTCTGGCGATCCTCGTCACCGTCTTCTTTGACCTCACCCAGATCGCGTCCCTCGGTGCGCTGTTGTATCTCAGCATGGACATCGCCGTCCACCTTGGCATCATCCGCCGCTTGCACCAGGACATCGGCGCAAAGAGGTGGGTTCCCGTGGCAGCAATCGTCCTCGACGTTGCGGTGATGACCGCTTTCATTATCGTCAAAGCAGGACAGGATCTGCTCATGCTGGCCGTGGCCGCCGCAGTGTCCCTGGCAATCTTTGGTGCACAATGGTGGGCCGTCCGTCGCAGGGATCAGGACGAAGAGGTCAACGACGGGCAACACTCCCGCACCTGAGTTACCGGCGCCGGCGCGATCGAGGACGACCACCGACCTCGCCGGCGCTGATGGTGGAACTCTGCACTGCGATGGAAGCACTCACGGTCGGCGACACTCGTGTTCTGCCTGCATCAGAGCCGATGCCCGATCCCTTGAACCGGCGACGACCGGGTAAGGCAGATCAGGGCGTTCATATCCGCC
Source organism: Arthrobacter sp. UYCu512 (assembly GCF_040547075.1). Lineage (NCBI taxonomy): Bacteria > Bacillati > Actinomycetota > Actinomycetes > Micrococcales > Micrococcaceae > Arthrobacter > Arthrobacter sp. UYCu512. Next base: position 94,334 of record NZ_JBEPPA010000014.1, read on the forward strand.
GACCGTAGATGGTTCCTGTGCGCTCAGCTGGTGGCTGGCGCGAAGTACTGCCGGGGGACAGGCGCTGCCCCGTTGTAGTGGAAGATCCGGAGCATACCGACCGGCGCTCCCTGATAGCCCGAAGCGCCGGCATTGGCTTGGTGTCCGGGAAAACTGCAGTGGAACATCCAGTTACCGGGATTATCGGCCCGGAATTCGAGCGTGAAGAACTCGCCCGGGGCTATTGCCCGGGTTGTCACGAGTGTCGGATTGGTCGGGTGGCCGTTGATGTCCACGAGAGTCATGTCCATTCCGTGAAGATGCATCGAATGGGACATGCCTGAGGCGCTGGGTGTGACGGGTGTACCGTGGCTGTATCCGGTCGGGCGTTTTCCTGGTTTTGCTGGCTGTTGGTGGCGCTTGCGGCTTGGCAGCCGGTCAGGACGGCTGTGAGCGTGAGAGCCATTCCGGCCATCCTTGCTCGGTGACGCAGGTGCATCCTATTCGTCGCCTTAGATTTCTTTCCTGCCGGCGACTGATTATCCGGGTCATCAGTAGACTTACTACATCCCGCAGCGCAGTTTTACGGCTGCTGACGGCCGCGGGTATCGGGCCAAGTGTAGTCGTAGTTGTGATCGGCCGCATAGGCACGGAAAATTGCTTCCGGCGTGGACCCGGAGAGCCGGAAGCCGGTGCGTAGAAGCTCGGCGAGGTCTTCGAGTGCTTCGCGGAGCACGCTGCCGCTCAACCGGACACTGGGGCCCACGGCCCCTCCGGCCTCCTCGCTCAAGGCCACGGCCTGGGCGATGCAGGCGCCAAGCGATGTCACGGGTGTGGTTTCGCGGAAATAATACGACTCGGGCGTCTGCAACAGGTCGACCCGGACCTGAACAAGGTCGACCGCCAGCGACTCCAGCGCCCATGCAATGGCGCCCGGGTCAGCGTCGCCGATGCTTCTGGCGTAACCGGCCCGGTCCAGAAGCGTCAGACGGATAGCCAACGCCCGACGGCGCCCGAGGGCCGGATAAATCTGCATGAACCACGTCACGGCCGCCGTCAGCAGGCCAAAGCCAATGAGTGATTCAAGCGGAGACGCCATCCGGATCCACGGATCTATAGCGACCACGTCGCCAAAACCAACGGTGCTAAGCGTAACCACCGAAAGATACAGGGCCTCCAGGAAGTTCCCGTAGCGGGACTGGTCCACCCCTGCGGCATAGACAAATCCCCCTGGAACATGCGGGAAGTAGATCAAAGCCCAACCCAGCGCCTGCAAAGCCGCCCAAAGCACAATCACAGCGACGACCGCCACGGGCCCCGCCACAGAAAGGGCCCTGCTGCCCAGAGCGTGAGCGACGCCCCAAGTCGAATCAATACACAGGCGGCTGACCCGGCCCTGGCCACTGGGATGCAAAAGGGTGTGGAACACGTCGTTCGCACCCATCACAATGAGGGCGATCCCGAGAACGGTGAACATCCAGTCCATGGCCTGCAACTCCTGATTCAGCTAGAGAATATGTGAGGCGAAGACGGATAAGACGCTACCAAAAAGTCACCGAAGAAACGTCAAACGTGCCGACTGAAACGGGCCCGGGCGTCTCCGCAGATGATTCGCAAGGGGTGCAGCGCCCACACCATTCTCGACTTGCGTACGACTGCAAACATTCTCGCTTCCCGAGCAGGGACGCACGGTGTATCCCATAAGGCCGGCCCTTACCGGAACATCGAGGTAGTTCCATCCCGTCCGGTCAAGCCGCGATCTCAAATCCATGAAGTTTCCCGGAAGACCGCCCCCTCTGCTTCGCCAATCAGCCCCTTCCGGACGCCAGCTTGTCATAATCACGGTTATCGGTGTGTCTGGGTGTGATCTGGCGTGTGTTTGACCCCTTGATTCAGCTAGCCTTTTCGTGGGACCATGAACTATGACTGCAGTGACAGGCGCCCGCGGCGGGCTGAAGGCGCACCAGGATTCCATCCGGCTGGCCGATGACGTGCTGGTCCGGGATTTGCGGGACCTGCTGGGGGCGAAACTGGTCGCCTACATCGGGTCCGTGAAGGAGACCCGAGCCGTCCGGCTGTGGGCCGACGGGGAACGGAAACCCTCCGCCGAGGTGATGCAGCGGCTAAGGACTGCCTACCATGTGGCCGCCCTGCTCGCGGAGCGTGATTCCCGGGCGGTGGTGCAGGCCTGGTTCCAGGGCATGAATCCGCAGCTGGATGATGTCCCGCCGGCGCGCCTGCTCCGCGAAGGCCAGCTGGACGACGCCGGCCCGCAGGTGCTGGCCGCTGCACGGGCGTTCGCGGCCGCAGGCTGACCGGTGGTTTTTGCGCACCCGACCGCGGCCGAGGCCTCCGGTAGGGTCTGGCGTGTCGGCTTCCGCCCGGAACCGTGGGCCTGGAGCGGCTGGGAATGGGCCACCGACGGGCGGTTCCCGGGACGGTGGGATGACCTTCACGGCAACTTCCGCACCATCTATGCCGGCTCGTCCCTGCTGGCGTGCCTGCTGGAGGTCCTGGCGCATTTTCGCAAGGATGCCCGGTTGAGCATGGAGCTGGACGAGATCGTTGAGGATGACGAAGATAAGGTCCTGCATCCCACCATTGCCCCGGGGCAAGTCCCCAGGGAGTGGCTTGAAGTGCGCGCTGCCGCGTCGGCGGAGCTGCCCGGGCGGTACTGTGCTGTGACCGCCTCGGGCAGCGTCGCGGCCCTGTACCCGCACTTCATCGGCCTGGCCCTGAGCCTGGGTCTGGCTGACTTTGACGTTGCGGCCCTGAAGGACGCCCGGCCCCGGCGCCTGACACAGGCTGTAGCCTCCTGGATCTACGAGATGACAGACCTCGATGGCGTCACTTTTGCCTCCCGCCACGGTGACGATCTGCAGCTCTGGGCCATTTTCGAGCGCCCCGGCGATCCAACGATCACGCCGAACATCCAGGAAGTGACGGACGAAGGACCACTGCAGCACGACAGCCCGGAAATCAGCAAGGCCTTCAACTTCCTCGGGCTGCAATGGGAGAACGGCTAGGTACCTTTTTAAACGGGGTCTACTTCCCAAAGCAATCATCACGCGGGCCCTCCCGCGGCTGAGTCGGCAAGGCTCACATTGCTTCAGTCGGGTCGAATGTTGTGAATCCACCTTGTAGTTCGATGCCGCTGAACAAGGCCATGTTCTCCAAGCTCTTGCGGGAAGTGGGAGTCTGTCACCACCGGAGCCTGCAAGTCGTCGATTCAGCGGTCGCGATGCTGGGCGATGTTCAGTACCGTCCCATCGGGAGCACGGACCAAGAACCGGCGAACACCCCACGTCTCCGTCGTCAGCGGATGAACAATCTGGTAGCTGCGACGACGGGCATTCGCATAGGCGTCGTCGACGTCGACGACCTTGACAGTAAGCAGCGGGTTCTCCGGCGCCGTCGCGTCCCGCGACATGAGATGAAGGTGTTCCCCTGAACCCGGTACGACGAATCGGGTACCCCGTTCCGACCAAGTTCCTCCGCTTGGAGCCCGAAGTACTCCGGTAGAAGACCCGGGTATCCTCGATATCGGGCACCGTGAGATCAAGCGTTATGCGGTTCACGTGCATGGGCTTCTCCAGTCGCTAATCGTTAGCTACTCGAGAGCAGGAGCTGGCAGTAATTCCGGGACCTTCAAGGCGCTTGGAGCTCCCAGGAGGCGAGCAATTTGAGCCGTTCGGGACGTGTGGATCATGGCAAGCCATCTCGACTAAGCCTCGCTATACAAAGAGCCACTGCCCCATAATCTGGCACCCAGCCGGCAGCCGACGTTCCGTCAATCTACCCCCGGAGGTATTGACGGAGTCCTGGAATTGCGAAGCCGACTTTGCCGTAGCCCGCGGACACGATCAGGCCCGCAGCGATGAGCCTGTTCCGGTACTTGGACACGACATTGGGCTTGGCCCTGAGGATGGCGCCGATCCGGCCGGCTGCGGAGGGTCCGTCCTGAGAGGCCATAGCGCCGAGGAACTTGCGGTCTTTGTCCGAGATGTCTGAGAGCGCCGACTCAACGACCACCAAGGTGTTCCGTCGTTGGGCGGCTGCGATCGCACGCTGAACACAACTTCGGTCGAGTTTCCATCCTGCCTTGTCGGCTTCGAGCCAGAGGTAGTAGCCGACCAGTTGGATCAGGAAGGGATATCCCTCGGTGGCCTCGGCTGCTTCGGTAATAAGGTCAGGGGAGATACTGATGTCTCCCTGACTAAAGAGCTCGCTGTACGATGCGGTGACTTCGGTGATGGCTGCTTCGTGGAGATTGATCTTGTCAGCGCGCCGCAGGAAGGTGGCGACGCCTTCGTTGAGGAGGTCGGACACCGCTGATGGCAGACCCGCGAAGATCAGGCCGATGGGCAGACCCTCGCGGATGAAGTGCTGGACATCGGCGGCCAGCTGGGAGATCTCGGTCCTGTCGACGGCGTGGATTTCGTCGATAGTGATGACCAGTCCCGTGCCGCGTGTGTCCATCAGGCGCAGAAGTTCGTTCCCGGTCCGGCGCCAGTCGGCCGCCCGTTCCGGGGGAAGCTGGGTTGTCAGTCCGAACCCTGCCGCCGAAAAGGCGGTAATTTTCCTGACAGGAGGCCCGTCCCCAAGCTCCTCGACGAGAGCGAGCATGTCGTCGCCAACTCCGGCCAGGAACCCGGGTGTGGCGGTCCGGGAGATGACGGCCCACCCGTGAGCCCGGGCGATCCCTTCGGCCGCGCTCAACATGACGGTCTTGCCAATGCCCCTGGACCCCGTGATGATGGTCAAAAGCCCTGGGGCTCCGGAGCCCTGCTGCAGGCCGTACTCGAACTCGTCCAAGAGCCCGGTCCGGCCCACCAGTACCGGGGGTGTTGCCCCGGCCGTTGGCTTGAAAGGGTTCTGCACCGGACCTCCCAGGAAAACTTAGGTGAAACTAGGTGAAAGTGGTGAAACTGGTGAAACTTTAACCAAAGTTTCGGCAGTCGCGCCGTCCCGGCAAGACCCGGCGCCGGAGTGTCGAGGGGCAAGTCGGTAGCGTCGGGGCCACGACCCGGAACGAGAGCTACGTCGCCCACACGCTGCAGGTTGGGGAGGGAACTACGGGCCTGAACCTGGAGCATCTAGGTTTCAAACCGCGGTGGATTCAGGGAGTCAACAAAATCCGGGGAAGTCTCGGATCGATGTCTCAACAGACAACAGATTTCAGAGGTACCCAGAGACCCCTATCTGCAGGTCGGAGACCCCTTATACCCCCGGGACATGGCATGCTAGCAGGGTTGGTCTGCTATAGCCAACACGCACAGGTACATCGAGTGCCCCCGGAGAAAACCCGGGGGCACTGCTGCGCGCCGGCGCCGCATGCTGCTTGATAAGCAGCAGCGGCATAACATGAGGAGTTTTCCATGATCACGACTATCGATCCGGGCCGGTACTTCCACGTCACCGGCGCGACCGCTGCAACGGTTCAGGACGGCATCACCCACGCAGTCCAGACAGCACAAGAGCACTCCATGAGGGAAGGCTGGCAGGGCATTCTGGTTACCCGTCATCATCCGGGCCTGTACACGGTAGCACTCAGCGCCGAGGTACCCTACGGCCTCATCATCGAACGGGACGGGGCTGCCGGGTCGATTCCCGCCCACAGCCAACAGGAAGATTAAACAACGACGAAGACCACGCCCAAAAGATTCACCGCGACACCATCCACACGCCGCCCCTCCGGACCTGATCGACAACCGGATGGTTGTCTGCGATCGTCGCTTGTGCCGTGACGAGCGCGTCGCCGGCGACGCGTAATTGCTCCATCTGGCAAGCACCACCGAAACCCCACACCCCGCCTGCCGTTAGGGCGTCGCCCGGCTTCCCGCTGGGACACGAGCCCCCGACACGCCGCGGATGAACCTCGTTGGCCGGACCGCCCCTCCCAACTCGAAGTGATTCGGGCCGAAGGGAACGACCGGCCGAGGCACGACGACTACGTCTACGACTACGACTGCTCGGAGCGTGAGCACGCCCTTGCGGTGTGGATCCACACTCAGCACTACAGCCACCGGGGCGGCGACCTTGTCCCCACCAAACCCAGACTCCCAAACCAGGCCGTACCAGGCTGGCAGACCTGAAGAACCCGGGTCCCCACTTCCTCTCCGCGCCTGTCAGGTCGCCAAACCTCGGGTCTGCCGTCGCCTGCGCGAACCCCATCCTCGCTCTTCACGACGTCGGACCGGGGGAACTATTCTTCTTTGGCTAACGGTCGCCACGACCCAAAGTGCTGTACTGCTTGTTGGAAGGCCCGGATGACACACTTCGCCTGAGAAAGAGGACCCACGCGAGGCCCGTGAGGTTATTGCGCCGGAGGCCGATCTTTTGAGTGGCCGGTTGCGGTCGTTTTGCCCGCTGCGGTGCGGGTCCGCATGCCCGAGCGCCCCACTGGTGTACCGGCCGTCCTGGAACCTGCTGTCACCACCCCGGCGCGGCAGTCTGGTGAACCGCAGGCTGCGGCCCGCGGGTTTCACCAGGTGTCGGCGGTGACGTGCATGGCATGGAGGTACTGGTGGATTTCCGCTGCGTCGGCACCGGAACGCAGGATGACCTGTAGCCCAAGCAGATAAGTCGTGAGCAGGTCGGTCCGGGCCTGGACGAGCTCCGGGCCGCCGGCCGGCACCGCCCGGGCGATGAGCGTCCCGATCTGCCCGCGCATCGCCCGACGATACTCCGCGGAGAAGTCGTAGCCGGGCAGGGTGCCGCGAAGTTCGTTCGAGGCCATCACCATCAAGCAGCCGTCCCGGCCGTGTTCGGAAACGGCGTCCGCCTCGAACAGGTGCAGGAACGTATGGACACCCTTGATGCCCGGGCCCGCTTGCTCGATCAGGGCGGCGAACATCCCGATCCTCTCGGCGAGGTAACGCCGCAGCACGGTCGCGAACAGTTCTTCTTTAGTGCCGAAGGTCCGGTAAAGACTGGGTTTGTGGACCCCGCTGGCTTCCACGATGTCCGTCATCGACGTCTGGGTGTAGCCCCGCCGCCAAAACAGTGCCGTCAGGCGGGCGAGGACCGCTTCCTCATCGAAGAGCCTGGGACGGCCGATGGTGGCATTAACAGTAGTGCTCATAACGTCATTCTACGTCGCCCCGGAGGGGTTTGTAACCTTTCGGTATCAAAGACTCGAACCATATGGTACCGTTTGGTACAGAATTAAAACTTGTTCTTTCGGGGCCGTCACTGCGGCCCGTTACCTCAACCCGGAAGGATCCCTATCGTGGATCTCAGAAACCGTCGCGGCATCATTACCGGCGCAGGTCAGGGAATCGGCCAGGCGCTTGCTTTGGAGTTCGCCGCCAAGGGCGCCCATCTGCTGCTCGTGGGCCGCAAGGAAGAACCATTGAAGAAGACTGCGCAGCTGGTGCAGGCAGCGGGCGGCAGTGCCGAAATCCTGGTACAGGACTTGACCCAGCCGGGTGCTGTGGACCTGGTGGCTGAGTCCGTGCAGTCCTGGGACACCGTGGATTTGCTGGTCAATAACGCCGGCAACGTCCGGGCTGGCCGGCTGGAGCAGTCCAATGGGGCAGATATCCGTTCGATGATCGATCTGAACCTCACTGCGCCGCTGTTGCTGACCCGGGCCCTCCTGCCGAAGCTGCGCACTTCCGGAGCCGGCACCGGCAGTCTTTTGCTGAACATTTCCAGCGAAATCGCACTGGTGGGTGTGCCGTTCTACGCCGTGTACGCAGCCACGAAGTCCGGCCTGGCCGCCTTCGGAGAATCTTTGCGGCGCGAACTGCACGGCACCGGCGTGCACGTCACCACCGTCTACCCGGGCGCCACTGACACCGCCATGATGAGCACCCAAAACGCGGACTGGACGCGCCGGCCAGTGGCCGACGTCGTGGCCGATGTGATGACCGGACTCGCAGCCGACAATCACGAAATCAACGCCACACCCCGGGACGGCCGTGCGATGCAGCAGCTCAACGCCGCCGACCCGCTGGCAGTCGATGCCGCCATCGCCCCGGGACTGCGCCAGCTTGAAAGCGCGGTCAAGGACCACAACAGCATCTGAGCGGCACTTCACTAGAGACTCTTCGGAAATTTACTCAACCAACGGCCGGTAATTACCGGCCACGACTTAACTGGAGACACCCATGATTGACTTCACACGGCACGACGAAGACACAGCACCCGAAGCCAGCAAAGCGCTGCTCGCCAAGTCCAAGAAACAGAACGGAAGGATCCCGGGGCTGCACGCGACCATGGCCGAAGCGCCCGGCCTGCTGGAGGGCTACCAGCTGGTGCACCAGCTGTTCCTGAACTCAAGCTTCGACAAGGACGAACTGACTGTCGTCTGGCAGACGGTTAACGTCGAACACGCCTGCACCTACTGTGTTCCGGCCCACACCGGCATCGCAAAATCCATGAAGGTCGACGACGCCATCACCGAAGCGCTGCGCAATGAAACGCCTTTGCCCAATGCCCGCCTGGAAGCCCTGCGCACTTTCACCCTGGACATGGTGCGTGAGCGCGGCAACGTGGACGACGCCGCCGTGCAGACCTTCCTCGACGCTGGATACACCAAGCGCCAGGTCCTCGAAGTTGTTCTTGGCGTCTCACAGAAAGTGATGTCGAACTACACCAACCACCTAGCACAAACTCCGGTGGATGCACCATTTCGCAAGTTCGAATGGCCCGAAGCAGCCGCAACGGCATAACGTCGACGCAACGCCTCTGCCAAGAGAGGCGGTCCGCAACGAATCAGACGTTCAGTTACCGGAGCAGGCACCCGGCGCAGGCAAAGGCCCGCTTGAGAGATCAAGCGGGCCTTTGCCGTCGACGGCACGGACCCTTCCCCGCAATAAGTGTCCCTGACGGGACATCAACCACCTTGAGGTCGCCGTGGCTAAGTACGTAGATTGGTTCAACCACCGGCATCTTCACGGCGAGATCGGCCACGTCCCGCCAGTCGAATACGAGCAGCTCCACGCCGGCCTCCCGGCCCCGGAACTTCTCTCTATTTCCAACTAAAAACGCCTCCACAAAACCCGGGGCTTGACAGGCTGCCCCTGGATCACCCTGTGCCGTGACGAGTACTGCTTCAAATGTCTGTTGCGCGTCGGGGGAAACCCCGCAACGTGCGTCCAGGTTTTTGTGCGGGCGCGGGAAAGGGCGGTGGCCCCTTTATTCCGTGGCGTACACGGCTTGGTTCCGTCCCCGGGCTTTGGCCCTATAAAGGGCGGCGTCGGCGCCCTCGATCATCCGGGGCAGGGACGGCCCAAAGTCAGTGGACGCGATGCCATAGCTCACCGTGGGGAACGCCATCCCTGACGGTGGCGTAGCAGAAGCGAATCGGCAGCTGATGTCTTTTGTGATGGTGAGGGCACGAGCGGGATCGGCGCCGGACAGCAAGATGATAAATTCTTCTCCGCCGTACCGCCCAACAATGTCCGTGCGGCGCACTGAACGCAGGCATGCATCCGCGAACGCCTGGATCGCCGCGTCGCCGCCTGCATGACCGTGAGTGTCGTTGATGGCTTTGAAGTGGTCCAGATCTGCCAGGACCACCGTGGAAACGGAACCATCGCCCTCCAGGCGCAGAAGTGTCGATTGAGCCCGTTCGAAGAACGTCTCACGGTTCAACAAACCCGTCATCCCATCCCGGGCCGCCCGCTCGCTGAGTGCGTTGACTAAGTGGTCGTTGCTCAACGCCGTCATGCTGAAGGAGACGGTGACAAGGAGGACAATCAGCAGAATACAGGTAACAGCGGGACCGAAGTAGCTACGGAAAATCTCGTCGTCCGGTCCGAAGTGGACATAGAAAACTCCCCTGCACGCGAAGAACGCAACCAAGGTACCGGCGGCAAAGAGCAGCGGCCGATGAGCCTGCGAGCCTCCAAGATTCAGCAGCGCCAGCTCCCGGGCCGCCAGCGCCATGCCCACCCCCATCAGGCCGAAATAGACCACCCCGCCGGACCAGACGTTCACGGCCGGGTTCCCCAGCACCGAGGCCGCTAAGGTAACCGCAGGTGCGAGAAGCAACAGCCATCGCTTCGGTGCAAAGCCCCGAAGGCTGCGGCATCCGGCCCAGGCAGCGAACGCCCCGGCAACTAACAGCGCATTGCCAACAGGGTTCGCCCACCACTGTTGGTCCGTCCCGTTTAACACGTACGACGCGTTCCCGGCCAGCCACGCAGCCAAGGCAAAACACCACCAAGCGCTGTAGGGCGACCGTGTCCGGCGAAACGAGCCGAAGAACAGCACACACAATGTCAACGTGACAACCCCAAGCGCCAACTTCAAACTGAACGTATCAAGCACCAATTCCCCTATCCAGATGACAATCCAGCCTAAGACATTGTCCTCGTGGCAAGAACCGATCAGCTCCAGCGGTAGGCACGGGTTCCCTGCAGCCACGGCCCCGCTAAATCCACCCCTCGGCCCGGCGGCCCGATGACGGTCAGCCGCCCGTCGACCGTCCCACGGCTGGACATTTGACGTTGGGGTGTCTTCAAATGTGTCGCGGACCTGCCACGGGACAGAGTGCGAGCCGGAAGTTATGGTGAAAGAAGTCACACCTTCAGGTGTCCTGGTAACCGTTGGTAACCGTGGAGCGGCCGTGACCTGAAAGGGTTGAACCCGCGCTTGAAGGACACTGCCATGAATGGCTGCGACACAGGACCCGAACCCTCGTCGGACGGTTCCGCCCCGGACACGCTGCTTCGCCCGCAACGATCCGGGCAACATGCGCTGGACGACTCAGAGCGGCGGAACGGGATGGCGAAACAGGAACCGCACCCGAGGGCATCCCTGTCCTCCCGGTGCGGGGATTCGGATTCCGGGTCCCGGCACTGATTCTGCCGCTGTTGCTATTGGGGGCAGCGGCGGGCGTGTTCCTGCTGGGATCCGGTGCGGTCGCTGTCATTCTTGGCAGCGCACTGCTCTTGGGAGCGGTCTCATCGCTGATCTTCTATTCCGCAGGGATCCGCCGGCGGCGCAACGACCCTCACTAAGGCGGCGGCCCGCACACCCAGCCAGCTTCAAGGTCCAGCCCGAACAGCACGGAGCGATTCAAAGCCGGAATTTCCCCATTTGCGGCAGGTGCCCTCCCACCCAGGGAGCGTCATTGAAGGCAGGACGGCACCGCCGTTGCCGGTGAGTGCCGCCAAATGGTGCTGACTGACGGTACCGGCGTGTCACCATGGAGAACATGTGTGTGCTGAGTGCGGGATCCGCAGTGAGGGCTGTTCCTCATACTCGGGCGGCGCACGTGCCCATGTACCCTGCCGGAAAACCGGTCTTGGTTATGCGCCGGAGACAAAATTGATGATGGGGCGCGACTCCCGCCGGAGGAAGACCCTCTCACACCGGGCACAGGCTCCGGACCGGCGCGGAAGGAATAACCGGCGTGGTTCAGGGCAGCTGTCAGGAGCCGGCCAATGGTTGCTGGTGGTCGTCGGTGTCGATGCCGCTGTGGCGATATCCATCCGCGTTCCATTGCTTTTCGGCCAGCAACCATGGACCGGTTTTGGCGGGGACTCTTGGGTTCCGGGGCTTGCGGCATTACTTGTGGTCCCGGTTGTCGTCTATGCCGCGTATCAGTTGGTGAGCCAGCAGCGCAGGGAGCGGGCTGAAACAATCTCGACTGCGGGGCTGATGGACACGGTACTGGCCACGAGCCGGGAATGGTTGTGGGCCACCGGTCCGGACGGGCGCTTTACCTTCTGCGGTCCGGCCTGCCGTGATCTGGTCGGCTATGAACCGTCCGAACTGCTGGGCCGGCAGTTCGGTCTCGTGATCGACTCGGAAGAGCTCGCGGCCGCACTCCAGGACAGGGCAAGCAGGGAAGACGCGGACGCGGCCTGGTTCGGCCTGGCCACCATCTGCCGGCACCGGGACGGGCGCCGGATCCTGGTCGAGGTCTCCGGCCGGACGCTGCGTGATGCGTCCGGCCGGACTGTCGGATTCGAGGGAACTGCCCGCGCCCTGACTACCGGGCCAGCCGATACTCTTGCATTCTACGAAGCCCGGGCCCGGGTCCAGTCCGTCCTCGCCGGCCGGACATTGCTGACGGCGTTCCAGCCCATCCTGTCTCTGAGCACCGGTACCGTGATCGGCGCCGAAGCGTTAACCCGCTTTCCCGGTACGCCCGGGGTGTCGCCGGAAGTATGGTTTGCGGAGGCGGCCGCGGCCGGGCTCGGGGTGGAGTTGGAGATCCTTGCGCTCGAAACCGCGTTGAGGAACGCCACCGGGGTGCCGGCACCGCTGTACGTCGCGGTGAATCTTTCACCCGAGGCCTGCATGGACCCGGGCGTGGCCGGGCTGATTCAGGGATCGGGTATCCCGGCCCGTCGCATCGTGCTGGAGGTCACCGAACGCCATGAGGTGGTCGATTACGCGCCGCTCGCCGCGGCGCTGGCTCCTTTTCGGGCCGCGGGCCTGCGGATCGCCGTAGATGATGCCGGCGCCGGCTTCGCGTCGATGCGACACGTTCTTCAGCTCAAACCGGACCTGATCAAACTCGACCGGGGCATCATCGCCGGAATCGATACCGACCCGGGGCAGCGGGCACTGGGAGCGGCCATGACAGGTTTCGCCGGCGAGATCGGCGCCGTTCTGGTCGCCGAAGGGATCGAGACCGAGGCGGAACTGGCCGCCGTCACCGCCCTGGGCATGGGCGCAGGACAAGGCTATCTACTTGGTCGCCCTACCACCACGCCCGAAGAATGGGCCCGATGGGCACACCGGAGCCCCATCGGCCACCACTCCCAGAAGCCGACGAGCGCCGCAGTCATCGATTGATACCACCCTGAAGAATCCAGGGCCCCAGCTGACGTTGCCGCAGTCTTCGGAGCACGGTCAGCGCTGATCGCTGCTCTTCGGCCGGAACCCGACACGACGACGAATGGCCGCGGAACTGGGGTGACCCATCCAATGCCGGACTGGTCTCGAAGTACTCCTGACAGACAAGCAACGGGCCCGCCCGAGTCACCCGGTAAGTACCGGCTACGGGAACGGCCCACACCCCAGTGATTTCAAGGAGTATCCCCATGCGCACATCGATCAAGACTTTCGCCGGTATCGCAGCGGCCGGTTCGCTGATGTTCTCCCTGGCTGCCTGCAGTCCCTCGGACAACGCTTCCGCCGCCCCGGCGTCCTCCTCGGCCTCGATGTCCGCTGAGGCGCCCAAGGCGCTGGCCTCCATCCCGGCCCTGACCGGGACCTCCACCGCCGTGAAGCTCGATGCCTCCTTCGCCAAGGCCCTTGAGACCCTGAAGCTGACCCCGGGCACCGTCGGGACCGCGGCACTGACCGATGGTTCGCTGATCTTCCCGATCACCGGCGGCAAGGTCGATTACTACGACCCGGCCAAGGACTACCGCCCCTACGTGCAGGGCCTGATCAGCCACGCCGGTTCCGGGTTCTCCCTGACCGCCGGAGACACCAAGGTTGACCTGACCAACTTCACCATCGACCCGGGCACCTCCAAGCTCTACGGCGACGTCGCGGTCAACGGCACCACCGCCGCGAAGCAGGCCTACATCTTCAACCTCGACGGCTCCACCCTCAAGCCCCTCGCCAAGGCCGGCGACACCGCCGTCCTGGAAGGCACCCGGGTGCTGATCTCCGACACCGCCGCCGGCCTGCTGAACAAAACCTTCAAGACCGACGCCGTGAAAGCCGACATGCTCGTCGGCATCGCCAAAATCACCGTCAACACCAAGTAACACCCACCCGAAAAACCTGCCGGATGCATGGTTCGGCGGGAAGTGCCATGGATCCTCACCAGGGGGTCCGTGGCACTTTTCCGTGGCCCCGGCGTTGCCAGGCGTGCATGTAAAACCCGTTGGTGGCCGAAACGGTGTCAAACATGGGAAATGACAAACTTCCGGCAGTATCGGCCAAGACGTGGGCGGTCAAGGAAACCGGCCTTCCTCTGCTGGGGACCAGTTGGGGGGTGGGCCGGGGGTTGTAGGGGGTGCCGATTTTTTTGTGTGGGCAAGACTGCAGGAGTCAGCTTTTACTCGTACGAGACCTATTACAGGTAGGAGCGGGTTTCCTTGCCGCCGCGCGGACAAGCGAAGGGGCACACCCTCAAAAAGGAGTACGCCCCTTCGCTTGGATCCGGTTCAGTCTTTCTTGAAGGCGTCTTTGACCTTCTCGCCGGCCTGCTTCAAATCGCCCTTGGCCTGGTCGGTCTGACCCTCAGCCTTCAGGCTGTCATCGCCTGTGGCTTCGCCGGCAGCTTCCTTGCCCTTGCCGCCGGCCTTCTCAGCGGCGTTTTGAATCTTGTCGCCCAGTCCCATCGTGGTTCCTCCTTTGTTGGTGACCGTTGGTACGGCCGAACCAACATAGTAAGCATGCTTAAGAACATCGCACCAGTACCGGCCTACTGCGTGAGATCAGTGACCTGCGAGTCACCGTTCTTCTGGACGGAATCGATGCCGCCCAGTGCCGCGGCCTTCGTTGTGTAGCTCTCGGACGAGGCAATGGTTTCGCCGTTGGCGGCCCCGAGCCGGAATCGGTAACCACCGGATCTGTCCTGGTATACCGCATATTTAACAGCCATCGGGTGGCCCTATCCGTCATATCGGGCCGGCCGGCCCAACCTCAGATTACCCGGCGACGCGCTTCCTGACCGGGAACCGAACGGGTCTGCTTCCGCAGTGAAGCCAAAGCAAGACCGGGTGTGCACTTGGCTGGAGCGCCCCAAAAAAATGCGCTCCGGACGGAGCAGGGAGGTCGGGTGCTATCGCCGAAATATCCGGACAAGCCAGTTCCGTCAGGCCAGAAGGCCCGGTAGCAGGCTGCCATCCTCCCCGTGTCTTTCACCTCTTCGGTGGTACCGGGCGAAGGTCAGCTGATACCAGCATCGACTTCTCAGCCCTGCCCGGAGCCTGGCCCTGTCCGGGCGGATATTTCCTGTCCGATGAGCTCGTTAGGTGCGGTCAGTAGCGGGTGGTGCCGCCGGCGGGCCCGGGACCGTTCTTTTTCGCGCGCCGGGCGCGCAAAACCCTCCCGATAAGGGCCGGAAGGAGAGCGAAGATGATCTTTTTCATGACGTTCCTGATCTGTGAATTCCGTGGGGGAGCCGGGCCGGAAGGTTACGTCCCGTGGAGTGGTGTAGATCTCCGCAGTTGCGCGTTGCTCCGGCGACGTAGTGAGCCATCGTGCGATGGTCAGTGAGTACCGATCAA
>NZ_JBEPPA010000015.1:0-90726 GCF_040547075.1 Arthrobacter sp. UYCu512
ATGTCTGCGTGCCATGATTCGTGAATTTCCTCCTGTGTCCATTCTCGGACACGAAACTCACACAGACACTGGACTTCTATCTGGGGACCCAACCACAAGGACCTGCCCGGTATCCAGATCCACGATCGTAGTCATCCAGGGCTCGAAGCGCTTCCAGGCCTTGGTAGCGGGGTCCTTGAAGAACCGGACGGACCGGACCCTTTGTTCGTCGATGCCCAGCATCCGTGGACGCAGCTTGTCCACGTCCGGACGCCTGGTGGCCGCCACGTTCAGGGCCCGCTGGACCAGCCACCTCGAAACCCCGTGCGCGGCAGCGGTCTCGGTGGCGGCGCGGCCGGAATCAATGACCGCGGAGACGAGCATGTCCCGCAGCCGTCGAGTGGAGCGGGCCAGACGCGGAACCTCGACGGTGGCTTCGAAGAACGTTCCCCGGGGGCATTCTGATTCGTCGCAGAAATAGCGGCGCTTGGACCAGATGACCTCAACCGGTCCGGCGAGGGGAATATCGCGGACCCGCTGCCGGTGCCGTATATGCCGGCGGGTGCCGATAACCCCGCAGTCCGGGCACCCGGATTCGATGGTGCTCTCGACGTGGATCCGCCGCTGCCCGAAGCCTAGAATCTCTGTTTCAAGAACGCGGTAGTCAGACAGGTTGAAGATGGCGGTGGCAGCGTCGGGGCGCCGGGAAGTAAGCTCGGTCAAGGCTCCTAGTCCTGTCATCGATGAATGCGTCAAGAACATCCATCACAACAGGGCTACGGGCCCCTCACGCCTAAAGACACGGGCCCGAATTCACTACCAATCGCGGAGAGCCTCGAAACCACCCGCAGAATCGCCCGTGGCTTCCGCAACTTCACCAACCACCGGCTCAGATGCCTACTCGCCGCCGGCGTCCGCCGCCCCTACCGGGCGGAACAAACCAACCATACCTAAATGCTAAGGGCAGCTAAACTTCGCAAAATAAAAAGCATTGACCACAAATTGTCAAAGCGACAAAGACCAAAATACACGGGGAACCATCCCGTCTTTCTATAGGTTCGGCGCCCAATCCGTGTGAATTCGATTGAGCACAGCTACTGCCTCAACACCATTTCCGACTGCCGACTTATACTCCAGCGGCTTGCCGCTAAGGGGGCTGCCTTCGTCCACTACCCCCCAGATAGGACGACCGGCGCCGAGATAGTCGGAGTACTTTGAGGGGAGGAACGGATTTATCTGCAACTCCCCCGCACGTTCTACGTCGTTCACCAGCAACACATCAAATCTGGTCACCAAATTCAGGAACTCGAGATAGGGACGATAGCCCTGGGATTTCACCACTCCTGTGAGGCCAAGGCGCTGGACGGTCAACGCCAGCTCTTCGGCCTTGTTTGTGAATACATGAAGGCGTGTACGCTTACGCACCTCGCTCGGCGAATTGACGAGGGCGGTTAAGACTTCCATCAATCCTCGGTTTTCATAAAATGCGCCAAAATATCCGATGTTAATAACAGAATTCGACAACGGGTAATCGGATGGGAGTAATTCATAACTGCGGGCCGGCGGTGTTGGGTGAACTCTGACCACCGCCTTTTCAGCTACGTGACGACGAAGTTTCCTGTCCGAAATATGGCTGAGCATATATGCTAATTGGTTTTCATTAGTAAAGATAATCTCATCAGCGAGTACGTAGGTGATGAATTCGCACCAGATGAAAAGACTATCAGTCTTGGGCGCAGCAAACCCTCTCGACAGAACGCCTCGATTAAATACTTCAAACATATCATCGCGCTCTAGGTCACCTGCGCGCTTGAGGCCCATAACGTCGTGACTGAGGGGGTCGGAGAATTCAGCCGTCCACCGGACGGTCGAATGCCGCAGTTTGAATAGAGCTGCTAAAAAGTGTGAGCCAGGCCAAAGAACCCGACTGTATAGAGTTCGGTAGCCACCCGCAATGGCATCTTGCCTATCGGCCACCGATATTCCCTTGGATACAAACTCAGAAATTTGCTTCCACCCTGCAAATGAAGGCGGAGCATCTATCTCGACGGTCTTGTCAATCAACCTACCCGCAATTGTCCCAAGGTTGGCATCCTTCCGCCGGACCTTACCCATGTTGTTGTGAATAACGTCAACTATGAGCCCGCGTTCGACAATTGCCTTGGATGCGACTGTAGCGCTGGTATCGGAGTACGGGGCGAAGCAGTAACTTACCACCAGGTCCTTGGCAATTCCCTTGTTGAGCAGAGACCACGGAAAGTCCTTGACTTCGAATTCATCTACGGAAGCAATGATCTCTTCGCGTTCTTCTGGGTGCTCATCGAGGTAACGCCTAGTGAAGCCAGCCTGGGATCGGATTAACGTGCTGAGCAGGTTGTCGTTGGCCGAGCCATCCCAAGAGCGCTGTGATTCCAGCACCCGAATGACTGCCAGACGCTGCTCGATGGCAAAGTTATAGGTTAAGGGTTGACGTGATATCGACTCATCCCGAAGGGTTCTGAAGTATGCCCCGGCCCGATCCTTGGTGCTGACGAGAGCGTCAAAGTCATTTTGGGTGGCCACAGCTGCCATAAAACACACGTCTTCACCGCTTTGGAGCTCATCAACGTAACGCACAGTAGACAGCGCAGCGGTAGGGAAAAGTTTGCATGCATTGAACCCAATAATACTACTGGCTTCAATTAGCTTAAACTTCGACGTCGAGCGGGAAAGAATTTGGGCGTTGAGCGGACTATCTGAATCCTCCACACCGTCGGGTTGGACATTAACGATCGGGGAAATTGCCACGCAAGATTGCGAAGCCACTTTAATTAGGCCCGACAGGAAGGATGGTCCTACGTAATCATCATCATCAACAAAAGTGAGATATTCAAACGCTGCAGCGGCAATGCCGAGGTTTCGAGCAGCGCCAGCACTAGGCTGCGATTGAAACAGAATGCGAAGCGAATGCTCCGGATAGTTTTGGCTAAATGCCTGCGCAATCCCAAGCGTCCCATCGTCAACTCCGTTGATAACGAGAACGACTTCAAAACTCCGCGCATCAAGATCTTGGTCCAAAAGCGACTGAAGGCAAGTCCCAATCCGGTCGGCACCCCGGTAACTCGGGATCACTACTGTGACCCCTGGCCGCCAGCCCGCATCACAGTCGTTGACCCACAAGGGCTCCAATGAACTGGTGCGGCTGAGCTCATCGATCTCATCGGCTCTAGCTTTAGCATCAGTGAACATACGTGGCCCATAGTCGATGTCGAGCTTAATTTCATTCGCTTCGCGGGCGGCGTTCGCTTTCATCATTCTCAGTTCCTTGGTTTTTGGCTGGCTAGTAGGCCACGGCGTTTGCGGTCCCAAAGTTTCAAAGTCACCCGCCCGAGTCGAGAGTTGGCCAAGGCCGTGTATTTTCGATCGAGGGCGTCATAGCGTCGCTTCAGCAGTATGAGATCATTTTCTAGCTTTAGTGGTTCCCGAGGCTTCTCGGAGTCATCGATTTCGGCAGACTTCGAAGGAAGGGTTGGCCCAAGCGTCTTTAGGAGGTTGAGGTGCTTGAACCGGAGGTCGCGGAGCTCTGCCGACGACAATTCTTCGCCCCCATGGAGCGCCATACTCGGCTTTGTCGTTTCCATGCGCGCCGTTCGCAGCCCAGCTTCAAAACTGCCGCGATCTAGAACCGCGTCATTACTTCTGCGAGTCATCAGCAGGGAATCATCGTTCATCCCCGCGAATCCGAATATGGAGGTTCCTTGGCTTAGCCCCATAGTGTCAAGAGTCAGTAGCGACTCCAAAACAGGTTGGTCAAAGGCCCAGATGAGGGTTACGTCATTTTGGAACGCGCCGGACAGAAGCAGCTCACGTGTCAGATCTATACCGCTTGGCAGGATCAGAAAGCTGTGAAGGCTCGCAGACGTGGCACTGCGAAATTCATCAGCACTCCGGATTAGGAAAAGATCCGCCTGCACAATCTGAAGTTCCCGACGTGACAAAGCGCCGCTGCAAAGAACCCCTACAGAGCCCTGCACCAGTGGACCGTCGTGTGCCTGGAAGGTCTCGACAATATTGACACCAGATCTATCGACATCACTCTCGGGGTTCATACTTTCAGTGCCCCTCGTGTATCGATCACAGCTTTACCAATTAGCTGATCATCGGTGAGCTTGGTGAACGCTTCATGGTCTACCAAAAGAACTACGACCGCCGATCGTTCCAAGGCATGCTCCAAATCCTGGAGAGAAATGTTGTTGCGACCGGTCAGTGATGATGGGAGTTCTTGCACGTGAGGCTCGACGACATTAATGCATTTCTCTGGCAATGCGTCCGCCAAGCGTTTGGCGATTTCAACGGCCGGCGACTCGCGGAGGTCGTCAATGTTTGCTTTGAATGCGAGTCCGAGGACTGCAATCTCGGACTTGGCCGGCAACCCAGACAACGCATCCATGACCTTTCCAACTACCCATTCTGGCTTGGAATCGTTGACTTCGCGTGCCTGTCTTATCAGCTTGGCATCCTCCGGCGCCGCAGCAACGATGAACCACGGGTCTACTGCTATGCAGTGGCCTCCAACACCGGGGCCCGGCTGGAGAATATTGACTCTAGGATGATGGTTGGCGAGCCGGATTAGCTCCCATACATCAATACCGACGGTGTCGCTAATGAACGACAACTCGTTTGCGAATGCAATGTTAACATCTCGATACGCGTTTTCGACTAGCTTTGCCATCTCAGCAGTCACATCGTCGGTCAGGTGAATCTCACCCTGGCAGAATACTCCATAAAGGTCTTTGGCGCGTTCAGCTGCTTCACGCGTAGTGCCGCCTACGATCCGGTCATTCGTTACGAGTTCAATCATGACCCGGCCTGGTAAGACTCGTTCGGGGCAGTGAGCAAAATGAACGACCGGCTTCCCGTTGGCTCCGTCACTCGAAAGGTCGGGACGTAGCCCGAGAATGTAGTTGGCCAAATGACGAGTGGCACGTGGCGGGGAAGTCGATTCAAGTATGATCAGCTCCCCCCCTCGAAGCTGCGGGGCAATACCGAGCGCCGCCGATTCAATGTAGCTGAGGTCCGCCGTACGGTCGGATAGAAACGGCGTTGGCACGGCGACGATGTAGGCGTCTGCCGTCGGTGTCTCAGTTGAAGCGGACAGAAGCTTCTGACTCACAGCTCCAGCAACGTGCACACTCAGGTCAGGTTCGACAAACGGTACCTCGCCTCTGTTCACGGCATCTACTGTGCCCTGATTCACATCTACGCCGATGACACGGATGCCATTGGCCGCGAGTATTGCTGCGGTAGGAAGGCCGATGTAACCCAACCCGATGACGGCAACTTTCTCTATTGTTAGCACTGTAATGTCCCCTCATGCCGTAAGTTATGCTCTAATTTTCTCACGCGGATCTCCGTAAAACATAGGTTCGGCCGTGCGTGCAAGCTCTTCATCCGAAACGGACCAGGTATGACCGTCAGGGCTTCGCATTTGGCAGAAATTAAATCGATCGGCCGAATAAATACTTCCTTTCGCACTCAGTACGGAACCCAAGAACGCGGTGTCTTCGCCACGTCGTAGTGGCTCAAACGGATGCGCTTCGAAAATTTCCCGGCGCGCCGTAATTGTCGGACCCATAACGAGGCGACTGAATCGATGTTCCATGTGTGCAGCCCGGAGCACCGTCGCTCCGCTGGAAAGGAAATGCATGTAGTGGGCCTGCTTTCCAACTACATCTGCGCCGGAATAGCTCAACGTGTGCAACATATCAATAAGATAGTTTGGTGCGTAGTAGTCATCGTCATCCATTTTCGAGAGAATAGTCCCAGTGGACGCTGCAACACAAAGGTTGAGGCACTCTCCCAGAGACAGAGCGTTCGCGGCGGCGAGTGCTTTGTATTTCCCCACGTTATTTATATGCGCAAGATGGGCCAGGTGGTCGGCGTCAGCCTCAAATCCGTGTGTGAGCAAAACGAGTTCCACATCGACGCCGCGCTGTCTGCCGACAGTCTGCAAAATATGCTCCAGCTGGTGAGGACGCATTGTACTCACCAGGGCACTGACCGACGGGAGCGTGACCGGCCTCGATTGATCAGGTGCAATGTCTTGGAGGATTACTTCTGCCCGGTGTGCATAGGTGTGTGCCCCCCAAATACGGCGCTGGGCCTTGTGAACGACCCGTTCATTGAATTCGGTGTCGGATATCAGCCTGTTCAGAATATTCTCGGCCTGAATCTTAGTCGCGGCAACGGGAACCTCAACATCCTCGAAAAACCGTGAAATAGCCGCGCTGGGCGTCGAGACCACGGGGGTCCCCGAGGCCGTGATCTCGAAAATCCGGCGAGCACACATGCTGGGCGATTCGGTCACAGAATTTACATTCAAAAATACCTTGTAAGCTCGGTATGCGGTGAGCATCTCCGCATAGTTCAAGGAACCCACCACATATTTTTCATAGGGTTGAGGGAACTGGTAATTTTCGTCCCCGCCCAGCTGGCGGGAAAAGATTTCCAGAGCACCGCCGCGCGTTCCGCCATCCGACATGGCTGCGCCCAAGAGCATATCCATTTGTGCTCGGCGCTCCGGATACTTATGCGCAAAATACATCCCCGCGAAGGCGACGCCACGGGAGTGCCATCCGTGAGCTGGACGAATGGGGTTGTGGATTGCCGGCTGAGCCGCAAAGGGCAACGTTCCGACCCTGTCATGGCCTAGATCCCGGATGTAATCCGGAATGCGGTCCGAATCACTCGTATACACCTGATCAAATAACTTGGCGGTCCGAAGAAAATCCTGGTAGTGGGGCGGATCCTCTTTGTTCCAGAAAACGGTTGGAATTCCCTGAGCTCGGCACCACTCAACTAGTTGTATTAGCTCCGTCCCCGGACCAGAACGGCCAGTGAGCTGGTATTGCCAGGATCCTGAATTTCCATTCCATGCGGATTCTACGAACAGGAAATCGATCGGACTTTGGTGGAGCTGCGCGCGCCACTGCTCCTTGGTCAAGTCAAAGAGCTTCCATTCGTAGGCAAATGCGGTTCGCGTAAAATCGTCGAGAATCACGCCGACGTTCAGATCCTCCCGACGTGGTCCCGTCTTGGGAAACTCGTACGGCGCGAACTTCAACTGGCGTTTACGTCCGCGCCCTGCCCATCCGCCCATTGAACCCTTGATGTTTTGCGGAACGAAAATGCCTTGTTCGGCTTTCTGGCGCAGCCGCCACTCTTTGAGCTGGGTGAGACCACCGGACCTCAAATGCCACAGCGCAGTCCTCACGCTCGCGAACTTGCCCATCAGCGTCGGTCCCGTCGCGAGGATCGTTCACGGACCTCGGTGGCAACCAGAAGGGCTTTGGCATTGTCTAAGATTTCCGAGGCGGAGTTGTTATTTCCCTTGGAAAGGTGCTTAGTGAATTCTTGGTAGGCCTTGATTGCCACGGCCGACTCACCGTCCATGATGAGATCGCCTTTGTCCAGCCAGATAACTCGGGTGCACATATCGCTAATGGTTTCGAGGCTGTGGCTCACGAGAAAGACACAGCCGGCTTGCTCCCGAAGTTCGTCCATCCGTCGCTTGCTGCGGTCCGCGAACTGCGCGTCACCGGTGTTCAGGGCCTCGTCCACCAATAGGATCTCGGGATCGACCGCCGCCGCGATGGCGAAGCGCAGCCTTGAGGACATCCCCGAGGAATAGGACTTCATCGGCAGGTGAATCGACTTCTCAAGGCCGGAGAGTTCGACAATGCTGTCGAATCTCTCGCCCGCCTCGGACCGGCTCATCCCCATGGCCAGGCACCCGAGGATGACGTTCTGGTCCCCGGACAAGTCCGGAACCAAGGCTGCGTTGACGCCGAGCATGATAGGAGTGCTGGAGGCGTAAACAGCCCCCGAAGTTGGCTTCGACTGCCCACTGATAATCTTCATCAAAGTACTTTTTCCGGAGCCGTTCCGGCCGATGATCCCAACGGATTCACCGCGTTCCACCACAAGTGACAGTTCATTGAGAGCGCGGACGGTGACCATGTTGGACTTGCGCACTGCTCGCCGAAAGCGTCGGGAGCGGTCATCCTCGGCCGACGGTTCGCTGGAGGCAACGCGGTACCGCATCGCCACGCTATCCACCACTACACACGGGTGTCCCTCGATGTATATCTCTTGCTCACCCGCGTCCATAGGACTCTTCACCCTTCCAGAAATAGACAAGGCCAACGACGAAGACACCCAGCGCCCAAGCTGCAAGAATCGCCCAGGACTGCCATTGAGGAACCTTGGCATACAGGACGCAGTCTCGAACGATGTCGATCATGTTAAATAGAGGGTTGAGCTTGATGGCTGCCAGAATCTGCGGGTGGGTGACGAATCGGTCATATGTGTAGAAGATTGCTGAACCGTACATCCAGGCCCTGAGTCCAAAGGGAATCAGGTGAGTTACGTCGTTCACCCGGGAGATGATGCGCGCAAGGATCAGCCCAACCCCAAGGTTAAAGAGTGCCTGAAGAAGAACAGCAGGGACCACCAGGAGCCACAGCCAAGTTATCTTCTCGCCCGGAGGCAACACAACGACAATGAGCAGCATGGCCAGAATCAGCGGCACCGCTGCAAGCAGCTCCCGCACATTGGCGCCGATTGGAAGTGCCGCCCGGGGAAAATTGAAGGCCTGGACTACAGCCTTATTACTGCGAATGGAGCGCGCCCCAGCTGTTATTGCTCCAGAGCTAAACTGGAATATGAATATCCCGACTACCAGGTAGCCTAGGAAGTTCTCGATCCCGCCGCTGGTCTGCAGCAAGAGTCCAAAGATCAGGTAGTACGTCAAACCGTTGAAGATCGGGTTCAGGAGCAACCACGCACTCCCGAGACGATCACGCCTTGTTCCACTTTGAACGCGTGCCCGGGCGTCATAGAAAATGAACTGCCGGAAGTCCCATAGCCGTACAAGGTAATCGAGGAACCCAGGCCGAGAGCCGACCCGAGTCAGTCTCCGCATATCGACGGAAAGCGGCTGGACCGCCACTTCAGGAACGACTTCCGTCGAGGGCACGACATTGCTTTGTGCAGACACTACTCGGTTCTCCTAAATGATTCGTGACGCAGTAGAGCATAGTTCTCGGCGAGAGCCTTGGCATTCGCGGCCCACGTCCTGCCCGCGAAGACGGCCGCGCGGCCAGCACTCCCCATTTCGGACCGGCGGCTCGCACCGGAAAGAAGCGCAGAGATGCCCTGAGCGAGATCTTCAGGCGATTCGGGCTGGACCAGCAGTCCGTTGACGCCGTCGTCGACGATTTCCCGGAGCGCAGGAAGATTACTGGCAACAACCGGTCGGGCGCAGGCCAAGGCCTCCACAGGCTTCAGCGGAGTTACGGATCGTGTGACCTCAAGATCCTTGCGAGGGACAACGAAAACGTCCAACGCTTGGTGGTAGTGGACTGCATGATCGCGTGCAACACGTCCGGTGAACAGGATGCGGTCACCATGGCCGCACAGCCTCGCCTGTTCCCTCAGCGAGGGGAGTGAAACGCCGTCTCCTACAATCAGCAACCGCAGGTCGGGATGGCTTCCCGCAAGCAGCACGAAGGCGGCAATGAGGTCGTCTATGCCCTCATAGGGTACCAAGCTGCTGACGGTTCCGATGTATTGCCCATCTTCGATGAGGCCAAGTTCCCGGCGGGCGGCGGCGGTTGTCAACGGTTCCAGCAAGAACTGTCCACCGACACCGTTGGGAGCTATGAGGATTCTCCTCGCGGGAATACCGGCCGCAACGATGTTGGCTTTCATCGCCTCACCCAGGGTCACCACCAAGTCAGCGGCCTGCATGACCTCGGCTTCGCGCTGCTGGAACAGCCGGTATTTTTCGCTCTCAAGAGCAGCAGGCCCACGGGTGGAGGCCCAGGTGTCCGCCAGTTGCCCCCGGACCTCGTAAACCCACGGGATGCCCAACGCCTCTGCTACTGCACGGACCACCAGGCCATTGACGTAGTGCGTGGTGGTGTGCAGAACACTGGGCCTGAACTCCAGGGCCACGTTGAGCAACTCTTCCGCTTGCTGCTGTAGACGGGCGTCCGCAGTAGCGGCCAGCTTCGCCGGAAGCAGCCGCTGGTAGGAAACGCCGTCCACGAAATCCAGCGACTTGGCCAGCAACTTGCCCACCAGGACCGGGTACCCGATCCTGGTAACGGCCAACACATCCCAGCCAGCATCCTGCTGGGCACGCAGGATCGAGTGCGAACGTTGTGCGTAACCGCTTCCCGTGTGCGGGAGCGAGTTGGTGAGCAGATGCAGGACCCGCCCTGGGACAGCCTTGTAGGTCCGCCGCCCAAGGACGGGCGCCCAGCCGCGCACGACGGCCATCTCAGCCTCGAGGCGGGCCGCTTGGCGGCGCTCGCCCGGCCCTCCGCTCTCCAACGCCGCAACACTGGCCGTGACCGCGCCGTCGTACCAGAGCTTGCGCGCCACGGCAGGCTTCAGCCGCGACGTGTTGACCGCACCGGCGAGGAAGTGAGCGGCAATGTCGGGCAAGTTCGCAGTGATGGCGATATCCGACAGGCGCCCGGCACGGGTTCCTGTCCAATTCCGTCCGACGGCTAGATTAAGACGGCGCCGGAGATCGGCGTCGTCCCCCCTTACCAGCGCAGCCAGCAGCACCGGCAAGGCCGTTGACCGCGACCCGGCCGCCTTTCCCACCGCACGCGCCATCGGCCGGATCGCGCGTGCCGGCAGCCGACGGGTGATTTGCAGGAACAGCAGGACTGGATCGTCCGAAAGGTGAGCCGCGGCCACGCCGGCCGCCAGGCGCAGGTTGCGAAAAAGGTGAATCATGGCTGAGTGGCTGGCGCTTTCACGAGCAGTTCGGAAATAAGCGCCATGTAGCGCTCCGCCAACTGCGTGTAGTCGGCGTGCTCTTTGACCCATTGGCGGCTGGTATCAGTCCGTACCAGGCGTGAGCGGTCCGCGGTCAGGTCGCGCCACAGCGCGGCGACGGCCTCTGGGGTGCTGGCCACAATGTCGCCGGCCTCGGCCTCTTCGATAATGCGCGCCGCCTCACCCTTGACAACGGCCGTGACATGGCGGCCGATGGCCAGCACTTCATACGTTTTGGAGGGAATGGTGGTCTCAAACGATTTCCAGTCATCCCGAAGCGAAACTACACACGTGTCCGCCGAGGCATAGCGGTCCATAACGTCCTGGCCGTGCAGCGGAGGATGGAACGTGACGGGTGCACCAAGTTCAGCGGCAAGTTTCTCTAGCGCCGGACGCTGGGTTCCATGCCCGACCAGATGCAGGTGCATGGCATCGCCCACCAGGGCACTGGCCCGGATTGCCACGTCCAGCCGCTGACTTTCGCCGTGGTTGCCCAGATAAAGGGCCTCAAACACGTCCCGCTCAAGCTCCGGTGGCCCCAGAAATGGAATGGCGTCAACGTGGAGGCCATTGCTCACGGTCGTGACGTTCTTGAGCCCGCGGGAGCGGAGTGTCTCAGCGAAACCCTCGGTCACGGTGACCACCAGGTCCGCACGCTGCTGGACGAACTCGACCGCAAGTTCCACCACGCTCTTCACCCGCCCCCGGACTATCCGGGAGTCTCTGGCCAGGTCCGGCCAAGCGTCGCGCATTTCCACAATGAGCGGAACACCCCGCAGTCGGGCCAACAAGTAGCCGGCAGCCAGGATTGGCAGGCTCGGGGCCGTAGCGATCACGACTTGCGGCCGACGCGTCAGCAAACCCAGCGGCACGGTCATTGCCGCCGAAAAACACTGGTCCAGCAATCGGGCGAGGTGTGAGTTGCCGTGCGGGACGAAGGGTACCCGCCGGATCAGCTCGGTAAACTGGCCCTTTTGTTTCCGGAATGCCCGGCCCGCCAGATCGCGGGGAAGCTCACGGCGTCCCACCGGGAAATGTGCTACGGGTGTCACCACGTCGAATTCCCAGCCGGAGGCGCAGAACTCCCTCAGCAGGGCTGTCCAACGACGCTGGGGCGGGCTGTTCTCCGGCCAGTACGAGTGAGTTAGCAGTGTCACGCGCGTGGCGCGGCGCACCGCGCCGTGAGCTTTGGTGCTGTTGGTCAAAGACTGCGGCATGCCGCTCTATTTCCCGGTCTTGGCGGCAGCGCGGAAGCCCTTGGACCCCAAGGCCCGGAAGTACGCAAACCCGGCGCCAAGCAGGCCGAGGACAGTCAGGAACTGGATCATGAACGGACTACCCGTCGCCGCAACGACCGCCGCCTGGATTTCTGTGCCCGCCTGCGGCACGGCTGGTTCCACGTTCGGAACGGCCACAGCTGAGTTGGTGGCGGCGGCTGAAGGTGATGGTGTGGCACTGGCAAGCGACGGCTCGCGGGAAGGCTGCAGCGCCTCCGAGGCCGGCAGGGGCTCAGCCGGTGGGACCAGGGCGGCCGTTGGACGGATAGGCCTAACAGGGCCGGCGCCGGCGCCCACCACTGCGGCCGGGGCAACGGGGAACTCGGGTTGCATGTCGGCGGCCGGCGGCGAGGCGGGCACACCCGGAGCCGGCGGCCCCGTCGTGGCAGGCGGCGGCTCCGGGGCGGGCATAGGGTCCGCCGGGGGTACTGCTGGATCGGAAGGTACCGGTTCCTGGGACGGCGTCCCGACCGGCGGAGGCACTACGATGATGATGCCGGGCTCTGCTGGCGGGGCATCCTCGGCGTGCGCAGCCGGTACACCGAGGTTCAGGGTGAGGATGAGGATGAGCGCACCCGCCAACGCGGAGGCCGGAATCAGGCTAGTCACAGATGAGTGCCTGCGGCATTCCCTATGTCGTGTTTTCAAGTGCTCCCCCAAAGCCAATCCAGTTCGGAACGTCGTGATGTTCGTCGTCGAACCTTGCTAAAAGCCGCCGCGCAAAGCCACGGCAAACCCTAATCATACGTGTTCGCCGCGGGGACACCGGCCCATTACGCGGGCCTCACCACTCCGCTTTCCTGTCCGGGAGGGGCGCTGCCAGTAAACAGAGCGGGATAGGCTTAACGAATGCAGCACTTCCGTTTCCCGGCCCCGGCACGTCCGCTCCGAATTCTTGCCGCGGCGGCCATCGCCGGGGTCCTGCTGAGTGCGTGCTCCCCGGTAGTCGACGTCGCGCCCGCCAAGGATGCTGCCAACGCCGCGTGCGCCCCCATGATGGTGGCGCTGCCGGATGCGATTGGTGACGCCAAGCTGCGCAAGACCAACAGCCAGGCCACCGCCGCCTGGGGTGAACCGTCCCTGCTGGTCCTGCGCTGCGGGGTCAACGTTCCCGGGCCGACGACGGACCGCTGCGTGAGCGTGAACGGCGTCGATTGGGTGATCAAGGAAGGCGACCCGGTATGGACCCTGACCACCTTCGGTCGGGAACCAGCCACCGAAATCCTGCTGGATCCGAACAAGATCAGTTCCGCCACCGTGCTCGCGGACCTCGCGTCCTCCGCATCGAAACTGCCAGCGACGCGGAATTGCGTGGGCCAGGCGGACCTGCAAAACGCAGAGAACCTGCCGCCAAGCCCGTAGGCTAGCGCAGGCCGGTGGTGCGGTGCAGCGCCAGGTAGATCAGTTCGTCGATCAGCTCCGCGTAGCCCAGGCCTGAGGCTTTCCACATCTGCGGGTACATACTCTTCGGTGTGAATCCGGGCATGGTATTGATTTCGTTGATGATCAGCTCGCCCTCAGGCGTGTAGAAGAAATCGACCCGGCTCAGGCCTTCGGCTCCAACGGCGTCGAACGCAACGGCGGCAAGCTCGCGGACCCGGGCGATGGCTTCGTCCGGGAGATCTGCCGGGCAGCTGAGCTCGGCGGCGTCGTCGACGTATTTAGCATTGAAGTCATAAAACTCATGCCCGCCGCCGGCCACGGCAATCTCCCCCGGCATGGACGTCCGGGGAGCGTCGGTCCCCCGGCCTTCCAGCACTGCGCATTCGATTTCGCGGCCCACGATGCCCGCTTCGATGACGAGTTTCGGGTCGTGCTCGCGGGCGGCCTCGATTGCGGCGTCCAGGCCGTCCAGGGAATCCACCTTGGAGATGCCCATGGATGAGCCGGCCCGTGCCGGCTTCACGAAGACCGGGAAGCCGAGCCGGTCCACACGCTTGCGGACGGTCTCCGGATCATTGCGCCACTGCCGGTCCGTGACCGCGATGTAGGGACCCACATGGAGCCCGGCGGATTCAAACACCACTTTCATAAAGTGCTTGTCCATCCCGACGGCGGACGCCAGCACACCGGCACCGACGTACCGGGTGTCGGAAAGCTCCAGCAAACCCTGAATGGTACCGTCCTCGCCGAACGGGCCGTGCAACAGGGGAAACACCACATCCACCGCACCGAGCTCCTGCGGGACAGTGTTCGGTGCGGCCACGATCAGTTGGTGTTCGCCGCCGATCTCGGCCAGTGCCACCGTCCGGGCCGACGGTGCAACTTCCGGCAGGGAGGACGCCGAAAGTGACCAGTCGCGGGTGTCCCCGGAGGCCAGCACCCACTGGCCGGACTTGGCGATCCCGATGGGGATGACCTCGTACTTCGCCTGGTCGATCGCGCCGAGCACGCCGGCAGCGGTCACGCAGCTGACCGCATGTTCGCTGGACCGGCCGCCGAACAGCACCGCCACTCGGGGCCGGGCGCCCTGGCCCGCTGTGTTCACTTCTTCTTCAGTCACGCTCAGTAATCGCCTTCAGGTTTCAGATCACGGGACAGCAGCAGCGGCCCCAGTTCATCAACGGACAGTTTTCCGGCCAGGACGGCAACTACTGCCGCGGTGATTGGCATCTCGACGCCGAGTTTACCCGCCAGCTCGTGAACGGCCTGCGCCGACTTGATCCCCTCGGCGGTCTGCGTCATTTCAGCTGCCACCTCATCCAGGGTCAGGCCTCTGCCCAGCAGCCGTCCGGCCGTGTGGTTCCGTGACAACGGCGAGGAACAGGTAGCCACGAGGTCGCCAAGACCGGCCAGTCCGGCCATCGTCTGCGCCTCGCCGCCCAGCGCCAGGGACAGCCTGGAGGTCTCCGCGAGGCCGCGGGTGATCACCGACGCCTTGGTGTTATCCCCCATTTGCTTGCCCTCGCAGATTCCGACGGCCAGGGCGATGATGTTCTTGACGATCCCGCCGATTTCGACGCCGACGACGTCGGCCGTGGTGTACGGGCGGAAATACGGCGCCGTGCAGCTGCGCGCTATCCAGCCGGCCGCCGCCGCGTCCGAGCAGGCCACCACCGAGGCGGTGGGCTCTTCCCGGGCGATCTCCATCGCCAGGTTGGGGCCGGAGACCACGGCGATCCGGTCCGCGGGAATGCCAAGTTCAGCAGAGATTACTTCGCTCATCCGGGCATCGGAGTGCAGCTCGAGTCCCTTCATCAGGGACACCACCAGGGCGCCCGGCGGTATCAGGGCCGCCCATTCGCGCAGCTGCGGCCGCAGCGTCTGTGCGGGTACGGCCAGGACCACCAGCTCCGCGCCGGCGAGAACCTCGGCGACGTCGGTAAACGCGGTGATGCTGGAGGGAAGCGCAATTTCCTTGAGGTACTGCTCATTACGGTGCTTCAGGTTAATCTGTTCCACCACCGCGCTGCGGCGGCCCCACAGCCGGATTTCCCGCTCAACGCCGGAGGCCGCGGCGGCATCTGCGAGGATCTTGGCGAAGGTGGTCCCCCAGGATCCGGCTCCGAGGACAGCCACCCGGCTGGCGGAAGACAGGGCGCGGGCATCCGCCGTCATGCGTCGCCGTCCGCGTCGGTGGACGTTCCGGCGTCGGGTCGGCTGCCTGCTGCGCCACCTGTTTGGTCGCCGCCTGCGACGAAGCGGCCGTGCGTGGTCTGGTTGTGCGCCGAAGGATCCCAGCGGACCAGCGGGGGCTGCCCGCCGCGGAGGGTGGCCAGGAGTTCCGTGACGGAGTCCATGATCACGTTGGTCGCCTCCGCGAGGGTGGCCTTGTCCAGCGGCCGGCCCGCAAAGGCGCTGAGGTCCACGGGATCGCCCACCACCAGGCGGGAGGTCTTCCGCGGAAAGACATGGAACCGCTTGGCGTAGCGGGGAAGGACCTCGTGTGCCCCCCAATGAGCCATGGGCACCACAGGTATCCCGCCCTCCAGCGCCATACGCGCCGCGCCGGTGTGTCCCTTCATCGGCCACAACTCAGGATCCCGGGTCAGGGTCCCTTCGGGATAGATCACAATGGCGCCGCCCTCGTTCACAACGTCCCGGGCAATCTGCAGCGAGCGGTTGGCACCAGCCGAGGACCGCTCCACCGGGATTTGTTTAGTGGCGCGCAGCACGAATCCCAGCACCGGCACCTTAAAAAGGCCCTCCTTGGCCAGAAAGTGCGGCATCCGCTTCTGGTTGTAGAGCATGTGCCCCACCACCAGCGGATCGATTTCAGTGCAGTGGTTGGGTGCTGCAATAAAGCCGCCAACGGGCAACTTCTCCAGCCCGATCCATTGCTTGCGCATCAACAGGTTCATGACGGGCCGGACAATTCCGGCAACAAGGACAAAGGTGGTGTGGCTCTTGGCGGTTTCCTTCACGTGGTCCCCCGCTACCCGGCTGAAGTGATGTCGAAGTCCGCGCCCAGGCCGGCGAGCTTTTCGGTGAAGCGCTCGTAGCCGCGGTTAATAATGTCGATTCCGGTGACCCGCGAAGTGCCATTCGCAGCCAGCGCCGCGATCAGGTGGCTGAATCCGCCCCGCAGGTCCGGGACGTCAATGTCTGCACCGGTCAGCTGGGTGGGGCCGGAAATGACGGCAGAGTGCAGGAAGTTGCGCTGGCCAAACCGGCACGGCACACTGCCGAGGCATTCGCGGTGGACCTGGATGTTGGCGCCCATCCGGATCAGCGCGTCGGTGAAGCCGAAACGGTTCTCGTACACGGTTTCATGCACGATTGACACGCCCTCGGCCTGGGTCAGCGCAACGATCAGAGGCTGCTGCCAGTCGGTCATAAACCCGGGGTGCACGTCCGTCTCCAGGACCAGCGGGTTGAGCTTGCCGCCCTTGTGATAGAACCGGATGCCGTCGTCGCCGATGTCCATCCCGCCGCCGACCTTGCGGTAGGTGTTCAGGAACGTCATCATGTCCCGCTGGGTGGCGCCCTCGACGAAGATGTCCCCCTTCGTCACCAGCGCCGCTGAGGCCCAGGATGCCGACTCGTTGCGGTCCGAGAGGGCGCGGTGGTTGTAGCCGCCAAGGTCCGGGACGCCTTCGATCCGGATGGTGCGGTCGGTCTGGACGCTGATGATGGCGCCCATCTTCTGCAGCACGGCGATGAGGTCCACTACCTCCGGCTCGGTGGCAGCACCGGAAAGCTCCGTGATGCCCTCGGCCCTTGTGGCGCTCAGCAGGACCTGCTCGGTGGCTCCAACGGAGGGGTACGGCAGGGAAATCTTGGCGCCCTTGAGACCGTCCGGCGCTGAAATGTGGATGCCGCCGGGACGCTTTTCCACCACGGCGCCGAACTGCCGGAGCACGTTCAGGTGGTAGTCGATGGGTCGGTCGCCGATCTTGCAGCCGCCCAGGTCCGGGATAAAGGCCTCGCCGATCGCGTGGATCAAGGGCCCGCAGAGCAGGATCGGGATGCGTGAATCGCCGGCATGGGCGTCGATGGCGGTGCTCGAGGCGGTTTTGGCGCCCTTCGGGTCGAGGGTCAGGTCCCCGGTGATGGGGTCCTTCTCAACCGTGACGCCGTGGAGTTGGAGCAGGCTGGTGACAACCTCAACGTCCTTGATCTCGGGGACGTTGCGCAGCACGGATGGCTCATTGCCCAGCAGGGCAGCCACCATTGCTTTGGGGACAAGATTCTTGGCCCCGCGCACGGTGACGCGGCCAGTCAGCGGGACGCCTCCGCGGATTGTCAGAACACTACTCATATACGGCTTTCCTCACGACTACTCGCCCCCAAAACCTTCCAAAGGCACCTGCTAAGCATAGGAGCTTGCGTTACCGATCTGAAATACGGGGTGTGCCGCACCTTCCCAGCCGCACCGTTCACCGGACTCGAATCCGGCGTCGGGCTCGGCGTGTCAGGACATCTTGGCCGGCAAGGTCTTGGGCATAAACGCGGGACGGGTCGCCTCGAAAGTGGTGATGTCTTCCTCGTGCTTGAGTGTCAGCCCGATGTCGTCCAGGCCCTCAAGCAGGCGCCACCGGGTGTAGTCGTCGATCTCAAACGGGGCCACAATATTGCCGCAGATCACGGTCTTCGAGACAAGGTCCACGGTGACTTCGGTGCCGGGCGCGTTCTCCAGTTCCTTCCAGATCAGTTCAATGTCGTCCTGGGCGAGTTCGGCGGCGAGCAGGCCCTGCTTGCCGGAGTTGCCGCGGAAGATGTCGGCGAAGCGTGAGGAAAGTACGGTCTTGAAGCCGTAGTCCTTAAGTGCCCAGACGGCGTGCTCCCGGGAGGACCCGGTACCGAAGTCAGGCCCGGCCACCAGCACCGAACCGGCATTAAAAGGTTCCTGGTTGAGGATGAACGCCGGGTCCTTGCGCCAGCCGGCAAAGAGTGCATCTTCGAAACCGGTGCGCGTGATGCGTTTGAGGTAGACGGCGGGGATGATCTGGTCCGTGTCGACGTTGCTTTGGCGCAGCGGGACGCCAATGCCGGTGTGGGTTTTGAACTTTTCCATGGCGGATCCTTCTAGGCTGTGTGGATCAGTGACTGTCGGAAGCTACGCGGCATCGGCGCTCAGGGCCGCGGACTCGGGCGCAGGTTCCAGGTCCGACGGCGAGCTCAGGGTGCCGCGCACAGCGGTCGCGGCCGCCACCACCGGGGAGACCAGGTGGGTGCGTCCGCCCTTGCCCTGCCGGCCCTCGAAGTTGCGGTTCGAGGTGGAGGCGCAGCGCTCCCCCGGTTCCAGCTGGTCCGGGTTCATACCCAGGCACATCGAGCAGCCGGCGAAGCGCCATTCGGCGCCGAAGTCCTTAAAGACCTTGTCCAGGCCCTCGGCCTCGGCCTCGAGGCGGACGCGGGCGGAGCCGGGCACCACAAGCATCCGGATGTTGGGGTCCTTGGTGCGGCCGCGGATGATGTCCGCGGCCGCACGGAGGTCTTCCATCCGGGAGTTGGTGCAGGATCCCAAAAACACCGTGTCGACGCGGATGTCCTTCATCGGGGTGCCGGCTTCCAGGCCCATGTACTGCAGCGCACGTTCCGCCGCAGCCTTGGCATTCTCGTCGCCGAAGTCCTCGGGCGAGGGCACCTTCGCGGACAAGGACACGCCCTGGCCCGGGTTGGTCCCCCAGGTCACAAACGGTTCCAGGGTGTCGGCGTCGAGGTCCACATCAACGTCGAAGCTCGCGTCATCCTCCGTGCGCAGGGTGTTCCAGTAGTCGACGGCGGCATCCCACTCGGCGCCCTGGGGTGCGTGCGGACGGCCGAACATGTAGTCGTAAGTCGTCTGGTCCGGGGCGACGAGTCCGGCGCGGGCGCCGGCCTCGATGGACATGTTGCAGATGGTCATCCGGGCTTCCATGGACAGTGCCCGGATTGCGGAGCCGCGGTATTCCAGCACGTAGCCCTGGCCGCCGCCGGTGCCGATCTTGGCGATGACGGCCAGGATGATGTCCTTGGCGGACACCCCGGGGCGCAGTGTGCCCTCGACGTTGATGGCCATGGTCTTGAACGGCTTCAGGGACAGCGTCTGGGTCGCCATCACATGTTCCACCTCGGAGGTGCCGATGCCCATCGCCAGGGCCCCGAAGGCCCCGTGGGTGGAGGTGTGCGAGTCGCCGCAGACCACTGTCATGCCAGGCTGGGTGAGGCCCAGCTGCGGGCCCACCACATGCACGATGCCTTGTTCGGCGTCCCCCAGGGAGTGCAGCCGGACACCAAATTCCTTGCAGTTGTTGCGCAGGGTCTGGATCTGCGTGCGGCTGGTGAGATCGGCAATTGGCTTGTCGATGTCCAGGGTCGGCGTGTTGTGGTCCTCGGTGGCGATGGTGAGATCGGGCCGGCGAAGCGGACGCCCGGCCAGCCGGAGCCCTTCGAAGGCCTGCGGGGAGGTCACTTCGTGCACCAGGTGGAGGTCAATGAAGAGAAGGTCTGGCTGGGCGTTGACTCCTTCGCCGTCGCCTTTGCGCACAACGTGCGCGCCCCAGACTTTCTCGGCCAGTGTCTTTGCCACGGCCTGCTCCCTTCACTGCGGTATTTTCGTACGTAACTGCTTGTTCCCACCACTGAATCAGCCCGCCCGCGTCCTGCGCCAGCGCGTTGACTTGCATCTCAGATAATGAGACGGCAATATCATTACATGGACAATTCTAGTGGAGTCGGTGTCATCGATAAAGCCGCCCATGTGCTTGACGCACTTGAGGCAGGCCCAACCACCCTGGCGCAGCTTGTTGCCGCCACGGGACTGGCTCGGCCCACCGTGCACCGGCTGGCGCTGGCGCTGGTCCATCACCGGCTGGTGAGCCGCGACATCCAGGGCCGCTTTGTGCTCGGCAGCCGCCTTGTGGAGCTGGCCTCCGCGGCCGGTGAGGACCGCCTGATCGCCTCCGCCGGGCCCGTCCTGATGCAGTTGCGCGACGCCACCGGTGAGAGCGCCCAGATTTTCCGCAGGCAGGGTGAGTGGCGCGTCTGCGTGGCTTCCGCCGAACGGCCCATCGGCCTGCGCGACACCATTCCCGTCGGCACCCAGCTGTCCATGAAGGCCGGTTCCGCCGCCCAGGTGCTCCTCGCCTGGGAGGACCATGACCGGCTCCTTGAAGGTCTGCAGGCCGCCCGTTTCACCCCCACCGTGCTGGCCGGGGTGCGGCGCCGCGGCTGGGGCCAGAGCCTCGGCGAACGCGAGCCGGGCGTGGCCTCCGTTTCGGCCCCCGTCCGCGGACCGTCCGGCCGGGTGATCGCGGCAGTGTCGATCTCCGGTCCGATTGAACGCCTCACCCGCCAGCCGGGCCGGCTGCACGCCGAGGTGGTCTGCAACGCCGCCCGGGTGCTGACCGAGGCGCTGCGCAAAACCAGCGACTAGCGGCATAGGCTGTGCGCATGAGCAGTTATGCGGTGTTCCTGCGCGGGGTCAACGTCGGCGGCATCACCATCAAAATGGCCGAGCTGAAGCAGGCCCTCGCGTCCCGTCAGTTTTCGGACGTGAAGACGCTCCTGGCCAGCGGAAATGTCGTGCTCTCAAGCGAACTGCCCGCCGCCGGCGTTAAAACGGAATTCGAGGCCTGCCTCCGGGAGGCGTTTGGTTATGACGCCTGGGTGGTGGTTTTGCCAGCGGACCGCGTAGGCGAGCTGGTGGCTGCGTGCCCCTACCCCGCTGACGACGCAACCACCCATACCTATCTCACGCTGGGCTCGGACCTCGGGGTGCTTGCCGAGCTGTATGAGGCCGGCCAGGCCCTGGACGGCGCACAGCTAACCGCGCTGGGACCGGAAGCCTTGGCGTGGTTGGCACCCGCCGGCGGCACCCTGGACAGCCCGTTCAGCAAGCTGTCCGCGAAGCCGAAGTACAAGGCCTCCACCACCACGCGCAACCTGCGCACCATGATCAAGGTCCGCGACGCCGCCGCACTGCTGTAGGCGGTTCAGTTAGGGGCGGGTCGGTTGACCGCCCGGCGCAGCGGCAGGTCCAGCATCCCTTGAAAGCGGTTAGTGAGCAGCCGCCTGCAGTGCCTTGTTAAAAGACCCGAGCCGGCTAACCTCAAGTTCCACAGGCTCAACAACCAGATCCGCCGCCACGGCAGCGACGGCAGCTTCGAGCCGTTTCCGGGCCGCTGAGCCCCGCGCCCGTGCGGCAGCGCCGGCGACGAACTTCGCCAGGATGGCCAGGACAATCCCGAGCAGCGCCCCGCCGGCGATCATCACTGTCGGCACCGGCCAGCCCTGCACCAGCGGAACCGCCGGCACGGGAAGCTGCAAGTAGCCCAGCGCCGCGAGCACGCCGAGCCAGGCGAAACCGCCGAGCGCCGTCAGCAATGCCAGCCACTGCAGGATGTTAAACGGCACCCACCACCAGGCCTTGCGTCCGGCCTTCAGCTCGGTGCCCGCGATGGCCTGGTCCAGCGCGTCCGGAAGCCGGTCCCGGCCCTCACGGGCCGCGCCGCGGATGACGGCCCGCCAGGGGCCGGGGGCGCCGTCGGATGCTGCATCGGCAAATTCGCGGACCGCGGCATCAGTGCGGGCCCGCTCCGGGGCGCCCGCCGGCGGCAGCGAGGTGCGGTTCACGTCCGGCCTGGCGCCCTCCCGGCGCAGGTTCAGCCGCCTGAGCGGATCGGGCCGGAACCGGACCAGCCAGCGGGTGACGGGCCAGCCCGTGCGGCGGGTTGACTCCAGCTGGTAGGACCGGACCACCGCGTCCACGACGACCGGGACGTTAGCGGCAACTGCCAGTTCCGCCGCCAGCCGAGACGTTGACGCAGCCTTGACCCCGGCCGCCCCGCCTTGCCCGGACGATTCGGCAAGCACCGCTGCGGCCCGGGTAACGTCCGCGGCGAGGCGCTGCGACTGGGCCTGCCGCTGCGTGGCCACCTGCCGAATGGCGGCCCTGACTTTGTCCACACCGGTGCCCACGACGGCGGAGGCACCAATGACCTGCACCTTCCCCAGCCCGTCCCGCGCCAGGATGCCTTTGAGTGATTCCAGCACGGGGGCAATGTCCCGGTCCGGGAGCCGGTCGATCTGGTTGAGCACCACGAGGGTGACGGCGCCGTGGGAGGCCAAGGGGCTGAGGAAGTCGTTATGCACCGCGGCGTCCGCGTACTTTTGCGGATCGAGCACCCAAACGAGGACGTCGACGAGTCCCACCATCCGCTCCACGATCTGACGGTTGGCAGCCCGGGTGGAGTCGAAGTCCGGAAGGTCCAGCAGGATCAGGCCCGTGCCCTCGTCGGCGAAACCGGGGACCGGGCTGGCGTGGTGCCGATTCCGGACCTCCAGCCAGTCCAAGAGCTCTTCGCTGCCCTCGGCTCCCCAGATGCCGGCGAGCGGTTCGGAGGTCGTAGGCCGACGGGCGGCTGCCGTCGCAATTTCCTCCCCGCTGACAGCGTTGAAAAGGGAGGACTTACCGCTGCCCGTCGCTCCGAAGAATCCGACCACTGTGTGCTCCGCAGAAAGGGAGCGCCGTGAGCTCGCCCGCTCCAGCACCTGCAGCACACTGTCCAGGACCTCCTCGGGGAGCGCCCCGGCTGCCAGTTCGCGCGCTTCGTTCAATGCCATAAGCCTGCGGTCCAGCCGGGTGGCCTCGGCGGCCGCGCCGTGGCGGCTCATGCGGAGGCCGCCAGCCGGCGGAGCGCCGCGGCCTGGCCCGCGAGCACCGCGGGATCGATTC
Organism: Arthrobacter sp. UYCu512; assembly: GCF_040547075.1. NCBI lineage: Bacteria > Bacillati > Actinomycetota > Actinomycetes > Micrococcales > Micrococcaceae > Arthrobacter > Arthrobacter sp. UYCu512. The sequence continues at coordinate 23,191 of NZ_JBEPPA010000015.1, forward strand.
CGCCGGAGAGGTCAAGCCGGTCGAGGAATCGCTGCTGTTCGTCCCGGAGCAGGACCTGGCAGCGTGCGTGGAGGTCCTCCCGGGCCGTCTTGGCCAGCCGGCGGACGGCGTCTTCGCCAAACACCGCTTCGAGCAGCCGCTGCCCGGCTATTGCGGTACCGCCTGCGACGCCGACCTCCAGCCCGGTCAGCCCTGCAGTCATGGAGAACACCACAATCATGAGGGCGGCGCCGAGCCCGTTGATGCCAAAGGACAACCAGCGGGCCTGCGTGCGTTTGCCTTGGCCCTCAGTCCGGATCAGTTCCATAAGGCTCCCCTGCCAGGCCCGGATTTCGGCAGCGGCCTTTTCGGCGAAGCCATCCGAGGTGCCGGAGAGGTCATCGCTGCCCAGCAGCTGGCGGCCGGCAGGATCGGAGCGCCAGCGCCCGTCCGCGTCATCGCCGGCGTTGGCGGCCTCATCGATAATAACGGCCTGTAAGCCGGTCTCGATCGCCGTCTCCACCCGCACTGCAGGTGCCGGTTCGCCCCGGAAGAACGCGGCGGCCCGGTCACGGAACCGGCCAATGTTCTGCTCCATCGCCCGGAAAAACTCGCCGGTGCCGACAAAGTCCTGCCAGCGGGCCAGGACCTCGCCGCGGAGCAGGGCGCCGTCCCGGGTGGCCTCCAGGATCCTGGCCCCGGCGTCCCGGTAGGCGTCACGGGCGTCACCTGCCAGGACGTCAGCGGCATGGTCCTGGCCTTCGGCTGCCTGCGCCGCCGCCTCGACGCGGTCCGCCAGGGCCTTGACAGTTCCGTTGAGGGTCCGCCGGGCGATGCCGGCGCGCCCGGCGGCGTCCGCGGCGATTTCCTGCAGCCAGCGCCGCAAGGGCTCGACGGCGGCGTCCGGAAGCATCCCCATCCGGTCCAGTTCCGCTTCGGGTACAACAAAGAGGCGGGCCCCGCCGAGGCCTTCCCGGCTGAGCATGGACTGCAGGTCCGCGCTGACCTCGGCTTCGGCGGCGGGCGGGACCCGGTCCAGGACCACGGCCACCATAATGTCCCGCGCGGCCGCATTCAGCAGCAGGCGCCACGGGACGGCGTCGGCATAGCGGTTTGCGGTGGTGACAAAGACCCACAGGTCGGCGGCCGCCAGCAACTGGCCCGCCAGCTTGCGGTTGTCAGCGGAAATCGAGTCGACGTCGGGCGCGTCCAGCAGGGCGATTCCCTGCGGCACCGCCGTGTCGGCGAGCAGTACGAGGGAGCTGACCGTTGCGGCGTCCGGCGTGGGACCGGCCTGATTGGCGGGCAGCGGCGCAGGGTTGAGCGTGCCGCGGATCCGGCTCAGGCTCGGCAGCACCCGTTGGTCCTCGAACCAGCGCCCGTCCGCGGGGTGGTGCAGCAGGATGGGCTGGCGGGTGGTGGGCCGGATGGCGCCGGCGCGGGTGACGGCATGGCCCACAAGCCCGTTGACGAGTGTCGATTTCCCGGCACCGGTAGACCCGCCGACCACGGCGAGGAGCGGCGCGTCCAGGCTGCGGTAGCGCGGGAGGATGTAGTCCTCGAGCTGGGCGAGGGCGTTGCGGATGTCACGCCGGGCGTCATCGGCGCCGGGCAGGACCAGCGGCAGCACGGTTGCAGCCAGGTCGCGATGGACGGCTTCCAGCAGTTCAATGCCCGGGCCGGAGGTATTGTCGGAGCTCACGGTTTCATCATGCCAGTTCAGGCGCGTCCCGATGGATGCTGGGGCCCCGGACAACGAAAAACGGCCCCGGGCTGTTGCCCGGGACCGTTCTATCTGTGACCCCAGCGGGATTCGAACCCGCGTTACCGCCGTGAGAGGGCAGCGTACTAGGCCGCTATACGATGGGGCCGCGTACTCTCCAGAACGGCATTGCTGCCGTTCGCGCTAAGCAATTATTTCATACACTCAGCAAGTGTTTCAAACCGGCCGTACCGGTTCAAAACCCCTGATAATCCGCGGATTTCCGAGGATTTTTCAGAGCTGGGATACCAGGACTCGAACCTAGAATGACGGTACCAGAAACCGTAGTGTTGCCAATTACACCATATCCCAATGGAACTTTCGGGCCGGATCCTTGGGTCAAAACCCGCGCTCCCGGCGCCTCAGCACGAGTAATTACTTTACCCGAGACTTTCCGTCTGTACAAATCGGGCCGTCCGGCTCCCGCAATTAGCGGGAGCCGGCTACGCGAGCAGCTCCAGCAAGGTCCCGATTTCGCGGCCGGCAAAGCCCGGGGCAGGCTCCCCGCCGCGGTTCAGCCAGACGCCCAAGAGGCCGGCCGCCGTCGAACCGTCAGCGTCGAGGAGGCGGTTGTCCCCCACATACAGCGTCTCGCCGGCGCCGGAGCCGAGGCGCCGGACCCCCTCCAGGTAGATCGCCGGATCCGGCTTCGCCGCACCCACGGTGTCCGTCCCCACCAGCACGCTGATGCGCGCCAGGCCGGCAGCGTCCAGCTTGACCCGCTGGTAGTCGTGGACGTTATTGCTCACTGCCCCGTACGGAATCCCGGCGGCATCCAGCGCATCCAGGACCGGGGTGACGTCGTCGAAGGCGCGGATGTAGCCGTGCTGCCGGCTGGCGTAGGAACTGACCCAATGGTGGGCTTGCTCCCCCTCCGCCAGCTCCACGCCGAAATGTCCCAGCGCAGCCCGGCCCCGGAGCAGCCGCTGCTCGTTGAACGTCAGTTCCCCGGCCAGGTACCGGTCGTAAAAATGCGTGGTCTCGCGGGTGAAAATCCGCCCGAACTTCTCCCACCCGGCCTGGTCCAGTGCGGGCAACAGATGTTCGCTGACGTCGCGAAGGGCTGCCGTCATGGCGAACTCGAGGTCAACGAGGGTGTCGTCGATGTCGAAGAGTACGCCGCGGATGCCGTCCAGGCCGGCGGCCAGGGCGGCTGTCCGGGCGCCGGTGATTGCCTCAGGCGAGCTCATTTTCAGCCGCGGAAAGCGCGCAGCCGGGCCAGGGACGAGTCCTTGCCCAGGATCACCATGGATTCGAACAAAGGCGGGGAGATCCGGCGGCCGGAGATGGCCGTGCGGACCGGACCGAAGGCCAGCCGCGGCTTAACCCCAAGTCCCTCCACCAGGGCTTCCTTGAGCGCCGGCTGAATGGAATCGGCGGTCCAGTCGGCCAGCGGTTCCAGGGCGGCCAGGGCGGCGTCGAGCACCTCGGTGAGGTTCTCCGGCAGTCCCTTGCGGGCGTCGTCGGCGACGTCGATGGCGTCGTCGTTCTTGAACAGGAAGGCGAGCATCTCGGGGGCCTCGCCCAGCAGCGAGATGCGCTCCTGGATCAGCGGGGCCGCCTCGGCGAGGATCTCCCCCTGGCGCGCGGTGAGGGTCTCGCCGACGAACCCGGCCGTGCGCAGGTACGGGACGAGCCGGGAGCGGAAGTCCTCGGCGTCGAGCATTCGGATGTGCGTGCCGTTGATGGCCTCGGCCTTTTTGATGTCAAAACGGGCCGGGTTGGCCAGGACGTCGTTGACGTCGAAGTGCTCGATCAGCTGCTCCACGGTGAAGATGTCCTCATCGGCGGAGAGGCTCCAGCCGAGCAGGGAGAGGTAGTTGAGCAGGCCCTCGGGGATAAAGCCGCGGTCCCGGAGCAGGAACAGGTTGGACTGCGGATCACGCTTGGAGAGCTTCTTGTTGCCCTCGCCCATCACGTAGGGCAGGTGGCCGAAGACCGGCAGGTAGCTGGCGACGCCGATGTCCATCAGCGCGCGGATCAGCACCACCTGGCGGGGTGTGGACGAAAGCAGGTCCTCGCCGCGGAGCACGTGGGTGATGCCCATCAGCGCGTCGTCGACAGGGTTGACCAGGGTGTACAGCGGTGAGCCGTCGGCGCGGACGATCACGTAATCCGGGATGCTGCCGGCCTTGAAGGTGATCTCGCCGCGGACCATGTCGGTGAAGGTGACGTCCTCGTCCGGCATCCGGACGCGGAGCACGGGCTGGCGGCCCGCAGCCTTGAACGCGGCCAGCTGCTCCGCGGAGAGTTCGCGGTCGAAGTTGTCGTAGCCAAGCTTGGGGTCGCGGCCGGCGGCGCGGTGGCGGGCCTCGACTTCGTCCGGTGAGGAGTAGCACTCATAGGCGTAGCCGGCCTCGACGAGCTTGGCAACGACGTCCTTGTACAGCTCAAGTCGCTGGGACTGGCGGTACGGCTCGTGCGGTCCGCCGACTTCCACGCCCTCCTCCCAGGTGATGCCGAGCCATTTGAGGGCCTCGAGCAGCTGCTGGTAGCTCTCCTCGGAGTCGCGCGCCGCGTCCGTGTCCTCGATGCGGAACACGAAGGTGCCCTTGGTGTGCCGGGCGTGGGCCCAGTTGAAGAGGGCGGTGCGGATCAGGCCCACGTGCGGGGTACCGGTGGGCGACGGGCAGAACCGGACACGGACCGGAGTGTCTGCGGTGACTTCGCTGGTCACGCTGGGGGCGGAGCTGGAGACGGCGTCAGGCGCGGAGGGAGTAATCATAGTGTTATCAACATTACTGGTTGAGATTGGCTCGGTACCAACCCAACGCTGGTGCTGCCGGCTCCACCGGGTGTGATTCTTAGGCAGGCAAGCGCAGTACGTCCAGGGCGGAGAGCAGATACGGGACGGGATCGGGGTCAGTTCCTGCCGCCCACTGCATCCACGCTTCAAAGGTCGCACCAAGGTAGGCGGCGCTCAGATAGTTCGCCCTGTCCGCGCGGACGCCGCGGGCGACGAGGTAGAGCCGTGCCCGCTCGCGTTGGGGTTTCAGGCAGTCATAGCTCCGGCTGGCCAGTTCGGTGTGCTCGGCGATCAGGCGCAGGCGCCCGCGCGAGACGGAGAGATCCGGAATCACCGCCACCCCGGCGACCGCGGCCGCCCGCAGCCCGGCCAGGATGTCGCCGTCGGACGGGGACAGTGCCCCGGCCTGTTCCAGTACCCGTCCCGACGCCTCGACTACCGGCTCCATTCCGCCCCAAATGAGATCGGCCTTGGAGGAAAAGTACCGGTACAGGCTCTTCCGGCCCACTCCCGCCTCGCGGGCGATGTCCTCCATGGAAGTGCGCTCATAGCCCCGCCCGGCGAACAGCCGCAGGGCGATCGCCGCGACAGCCTCCGGGTCGATCCGCACGGGACGCCCGCTGGAACGCGGCACGGCAGGCTGCGTTTTTTCCCCGGACATCACACCAGTATTCACCCTTTTATAATGACACAGCGTGTCATAAAGTGGGTGGTATTGCGATCCATCGACGTCCGGGAGGACAGCATGAGCAACGACGCATCATGGCAGGAAACCATCACGGCAGGCCGCTTCGAGGGCAAGACGGTGATCGTTACCGGGGCAGGATCCGGGATCGGCCAGGCGACCGCCCTGCGCATCGGCAGGGAGGGCGGCAGGGTTGTCGCTGCGGATATCAGCACCGAGCGCCTGGATGCCCTGGTGGCCGGGAACCCGGGCCTGGACCTGGTCCCGGTGGCCGGTGACATCTCGACGAACGAAGCCGTGGCCGCCGTCGTCGCTGCCGCGGGCGGCCGGGTGGATGCCCTGGCCAACGTCGCGGGCATCATGGACAACTTCGCCCCGATCCACGAGGTGGACGACGTCATCTGGGAGCGCGTCTTCCGCATCAACGTCACCGCCACCATGCGCCTGACCCGGGCCGTACTGCCCCTGATGCTGGAAGCAGGCTCCGGTTCCGTGGTCAACGTCGCCTCCGAGGCCGGCCTGCGCGGCTCCGCCGCCGGAGCCGCCTACACCGCGTCCAAACACGCCGTTATTGGCCTGACGAAGAACTCCGCCGTGATGTACGGGCCAAAGGGACTGCGCTTCAACGCCGTCGCGCCCGGCGCCACCCTCACCAACATAGAAGCCATCTGGGGTTCCCAACTGGCCGCCGAGCGCCTCGGGCCGCTGATGGGTGCGAACATTCCCGCGCCCGCCACCGCAGCCCAGCTGGCCGCGTCCATCACCTTCCTGCTGAGCGAGGACGGCACCAACCTCAACGGCGCCGTCCTGGCCTCCGACGGCGGCTGGTCCGCCGTCTAGGAGCGCGGCGTTTCAGCTCCGGCTAGCGGCGGACCACCGGGTTGGAGAGGCGGCCGATGCCCTCGATTTCGACCTCGAAGCGGTCGCCTGCCTCCACGAGCCCGACGCCCGCAGGGGTGCCGGTCATGATGACGTCGCCCGGCAGCAGGGTGAAGGCCTGCGAGACGATGGAGACGAGTTCGCGGACGCCGCGGATCATCTGGCTGGTGCTGCCGTCCTGGCGCAGCTCGCCGTTGAGGCGGCCCTGGATCTGCAGGTCCTCGGTGTTCAGTTCGGTCTCGATCCACGGGCCGAGCGGTGCGGACGTGTCGAAGCCCTTGGCCCGGGCCCACTGCAGGTCCGTCTTTTGGACGTCGCGGGCGGTGAGGTCGTTGCCGCAGGTGTAGCCGAAGATCACGTCGTCGACACGTTCCTCCGGGACGTCCTTGCAGATCCGGCCGATCACAACGCAGAGCTCGGCCTCAAAGGAGACTTCCTCGGAGAACTCCGGCAGCACGATCGGGTCATTGGGCCCGACGACGGATGTGTTGGGCTTCAGGAAGAGCAGCGGCTGCTCAGGGACCTCGTTGCCAAGTTCCTTGGCGTGCTCGGCGTAGTTGCGGCCGACGCCGATGACCTTGCTGCGCGGGATGATCGGGGCCAGGAGGCGCACATCCTCCAGTTTGTGCCGGACGGCGGTTCGTTCCACGCCGTTGAAGAACGGGTCGCCGTTAATAACAGTGACTTCCTCACTGCCGGGCTCACCTTCAACAATGCCGTAGAGGGGATCAGAATCGACTACAAACCGGGCGATACGCATGGCTCCAAGCGTACCGTCTCCGGCAGGCCGGGTCGCGCGCCCTTCGTCACGATGCCGCACGTGCCATCACCCAACTGACTCGCAGCAGGGGTCGTTTTGAGGGCTGAAAACGACCTTAGCTGCGAGCTAGTCGGGTGAGCTGCGCAGGTAGTGGAGTTGGGCCGCCACGGAGAGTTCCGCGGCGGACCGCACGGCGGGATCGACGTCGGCGTACACGGCGTCTGCCACCTCGCCCACGCCGGCGTGCGGGCCCAGGTTCTCGAGGGCCGAACGGATTTGCCCGAGACGGTCTTCGCGGTGGTCCCGGTAGGCGCGGACGATCGTGTCCAGGGCAGGCAGCGTGGGTCCGTGGGCCGGCAGGACGGTCGCCGGGCCCAGGCGTTCGAGCCGGTCCAGTGACGCCAGGTAGTCCCCCAAGGTGCCGTCAGGGTAGTCCAGGACCGTGGTTCCGAGGCCCAGGATCGTGTCGCCGGTGAGGACCGAGCCCCGGGCGCCGTCGTGCGGCAAATGGAAACAGACCGAGTCCGAGGTGTGGCCCGGCGTCGCCAGCACCCTGACCTCCGCCCCGGCGGCGTGGATAACTTCGCCGTCGACCAGCGGGCTTGCACCGTGGCAGTGGGCCGGATCCATGGCACGCACCGGGGCTCCGGTCAGTTCCGCGAACCGGCCGGCGGCTGCCGTGTGGTCCGCGTGCCGGTGCGTAATCAGGATAAGTTCGACGGCGCCGGCCCGGGCCAGGTCCTGCAGGTGCGGCTCATCCAGCGGGCCGGGGTCCACCACCACAGTGCCGGCCGCTCCGGGGCCGGCGATCACGTAGGAGTTGGTCCCGTGCAGGCTCATCGGCCCCGGGTTGGGGGCCAGCCTGAAGCGGGTCAGCTCTGAGCTGCGCACGATGGCGCGCGGGTTGTCCGGGATCACCGCACCATCTTGCCACCGAACCGTGCCGCTTACGAGTCCCAGCCAGAGGCGCAGCCGTGCCTGCCCGTGAACGCCGACGGCGGCGCGCACCGGAAGGTGGGGGCCGCCGTCGAACGCTGCGTGTTGCCTGGCAGCTACCGCTTAGGCGAGGCGGGTCAGCCAGCCGTGGGTGTCTTCGATGGTGCCCGTTTGGATGCCGAGGAGCTGCTCGCGAATGGCCATGGTGGTCACACCCGCCGTGGCGTCCTCGGAGCCAATGAACTCCGTCTCGTCCTTGAGGACGCCGATGGGGGTGATGACGGCGGCGGTTCCGCAGGCGAAGACCTCGGCGATGTCGCCGGAGGCCACGCCGTCGCGCCATTCATCCAGGGTGACCTTGCGTTCGGTGACCTCGCGGCCCATGTCCTTGGCCACCTGGATGACGGACATGCGGGTGATGCCTTCGAGGATGGTTCCGCTCAGCGCCGGGGTGACCAGCGAGCCGTCCTTCATCACAAAGAACACGTTCATACCGCCGAGCTCTTCGACGGCGTTGTCATTGAACTGGTCCAGGAACAATACCTGCTTGCAGCCGTGGGACTCGGCTTCCTGCTGCGCGATCAGCGACGCGGCGTAGTTGCCGCCGCACTTCGCGGCTCCCGTTCCGCCGCGGCCTGCCCGGGCGTATTCGCGGGAGATCCAGATGGAGACCGGCTTGAGCTCGCCGCCGAAGTAGTTGCCGGCCGGGGACGCGATGACGCGGAAGGAGACCTCACGGGCGGCGCGGACACCGAGGAACGCCTCCGTGGCGATCATAAACGGTCGCAGGTAGAGGGCTTCGCCGTCGCCGGAGGGAACCCACTCCTTGTCCGCGGAGACGAGTTCGCGGATGGCGCCAAGGAAGTACTCTTCCGGAAGCTCCGGCAGTGCCAGGCGCCGGGCCGACTTGTTCAGCCGGGCGGCGTTGGCCTCGGGACGGAAGGTCCACACGGAGCCGTCGGCGTGCCGGTAGGCCTTGAGTCCTTCGAAAATTTCCTGGCCGTAGTGGAGCACCGCCGCGGAGGGGTCCAGGGAGATGGGACCGTAAGCCTCAACCCGGGCATTGTGCCAGCCGCCCTGGCCCTGGTCGTCGACACTGTAGTCAACGATGGCGGTGTGGTCGGTGAAATAGTCGCCGAATCCCGGGTTCGCCAGGACGGCAGCACGTTCTTCAGCGGACTTCGGGGTTGCCGAAAGCTGCTGGGTGAATTCGACGCCATGGGCAGTCTGAGTCATGGTTCCTCCACGGTCGGCTGCCTGGCGTGTGAACGTGGTTCAGCGTCGGACCACGGCAGCATATGGGTGATTCGAAACAAGCTTACGCCCGTTGGCGGAGCCTCCCGGCCGGGCCGGGCGGGCGTCCCAGCCGGGCCGGGGGCGCCTACAGGGCGGGCCGGGGGCGTCTACAGGGCGGCGGCGATGGCGTCACCGACCGCGCTGGTGCTGCGCGCTGCGGTGCCGCGGCCGGCGATGTCGGAAACAACTGCCGCCTCGATTTTGCGGGCAGCAGTGCCGTAGCCGAGGTGGTCCAGCAGGAGTGCGGCGGAGAGGATGGCCGCCGTCGGATCTGCTTTCTGCTGGCCAGCGATATCCGGCGCCGAGCCGTGGACGGGTTCGAACATGGACGGGCTGGTGCGCTCCATGTTGATGTTTCCGGAGGCGGCGAGCCCAATGCCTCCGGTGACCGCTGCGGCAAGGTCGGTGATGATGTCGCCAAAGAGGTTGTCAGTGACGATCACGTCGAAGCGCGCAGGGTCCGTGACCATAAAGATCGTGGCGGCATCAATGTGCAGGTAGTCGTGGCTCACGTCGGGGAACTCCTGGGCCACTGCCTCGACAGTGCGCTTCCAAAGGTGCCCGGCGAAGACCAGGACGTTGTGCTTGTGCACCAGGGTGAGCTTCTTGCGGGGGCGGTCGTTGGCCCGGCGGAAGGCATCCCGTACCACTCGCTCCACGCCGTGGGCAGTGTTGAGCGAGACCTCGGTGGCGACTTCGTGCGGGGAGCCGGCGCGCAGGGTCCCGCCGTTGCCCACGTACGGGCCTTCGGTGCCCTCACGGACCACAATAAAGTCGATATCGCCGGGGCTAGCGAGCGGGCTGCCGACCCCCGGGTACAGCCGGGACGGACGCAGGTTCACAAAGTGGTCCAGGCTGAAGCGCAGCTTGAGCAGCAGTTCACGTTCAATCAGGCCCGAAGGGATCCTGGTGTCGCCCGGGGCCGCCCCCACCGCACCAAAGAGGATGGCATCGCGGGTCCGCAGATCGGCAAGGATCTCCGCCGGCAGGGTCTCCCCCGTTTCCAGCCAGTGCTGCGCGCCGAGCCGGTACTGCGTCTGCCGCAGGACAATGCCCTCGGCGGCGGCAGCCTTCTCTAGGACTTTCACGGCTTCGGCGGTGACCTCGGGGCCGATGCCATCGCCCGGAATAACGGCAAGATCAATCGTGGATGCACTCATAGTGCCAGCGTAGCCAAGTCATCCACATGCTGGTCAAGTTGTCTCATTATCCGAACGGCCCTCTTCTTCTTCTGACGCTCCCGCACTTCCAGCAGGAAAAACAGCAACGCTCCCGCACTTCCGACAGGAGAAAGCGCAACGCTCCCGCACTTCCGGGTCAGAAGGTGCGGGAGCGTCGCTCGAACCACCGCAGGACCTGCGGGAGCGTTTCTCGAACCACGCAGGACCTGCGGGAGCGTTTCTCTAACCACCGCAGGATCTGCGGGAGCGTCGGCCCAATTACTGCAGGATCTGCGGGAGGATCGGGAGGGGTCAGACTTTCGCCTCGGCGGGCTCCTCGTACTTCGGGAAGACCGGAGCCGGGGCGGGCAGTGCGGTGCCGGCTCCGATCGGGGTGCCCAGCGCTGCAAATTCCCGAGCTTCCCCTTCGGGCTGGCCGAGGGTCTCCAGGATGGCCCCGGCTGCTGCCGGCATCACCGGCTGGGCGAGGATGGCGACGATCCGGAGCACCTCGAGCGTCACGTACAGGACGGTGTTCATCCGTTCGACGTCGGTCTTGCGCAGCACCCACGGCGCCTGCTCGGCGAAGTAGGCGTTGGTGTCGCCCAGGACAGCCCACACCGCCTCCAGTGCGCGGCTGAACTCCTGCTTTTCGAACGCGGCGCGGCAGATCTCCAGCAAGCCGTTGGCCTGCTCCAGCAGGGCTGCGTCCGCAGCGCTGAGATCCCCGGGAACGGGAACGGCGCCGTCGCAGTTCTTTGCCACCATCGACAGCGATCGCTGGGCCAGGTTCCCGAAGTTGTTGGCAAGGTCGGCGTTCATCCGGCCCACGATCGCGTCGTGGCTGTAGGAACCGTCCGCGCCGAAGGGCACCTCGCGGAGCAGGAAAAAGCGCACCTGGTCCAGGCCGTACTGGGCCACCCAGTCCGCGGGCGCCACAACGTTGCCCAGCGACTTGGACATCTTAACGCCCTGGTTGTGCAGGAATCCGTGGATCATCACACGCTTGGGCAGTGCCAGCCCGGCGGACATCAGGAACGCCGGCCAGTAGACGGCGTGGAAACGGGAAATGTCCTTGCCGATGACGTGCACGTCGGCCGGCCAGTATTTCCGGAACGCCTCCGACTCGGTGTCGGGGAAGCCCACGCCGGTGAGGTAGTTGGTCAGCGCATCCACCCAGACATACATCACGTGCTCCGGGTTGCCCGGCACGGGGACACCCCAGTCGAAGGACGTGCGGCTGATCGACAGGTCCTCCAGTCCGCCCTTAACGAAGCTGACCACCTCGTTGAAGCGGTTGTGCGGGGCACCAAAGGAGGGGTGGTCCGCGTACAGGGCCAGCAGCCGGTCCTGGTAGGCGGAAAGCTTAAAGAAGTAGCTTTCCTCCTCGGTCCAGGTCACCTCGGTTCCGGTCTCGGCGGCGTAGCGGACGCCGTCGGCCTTCACCTCGGTCTCATCCGCCACAAAGTACCGCTCGTCCCGGACGGAGTACCAGCCGGCGTACTTGGAGAGATAGATGTCCCCGTTGGCTTCCATCCGCTGCCACAGCGCCGTGGCGGCGGCGTAGTGATCCGAGTCCGTGGTGCGGATAAAGCGGCTCAGCGAAATGCCGAGGTCATCGCTCATCTGCCGGAAGGCGGAGGAGTTGCGGTCGGCCAGCTCCTTGACCAGGATGCCTTCCTTCTCGGCCGTCTGCTGCATCTTGAGGCCGTGCTCGTCCGTGCCGGTCATAAAAAACACGTCAAAGCCGTCCAGGCGCTTGAAGCGCGCCATCGCATCCGTGGCAATGACCTCATAGGCGTGTCCGATGTGCGGCACGCCGTTGGGATAGCTGATGGCCGTGGTGATGTAGAAGGGAGTCTTCCCGGAAGTTGTCACAGTTTTCAGCCTAGATCAGTTCGGTGAGGGAATCGCTCTGGCGGACAAGCTCGTGGTCGTGCGAAGCAACCAGGACGGCGATTCCGTCAGAGGTGGTGTCCTTGAGGATGCTGATGATGCGGTTGGCCGAGGACCGGTCCAGGCTGGCCGTCGGTTCGTCGACCACCAGCACGCGGGTGCCCAGGATCAGGGCCCGGGCGATCGCCACACGCTGGCGCTCACCGCCGGAGAGCTGGGCGGGGCGGTGCCGCATCCGCCGGCCCAGGCCAACGAGGTCGAGGAGGTCCTTGGCCATGTCGCGGCGCTTGTCCACTTCGCCGTCGGGCACGGCGGGCAGCAGCACGTTCTCCAGTGCGCTCATGCCGTCGATCAAGGCACCGCCCTGGTCGACGTAGCCAATCAGGGCACGGCGGCGGTCGGCGATTTCGTCGTCGCCCATGGTCTCGAGGGAGTCGCCTTCCCAGAACACCCGGCCCGACGTCGGCAGGGTCAGGCCCGCGCCGACGGTCAGGATGCTGGTCTTGCCCGAACCGCTGCGGCCGGCAACGCAGTGCATTTCGCCGGCGTGCAGGGTCAGGTTGAAGTCGTCCACCACGTTCACAGCGTCGGCGCCGCTTTTGCCGCCGCCATAGTGGATGGTGATGTTGCTGAGCTCCAGCGGGGTGGCGTGGTCCGCGGCCTTCACGATCGTGTTGGCGCGCGTCTGGTGGGCACCGCGGCGGGTGCTCGCCGTCATCCGCTCGTGAGCCTCACGGTCAAGGTTCAGGTCGTTGTTCATCGGACCACTTTCGTTGCAATTGGAATCCAGCAAAGTACAGCCACAAAGCCGGCGACAGCGGCCCACAGCGCGGCATAGGGAGCCAGCAGGAGGCCCACGCCCAGGGCACCCAGGACACCGAGGGGCAGCGCGACAGTTCCCACCATGGCATTTTCAAAGAAACGGACCTGCCCCAGCATGTCCGGGTTCCAGCCCATGGCCTGCAGGATGCCGAGGTACTGGCGCTTTGCCTGCAGTTCGAAGCGGCCGGTCACCATGGTCAGCAGCAAGCCCACGGCCACACCGGAGAGCCCGAGGATGATGCTCGGGGTAGCGATGCTGGCGGCGGCCAGGCCGCTGAGCGCACTCGCCCCCGCGGCGCGGGGAATGTCGATCAGCAGCGCGGCCATTCCGCCGACCGCGGCACCGAAGACGCCGACGGCGACGGCCAGCGAAATCGTATTGAACTTGTTGGTGCTCAGCTGCCGGTTGGCGAAGGTCAGCGGCGAGTCCACGGCGATCAGCCGTTCATCGTGCTGCGGTTCCTGGTCCACCACCTCGCGGTGCCGCAACTGCTGGGCGGCGAAGAAAGCCGCACCTGCGTAGAGCACCAGCACGGAGCCGGAGACAATCGCGGTGGCCGCATTCCAGCTGAGCAGGCTCAGGACGATTCCGGCGACGGCCAGGAGGGCGGCGCCGACGCCGAACTCGGCCAGCACCCAGGTCCGGATCCGGCGCTGGGTCCAGCCCATGGCACGCAGGGTTCCGGCCTCGCTGCGGCGTTTGCGCACGTAGCTGACCGTGGAGGCACCGGTCAGCAGTGCGGCACCGCAGAGGGTCAGGAAGAGCAGCGTCAGGTTGGTGGCGGTGAGGGAGCCGGAGACGGCGTCCGCGGCGTTCTGGCGCACCCACGACTGCTCTACGGTGCCGAGCGGGGACTCCTTGCCGGCGTCGTCCTTGGAGTAGCCGGGGACGAAGATGCTGGCGTCCTCGCGGGCCGAGCCGGCCACAACTGTTGCCTGCAGGCCCATGTCCCGGATCTCGTTGGCCAGCTTCTCCACCTCCGGCTGCGCCTCTTTCCAGCTGCCGGGGGCCTTGGCCTTGATGCGCACGGCGTCGATGACGGAGGCGTTGTCCTCGTAGCCGCGTGCGGCGGCGAGGCCGTAGTAGTCGGTGATGGCGCCGGCGGACTGGCTCGCCAGGCCCGTGGCACTCAGTGAAGGCTTCAGCTCGGTGTTCCCGGCGTCCTTGCCGGCGGCATCCTTGGTGAGCGTGAACGGCGTGGGATCGTAGCCGCCCAGCGGCAGGCGGTTGACGTCGCCGGCGGCCGCCTTGACCTGCTCGGCGTCGAACGTACCGTAGACCATCGCCAGCGGAGTGGCGAGCTTCTTGCCGGTCTCCAGGTTCTCGCGGTAGGAGCGCTCATCGACGGGCTTGCGCTGCGTCTGGTCCACCGCTGTACCGTCGGCGGCCTTTTCGGGGAGCCGGTTCACGGTGACCCAGTCGCCGGGGATCGCGGTCTTGTCCACGGCGCCGTTGCCGGCGGTGGCACCGTCCTTGTACTTGGGGGCCGCGGCGAAGTCGGTGCTCCAGGTGGCGGGGTTGTACAGGCCCTGGCTGAAGCTTCCGGTGTCACCGAGCAGCTGGGACAGGTCCTTGGAGCCGGGCCAGTCGAGCGCGAACGGCGACTTGGAGACGAACGGGAGATAGTCCTTGTCCAGGGAACGGGTCGCGGTGCCCACGTCCTTGGTGACGTTGCCGGCGGCGTCGATTTCTTCGATCTTGACGGAGTATTTGAGGTCCAGGGAGGTACCGGAGCGGACAATCAGCGGGATCGCCTGCGAGTCCGCGGTCAGCAGTCCGTTGCGCTTGGCCTGCTGGTACTGGCTCATCAGCGGGGCCCAGTATTTGAGCTTGACGCCGAGGAAGTCCGGGCCTTCCTTGAGTTCGTCCATGCCGATACCGGTGGTGAAGAGGCTCTCGAAGTGGCGGCCGATGGCGCCGGCATTGCGGGCGTCGGCCGGCGGGGCCTTCTCCAGGGGAGCAAGGAAGTCGCCGGCGCTGCCCAGCAGGGCACGTTCGGCGACGGGGTCAACGGCGACGACGGACTCCGTCACCTGGGGCGCGGCGGGCAGCGAGACGGAAAGATCGAAGAGGCTGTGCTCGGAACCGCCGGCCGGGGCCGGGAACTTGATGCCGGTTTCACCCGCAGGGCCTGCGATGCGGACGTTCTTGCCGCCGGCGACTACCTCTTCGACGAGCTTCGCCTTGCCGAGGGATCCCTCGGCAGTGGTCTTGAACAGGGTCTCCTCGGAGTGCCCGTCGGAGCTGACGGCGCTGGCGGTGAGCCGGTATTTTTTCGGCGTGCCGGGCAGGACCGATTCCGCGGCCGGCCACTTGCTCGGATCGGTGGCGCTGGGGTCTCCGGCGGTGCCGGCGAGCCCGGCGTTGTAGCCCAGGTAGTCGGTGGCATCCAGGCGCGGGGCCTCAAGGTTTTGGGTGACCCGTGAGACGAGGCTGATCGGGGCCGCTACCGAGGTTCCGGTGAGCTTGCGGAGCGCGTCCAGTTGCTCGAAGCTGATGCCGCCCTGGCCGGTGGCGATATCCGGCTGCATCAGCCCGCCGTTATCGTCAGCCTTGGCCTGGACGAGTACGTCATAGAGCCCGCGCGAGTTCTGGTCAACGGTGCGGTTCAAGGCAGCCTGCGACTGTCCCTGCACGAGGACCGATAGGCACATGGCCACGATCAAAATGGACGCGGTCAGCAGAAGCACTCGGCTTCTGATGAACCTCTGGACGGCGTTCATTGGGCTCCTGAAAGCTGGATTGCGTGCGCACACCGAAATTCATTCCCTGCGGAAGTGAAGGCGTCCCCTGCCGGGTGTGCAAAAAAGTAAGGGCCGGACTGCCGGCCGGATCCGAAAGTCGGACCTAGCCATTGTACGCAGACCAGCCATGTGTTTGTGGCCACGGCGGCGGCCGGAACCGCCGCCGTGAGCACCCTCAGGTCATCAATCCTCGAGGTCGACCTCGCGTACCACGTCAGCGCCGATTCCGGCCTTGATGGCGTCCAGCACCTGCTGCGGAACGGAGCTGTCGATGGTCAGCAAGGCCAGCACCTGGCCGCCCTCGTCCTGCCGCGCAACCTGCATTCCTGCGATGTTGATGTTGTTCATGCCAAGGATGTGGCCGATGGTTCCGATCACGCCGGGGCGGTCCGAGTAGGCAACCACCACGAGGTGTTCGCTGATCGGGATCTCCACCTCGAAGCCGTTGATCCCCACCAGCTTTTGGATCTGCTTGGGCCCGGTCAGGGTTCCGGCGACGGAAATCTGGCTGCCGTCGCTCAGGGCGCCGCGCAGGGTCAGGACGTTGCGGTACGACTCGGTTTCCGGCGTGGTGATCAGCCGGACGTTGATGCCGCGCTGCTCGGCGATAACGGGGGCGTTGACGTAGGAGACCTGTTCGGTCACAACGTCGGCGAAGATGCCCTTGAGGGCCGCGAGTTCAAGGACCTTGACGTCGAGGGACGAGATTTCCCCGGCGACCTCGACGTCGAACTGGGTGAGGGAGGCGTGTGTCATCGCGGTGAAGATCCGGCCCAGCTTTTCGATCAGGGCGATGCCCGGGCGGACGTCGGGGGCGATCACGCCGCCGGCGACGTTTACCGCGTCGGGAACCAGTTCCCCGGCCAGGGCCAGCCGGACCGACCTGGCGACCGACACTCCGGCCTTTTCCTGCGCCTCGTCGGTGGACGCGCCCAGGTGCGGGGTGACCACCACGTTGTCGAGTCTGAAGAACGGCAGGCCGGTGCTGGGTTCGGTGACAAAAACGTCGACGCCGGCGCCGGCGATTTCGCCGGACTCCAGTGCTGCGTAGAGCTCTTCCTCGTCAACAAGACCGCCGCGGGCGACGTTGACGACGTACGCGGTGCTCTTCATCTTCTTGAAGGCCTCGGCACCGAGCATACCGACCGTTTCCGGGGTCTTGGGCATGTGGATGGTGATGAAGTCCGACTGCGCAAGGAGTTCGTCCAGTGTCACCAGCTGCACACCAAGCTGGGCGGCGCGGGCCGAGGTCACGTAGGGATCGTAGGCGAGGATCTTGGTGTCGAAGCCCTTGAGGCGGGCGGCGACCAAGGCGCCGATCCGGCCCAGGCCGATGATGCCGATCTTCTTCTCAAAGAGTTCGATGCCGGTGTACTTGGAGCGCTTCCACTCCCCGGCCTTGAGTGCGGCACTGGCCTGCGGGATGTGCCGGGCGAGGCTCAGGATGTGCCCGACGGTGAGCTCCGCGGCGGAGACGATGTTTGAGGTGGGTGCGTTCACTACCATCACGCCGGCCCGGGTGGCGGCCTTGATGTCGACGTTGTCGAGTCCCACGCCGGCGCGGGCGATCACCTTGAGGTTCTTCGCGGCGGCGATGGCTTCGGCGTCCAGCCGGGTGGCCGAGCGGACCAGGATCGCGTCGACGTCGACGATCGCAGAGAGCAGCTGGGAACGGTCGGCGCCGTCGGTCTGCCGGATCTCGAAGTCCGGGCCCAGGGCCTCGATCGTGGCGGGCGAAAGTTCCTCAGCGAGGAGTACTACAGGTTTGGTGCTTGTCACCGGTGACCTCTTTAGCTCTCTTGTATTCAGGTGGGGATTTTGGTGAATCGGGTGAATCTGTACAGCAAGGAAGCCGGACCCCAGAAATGGTGTCCGGCTCCCCTGCCGGTCAGTGCCTAGCGGGCCACTGAGCCTTCGGTGTAGTCGTCCTCGTTCTTGATCCAGGAGAACAGTTTGCGCAGTTCCCGGCCGGTGGCCTCGATCGGGTGGTCCTCGCCCTTCTTGCGCAACGCCTTGAACTCCGGGGCTCCGGCGTCCTGGTCGTCGATGAAACGCTTGGCGAAGGTGCCGTCCTGGATGTCCGCCAGGACAGCCTTCATGTTTTCCTTCACATCCGGGGTGATCACCCGCGGGCCGGAAACGTAGTCACCGTACTCAGCGGTGTCGGAGACGCTCCAGCGCTGCTTGGCGATGCCGCCTTCAACCATCAGGTCCACGATCAGCTTGAGCTCGTGCAGCACCTCGAAGTAGGCGACCTCCGGCTTGTAACCTGCCTCGGTGAGAACCTCGAAGCCGTACTGGACCAGCTGCGAGGCCCCGCCGCAGAGAACGGCCTGCTCGCCGAAGAGGTCCGTTTCGGTCTCTTCGGTGAAGGTCGTCTCGATGACGCCGGCGCGGGTGCCGCCAATGGCCTTCGCGTAGGAGAGTGCCAGTTCCTTGGCTTTGCCGGACGGGTTCTGCTCGACGGCGATCAGGTCCGGCACGCCGCGGCCGGCTTCGAACTCGCGGCGGACGATGTGGCCCGGGCCCTTGGGGGCAACGAGGGCGACGTCGACGTCGGCCGGGGGCTTGATGTAGCCGTAGCGGATGTTGAAGCCGTGGCCGAAGAACAGTGCGTCTCCGGGCTGCAGGTTCGGAGCGATGTCCTCGGCGTAGACGTGGCGCTGGACCTGGTCCGGGGTGAGGACCATAATGAGGTCGGCTTCGGCAACGGCCTCGGCGACGTTCAGTACACGCAGGCCCTCGGCCTCGGCCTTGGCGCGGGACGCCGAGCCTTCCTTGAGGCCGACGCGGACGTCAACACCGGAATCGCGCAGGCTGAGGGCGTGGGCGTGGCCCTGGGAGCCGTAACCGATCACGGCGACGGTGCGGCCCTGGATGATCGACAGGTCGGCGTCGTCGTCGTAGAACATTTCAGTCACTGGGGTGTCTCCTTTTGAGTGGAATCTAGGGTGGTGCTTGTCGGTGGAACATCTTGAAATCTGGTGGTGCTGCGGCATAGCCTGTCCGCGGCCCGGGGCGGGCCGCGGGGTGTGTTTTGCGCGGGGCCTTACGCGCTGCGCAGTGCCCTGTCGCTCATGGAGCGGGATCCCCGCCCCACGGCGAGGGTGCCGGACTGCACGATTTCCCGGATGCCAAATGGCTCAAGCACCGAAAGCAGTGCGGCGAGCTTTTCGGGGTGGCCCGTAGCCTCAATGACTACCGACTCCGTAGAGACGTCGACCACTGATGCGCGGAACAGGTCGGCAGCCTGGGTGACCTGCAGCCGGTTTGCGGCATCCGCCCGTACCTTGACCAGGATGTGGTCGCGCTGTACGGAGGATTCGGCGGTGAGCTCAACGATCTTGATCACGTTGACCAGCTTGTTGAGCTGTTTGGTGATCTGTTCGATCAGCTCGCCGTCGGCGTCGACGACGACGGTCATCCGGGACATCCCCCGGACTTCCGTCGGCCCGACAGCCAGGGAGTTGATGTTGAAGGCCCGACGGGCGAAGAGGCTGGCGACGCGGGTTAGGACACCCGGCTTGTCTTCGACCAGAACGGACAGTGTGTGGCGGGTCATGTTCAGTCCTCCTCTTCCCATTCCGGGGTCATGTTGCGGGCAACCTGGATCTGGTCATTGCTGACTCCGGCAGGGACCATCGGCCAGACCATGGAGTTGGGGCTCACCACGAAGTCAATGACCACCGGGCGGTCGTTGATCGCAAGGGCCTTCTGGATGGTGGCGTCGATGTCCTCGTCGCGGTCACAGCGGAAGGACGCACAGCCGTAGGCATCCGCCAGCTTGACAAAGTCCGGGATCCGGATGGTGCCGTGGCCGGTATTGAGGTCGGTGTTCGAGTAGCGCCCCTCGTAGAACAGGGTCTGCCACTGCCGCACCATGCCCAGCGAGGAGTTGTTGATGATGGCCACCTTGATCGGGATGTTGTTGATCGCGCAGGTGGCCAGTTCCTGGTTCGTCATCTGGAAGCAGCCATCCCCGTCGATGGCCCACACCACACGGTCCGGGTTGCCCACTTTCGCACCCATGGCGGCCGGTACGGCGTAGCCCATGGTGCCGGCACCGCCGGAGTTCAGCCAGGCGTGCGGACGCTCGTATTTGATGAACTGCGAGGCCCACATCTGGTGCTGGCCGACGCCGGCCACGTAGATGCCTTCGGGCCCGGTCAGGGCACCGATCCGTTCGATCACGCGCTGGGGTGCGCTGAGGCCGTCGTCGGGTTCGGTCCAGCCCAGCGGGTAGGTTTCCTTGAGGTTGTTCAGGAAAGCCCACCAGTTGGTGTAGTCCGGGGCTCCGGAGGCGGCGAACACGGCGCGCAGGGCATCGCTGAGTTCGGGGATGATCTCCTTGACCGACCCCACGATCGGCACATCCGCCGTGCGGTTTTTGGAGATTTCGGCCGGATCGATGTCCGCGTGGATGACCTTGGCGTTTGGCGCGAAGGACTTCAACACACCGGTGACCCGGTCGTCGAAGCGTGCCCCCAGCGTGATGAGCAGGTCCGACTGCTGCAGGGCGGTCACGGCGGAGACCGTTCCGTGCATACCCGGCATACCGACATGCTGCGGGTGCGAGTCCGGGAAAACGCCGCGTGCCATCAGGGTGGTAACCACGGGGGCACCGGAGAGTTCGGCGAGCTCCAGCAGTTCCGCCGAGGCGTGCGCCTTGACCACACCGCCGCCTACATAGAGCACGGGCTTGCTGGCCGCCGCGATCAGCCGGGCGGCTTCGCGGACCTGTTTGCTGTGGCCCCGGAGCACCGGGTGGTAGCCAGGCAGGTCGATCTTGGGCGGCCAGGAGAAGGTCATCTGCCCCTGCTGGGCGTCCTTGGCAACATCGACCAGCACGGGACCGGGGCGGCCGGTCGAAGCCAGGTGGAAGGCTTCGGCCATCACGTGCGGGATGTCGTTGGGGTCGGTCACCAGGAAGGAGTGCTTGGTGATCGGCATGGTGATGCCAACGATGTCAGCTTCCTGGAAGGCGTCGGTGCCGATGACCCCGCTGGAAACCTGGCCGGTGATGGCCACCATCGGCACGGAGTCCATGTGGGCGTCCATGATGGCGGTAACGAGGTTGGTGGCACCCGGACCCGAGGTGGCGATGCAAACGCCAACCCGTCCGGTAACCATGGCGTAGCCTTGCGCGGCGTGGCCGGCTCCCTGTTCGTGACGGACCAGAATGTGGTTCATTCTTGAAGCCATCAAGGGGTCATAGGTGGGCAGGATCGCGCCACCGGGCAAACCAAAAATATCGTCCACGCCGAGTTCTTCGAGCGAGCGGACAATTGCTTGTGAACCGGTCATCACCGTCGGGGGTACGACGTTGTTCGGTCCAAGGACAGGAGAGACAGCAGCAGTGTCGACGCCGGCGTCGGCCGGGCGTTCGACGCGTTCCGGAGCCTTGGTGGCTCCAGCGGACTTAGCGGCCATCAGCGAGGGGCTGATCGGCGATCCTTTGCTCATCGGACTCTTCCTTAGTGGATCTTCGGTTGGATCTTCGGTGATCTGGTGGTGCGGAAACAAAAAAACCCCTCAGCCGGATGGCTCTTCGAGGGGTTCGCGCGTGACGGTTCGTTACCAGTGAAGGCTATGGAGCCACGCGCTTGGTAAGGACGACGACACCTGCAGCGGCGCCAGCGGTAACGAATGCGATCATGCATTCAGTTTTCCCTCTGAGTGAGACACGTGTCAACGAGTCCGGGCACTGTCTCACCATGTGGACATCGTTGTCCACCTGCTGAACACCCTCCCAACTGACTCGCAGCTAAGTACCGTTTTGAGCGTCCAAAACGACCTCAGCTGCGAGCTAGTTGGGTTCAGGTGTTCAACGTGCTTGCTACCCGCAGTACGCACCCGTGGAGGCGCTGTGCACGAGCTTGGCGTACTTGGCCAGCACGCCCTTGGTGAACTTGGCCGGGAGGGGCTCCCAACCCACCTTGCGGGCTTCGAGCTCGGCTTCGTCCACCAGCAGGTCGAAGCTGCGGGCCGCAATGTCAACGCGGATCCGGTCGCCGTCATTGACGAAGGCGATGGGGCCGCCGTCGGCGGCCTCCGGGGCGACGTGGCCAATGCAGAGTCCCGTTGTTCCGCCGGAAAAGCGTCCGTCGGTCAGCAGCAATACGTCCTTGCCAAGGCCCGCGCCCTTGATGGCACCGGTGATCGCGAGCATTTCGCGCATGCCCGGTCCTCCCTTGGGGCCCTCGTAGCGGATAACAACAACGTCCCCGGCCTGGATCTGGCCCTTGTCGAGCGCGTCCAGGGCCCCCTGCTCGCGCTCGAAAACGCGGGCGGTGCCCTCGAAGACGTCGGCATCGAAGCCCGCGCTTTTCACGACGGCGCCTTCGGGAGCCATCGTGCCGTGCAGGATCGTAATGCCGCCGGTTTTGTGGATGGGGTTGTCCATGGCCCGGAGGATCTTCCCATCCAGGTCCGGCGGGTTGATCTCGGCAAGGTTCTCCGCGACGGTCTTGCCAGTGACGGTAAGGCAGTCCCCATGGAGCAGGCCGGCATCGAGCAGCGCGCGCATGATGACCGGCACACCACCGATCTTGTCGACGTCGGTCATCACGTAGCGGCCGAACGGCTTCAGGTCACCCAGGTGCGGGATCCTATCGCCGATGCGGTTGAAGTCCTCCAGCGAGAGCTCCACTTCGGCCTCGCGGGCGATCGCGAGCAGGTGCAGCACGGCGTTGGTGGATCCGCCGAAGGCCATGGTGACGGCAATGGCGTTCTCGAAAGCCTTTTTGGTCAAGATGTCCCGCGCGGTGATGCCCAGCCGGAGGAGCTCGACGACGGCCTCGCCGGACTTGCGTGCAAAGGCGTCGCGGCGGCGGTCGGCCGAGGGCGGTGCTGCCGAGCCGGGCAGGGACATGCCCAGCGCTTCGCCGATGCAGGCCATGGTGTTGGCGGTGTACATCCCGCCGCAGGCACCTTCGCCCGGGCAGATGGCCTTTTCGATGCGGGTCAGGTCTTCCATGCTCATCTTGCCGGCGGCGCAGGCGCCGACGGCTTCGAACGCGTCGATCAGGGTGACTTCCTTTTCGGAGCCGTCCTCCAGCTTGACCCAGCCGGGCATGATGGAGCCTGCGTAGAGGAAGACGGCGGCGAGGTCCAGGCGGGCGGCAGCCATCAGCATGCCGGGCAGTGACTTGTCGCAGCCTGCAAGCAGGACTGAGCCGTCGATTCGTTCGGCCTGCATCACGGTTTCCACGGAGTCGGCGATGACTTCGCGGGACACCAGCGAGAAGTGCATCCCCTCGTGCCCCATCGAGATGCCGTCCGAGACGGAGATGGTGCCGAACTGCATCGGGAATCCGCCACCGGCGTGAACACCCTCCTTAACGGCTGAGGCGAGCCTGTTCAGCGACAGGTTGCAGGGAGTGATTTCGTTCCAGGAGCTCGCGACGCCGATCTGGGGCTTGGCGAAGTCGTCGTCGCCCATCCCGACCGCGCGGAACATACCGCGCGCAGGGGCGGCGTGAATCCCGTCGGTGACGACCCGGCTGCGGGGCTTGATATCCGGCTTGGTGGCTGTTGCTGTTTGGGTGTCCTCACTCATGGGTCAAAGTCTAGGGCTCAGCCGCCGCGCCCAACGACCCGAAAGAGCGCATTAAGCCTAAAAACAGGAATATTGCGACCAAATAATGGACCGCTGTCTCATTATGCGGATACTCGGGACATGGCGCATCAGTTGAGGTGAGCGGCGTCACGCAGCTCCGGGGCCGCGGCGACTGACTGCGCCTCGGCCTGGAGCATGGTGAGCACCTGCCGGATGGTGGTCCGGACAGCAACGTCGGGACGCGCGAGGGCAACGATGCTGCGGCTGGCTTTGACCCCCTCCAGCGGACGCAGAACGAAGCCCCTGCCCTGGTTCTTCAGCGCCGTGTAACGCGGCAGCAGGCTCAGCCCGTGCCCGGCGCTGACCAGGGCCTCAAGGACCCGCAGGTCGGGGAAGAGCTGGGCGCGGTCGGCGGGGGAATCGGCCTGCACTTCGATCTGGCGGAGGACAGTATCGAAAGGGAACCCCTCCGGCACTCCCATCCAGGGGAAGCCGATAACGTCTTCCGCCCGCAGCGTCGCCTTGCCTGCGAGCGCATGGCCCTCGGGGATGGCAACGTCGAGGGGTTCCTCCAGCAGCGGCACCACTGTCAGGCCCAGCCGGGCAAAAACATCCGGACCATCGACGCTGTGCGCCAGCACAATGTCATAGTCGGCTGTCAGCCCCGCAAACCCGGCCACGTTGGGATCCTCGAAATGGGCTTGGAAGCGGAGCCCGTCGATGGCTTTTACCCGGTGCAGGAGACCCGGGAGGAACATCTCGGCGGCGCTTGGAAAGAATGCTGCCTTGACGTGCGTTTGCCAGCCGCGCCGGTAGGTGTCGATGGTGGCTTCGGCCCGGGCGAGGGCCGTTGATACCTCTGCAGCTGCCCCCGCCATCGCGAGGCCGGCCTCCGTGAGGCGCACTCCCCGGCCCGACTTCTCGACCAGGACCACGCCCAGCTCCTCCTGCAGGGTCTTGAGCTGCTGCGAGACGGCAGAGGGTGTCACCTTCATCGCCTCGGCCGTGGCTCCGACAGTGCCGCGGTCGGCGAGCTCACGGAGAATACGCAGTCTCTTGAAATCCATGAAAAGAGGCTACAGGCCGGCGGCTTGGCGGGTGGACAGCCGCCTCAGGGCCGACGTACCGTCAAGCAACGGCAACCTTGCCTTATGGACAGAAAGGCTCTGCTATGGATTGGATTATCTGGCTTGTTGTCATTGCAGTTATTGTCGCGATCGTCTGGTGGCTGCTTGGCCGCAACAGCTCGCGCGGCAAGTCCGGCGCCACCGTCAATGCGCCCGCCAGCAATGCGCCCGCCACCGCAACGCCGGCTGCAGCCTCCAACGAGGGCGACGCAGCCGCCGGGTCGAAAGCAGCGGAGCCCGCTCCGGCTTCCCCCAAGCCGGCGCTGCCGGACCTGCCCGCAGCTGCCGCCGAAACAGTCCCGGCCGAGCAGGGCGCGGATTGGGAAACCCAATGGTCAGAGACACCGCCGGCCGAGCCGCACAGCATGGTGCACCCGGACGCAGCCGGAGGTGCCAGGTCCGAGCACCTGGCCGCGCAGGCTTCGGCTGTCGCCGAGAGCCTGCCCGTGCACCACCCTGAATACACCCAACCCCACGCGCCTACCCTCCCCGGCGCCGAGTCGGCCGCGGCGGAAGCAACTGAATCGGCGGAACCGGCGGAGGCAACTGAGGCAAGCGTCGAGGCAGCTGAGGCAACTGAGGCAAGCGTCGAGGCAGCCGAGGCACACACCGTGCCGGCGCCAGCGGCAGTGCCGCCTGCGCAGTCAACGGCCGGTTCCCCTGCTGCCGAGGCCAGCACCCTAACTGCCGCGGCCGACACCGGCATTTCTGCGGCCGACACCCGCCAGTCGGCAGCATCTTCGGCCGCCTCGGAAACCGCTGCCGGCCATGGCGCCGAACCAGCCGGCCATCTCGCTGTCGATCAGCCCTATGGCGAGGGATCGGCAGCGCCGGCTCCGGACGGCAGCGGCCCGGAGGGCTTCACGGTTAAGGGCAACGCCTCGTCGATGGTCTATCACGACGAGACCAGCCCGTCCTTCGAGGAGACCGTCGCCGAGGTCTGGTTCCTGTCCCCGGCGCACGCCGAAGCGGCCGGTTTCCGAGCTCCGCGACGGACTCGGCACTAGCGAGCTCCGGGCACGTGAGAAGCAGGGAACCGGCCCAGGGGCACAGATGACGGCGATCGGCGTGTGGCGGGACGCACTCCTGTACGCTCACCCCGCTCCGCCGGCCGCCCGCCCACGGCATGGATGGCATCGGGCGGCCTTGGCTGCGGGCGTCGCGGTCCTGCTGAGCGGCTGCACGCCCGGCCACAGTGGTCCTACCGCTCCCGCGGGCACGGTTCCCCTGTCCAGCTCCAGCCTGCCGGCCGGCAGCGGCCCGGCAGGGCCCCTGCCCACAACGGACCAGCCGACGGTTGCCGGACAGCTCAACGCCGAGCTCCGGCTGCCGTGGTCCACGGTCTTCCTGCCGGACGGAACCGCCGTCATTTCCGAACGGGACACTGCCCTGCTGCGGACCATCGCGCCCGGGGCCGGAAACGGGCCGGCCGGCACGCTGGGTAAAGTGCCCGACGTCGTACCCGGCGGCGAAGGCGGGCTGCTGGGCCTGGCTGTGTCACCGGACTTCGCGAGGGACCGGTACCTCTACGCCTACTTCACCGCCGAAAGTGACAACCGGATCGCCAGGCTGCGAATTGAGGGCAACACCGGAGCCCTGCGGCTGGGTGTCCCGGAAGTCATTTTCACCGGAATTCCCAAGGCCAGCACACACAACGGTGGCCGGATCCGGTTCGGACCGGACGGCCAGCTGTACGTCGGCACCGGCGATTCGCAGCGCCGCGGCCAGCCGCAGGACCCGAAGGCCCTCGGAGGCAAGATTCTGCGCATCACGCCCGACGGACGACCGGCCCCGGGTAATCCCTTCGACGGCAACCCGGTGTACAGCCTCGGCCACCGCAACGTCCAGGGACTCGACTGGGACAGCTCCGGCCGGCTATGGGCGAGCGAATTCGGCCCGGATGTCGACGACGAACTTAACCTGATTGTGCCCGGCGGCAACTACGGCTGGCCGGAGGTCACCGGCTCCCCGCACCGTGCCGGCTTCCTGGACGCGAAGGTGGTGTGGCCCTCGACGGCGGATTCGTCTCCCAGCGGGCTCGAAATCGTCGGCGAGACGGCTTATCTGGGCGCGTTGCGGGGGCAACGGGTGTGGGCGGTGCCGCTGAACGGTGAGTTCGCCGGCGACCCTGTGAGCTATTTCACGGGGATGTACGGGAGGATCAGGGACGTCGCCCTGGCTCCGGACGGCCGCCTCTGGGTGCTCAGCAACAATAAAAACCCCGACTTTGTGCTGGTTTTGGCGCTGCCAGTTTAGCCCCGGGACGCACCACACCAGCCGATTTCACACCCTGCCCAAAGTCGTGTAGAGTTTCATGTCGTTGCGGAGAACAACGCGGGAACAAAAACCCCGCAATGAACACCAACAACAGCTGCACCTCTAGCTCAACTGGCAGAGCAATTGACTCTTAATCAATGGGTTCCGGGTTCGAGTCCCGGGGGGTGCACCACCGAGAAAACCCCGTTCTAACTGGCCAAAAGCCGTTAGGGCGGGGTTTTCTTTTGCCCGACTTGGCCCCCGGGGATCAGCTCAGGGGCAAAACCCGGCAATACTGGGAACCTGGCCCTAACCGTTGTCCCAACGACGCCGTTTCCGGCCCGCACAGACCGCCGCGATGTTCGTCCGACCCGCCCGGGCCGGGACGATCACGGGGCGTCCGTCCCTGGTCCCGACCGAAAGCAGTCCCGTGCAGAACTTCCGCCCGCTCGCAGTGACCCTGGCCGGCATCGCCTTTGCCGTCTCCGGCTGTTCAACCGCGGCTCCCCCGCCCGGAACTGCGGTATCCACTACCGGCGAGGCAGCCACACCGGGGTCCCCCGCCGCCGCGGCAGCAGCCACCGGCTGGGAGCTGGAGAGAAAGGGCAGCGCCGATCGGATCAACGCATCGGGCTTGGAAGTGCTGAACGCCGAAGGTGCGGCCGAGCATTTCCACGCCCACCTGGATATTTATGTGGACGGCAAGCCCGTTACGATCCCCGCGGACATCGGTTTCAGCTTCAGCGCTGACGGCAAACCGGACGGCATCTCGTCCCTGCACACCCATGACGAGTCCGGCATCATCCACATTGAGGCACCGGTCGCCGGCGAAACCTACCGGCTCAGCCAGCTGCTTGCCGAATGGGGCGTCTTGGACGGCACCGACCAGACCCCGGGGTCCGCCCATTCGGCTATCGCCGACTGGTCAGTCACCGTAAACGGCACCAAGCAGGAAGCCCCCGTCCAAGCCGTCGTCCTGAAAGCCCACGACGAAATCGTCCTCCACCACGGTGTGGCGCCGTCACCTATGCCGGCGGCGTTCACCTTCCCGGACGGGGTCTAAAGCAGGCTGCCCGGCGGACCGCTACCAGCCAGCCGCCCGCATTTGTGGATTTGACCGCTCTTGGCGGCGTTCCGGGATCGTGTGGTGTCGCCTTAGCCGCGTTCGGCGATCGCCTTCACGGCCCGCACGAGGCTATCCCACATGCCTTGGGAATGGGCTGCTGCTTCAGGACTGTCGTTGTTGTCCTGGGTGAGCGTGAGCCGGGTTGAGCCAGCGGCTCCCTCCAGCGTCCACGTGAGTGTGTGGTAGTTCGCCGGAACGTCGGCTTGGCCGGTCAGCGGGCTGAAATGCGTTGTGACCAAACTGCGGCCGGGCTTCAGTTCGAGAATCTCGCCCCTGTCTTCGTAGTCTTTGCCCTGCCAGGTTCCGCGCCAGCGGATCGGTCCGCCCACCGTCCAGCCGGTCACAACATCCGTGCCGAACATAAATTCTTTGATCGCCGCGGGATCTGTGATCACGGACCAGACCCGCTCCGGCGTGGCACCGATCGTGATCGTCGACGTGGCGACGTAGCTCTCGTCCATAACACGCAGTCTATGCGCGTGCCGCAGCGGCCCAGCGGACCGAGCAGGCTCCCTTAACTGAAGGCACCGGAACTTTCCCGCCGGATTGCGGGCATTTGAAAGTGGATTGGCAGCGTCAACTGGACCGGCGACGCGCCCACGGGCTCGTCAAGCAGCTCGTTGATCGAGGTCTGCCCGTCCAGCTCCGCCATCGGGTGTGCATCCATCCCTTGAGCCTACGGCGGCGGGCACCAGCGCCGCCGAGGGACACGGCGCCGTGGAGGCAGGGTCCCGCAAAAACACGGTCCCGTAAAACACGGGCTCGTAAAACACGGGCCCTGGTTAGCGGGCGGGTTCGCTCTTTGTGACCGGCGCGCCGGAGGGTTGGCGGGCGGACGTAGCCCCAAGGGGCACGTGCGGATCGCAGTCCTCGCAAAACACCGCTGCGGCAAAGTCACCGCAGCATTGGCAGCGATGTTCCAAGGACCTGGCTTCGAGGACGTAGCTTCTCATGGGCCCATGCTCCCCTAAAGCTGCCCGTTGGAAACCAGTAGTGTGTACTCGTTTCCAGTCTGGACTACCCGGTCGGCGGCATGGCGGTGCGGCCGCGGAGAGTGCCGCCGGGGCCCCGGTTCGCTAGTTGGCTTCGACCGGCAGGCTCGGGTCCGCTGCGGTGACGATTGCCTTCGCGTCGGTCGAGGAAATCTTGGTCGCCAGTTCGGTGACGACGGCCCGGAGCTCCTGGCGCAACACGTCGGGGTCGATGGAGGCGGAAGCGAGCACTGAACGTTCCATGTCCGCGGCCTCGAAAACGGCCTGGCGCCCTCGGTCCGTCAACGACACGACGTGGCTGCGGCGGTCTGAGGCACTGCGCTCCCGCGAGATGTGCCCGTGAGCTTCCAGCCGGCTAAGTGTCTTTCCCATGGTCTGCGCCTGGACACGCACCAATTGGGCAAGTTGGGCCTGCGTCATGGGTCCGTTGACAGCGAGCACTTCCATGGCGATGACCCCGGCGTGGGTCAAGCCAATGGCCCCCAGTTTCTCGTTCCAGGAGTGTTCGACAAGGCGTGCTGCCGTGGACAATAGGCGGCCCGTGGGCCAGCGATCCATATCAGGCATACCCAAGAGTATAGCGATCGCAGGATTCGGTGCCCGCACCAACGCTCACTAGGCTGGAATTTCGCCACCCGGCGACCACCCTGAGAAGGAGCACAACATGCCTGAACGACTCGTCCCCGGTGACCCGGCACCAAACTTCACTTTGACGAATTCGGCAGGGGTGGACGTCTCGCTTGCAGACTTCCGCGGCCGCAGCACCGTCGTCTACTTCTACCCGGCCGCCGCCACCCCCGGATGCACAAAGCAGGCGTGCGATTTCCGGGATTCCCTGGCTTCCCTGCAGCAGGCCGGCTATGAGGTGGTGGGTATTTCCCTGGACCCCGTGGCCAAGCTCGCCACGTTCGCAGCCGCGGAAGGACTGAGCTTCCCTTTGCTGTCTGACCCGGGCCACAGCGTTGCCGAGGCCTACGCGGCCTGGGGCGAGAAAAAGAACTACGGGAAGACGTACCAAGGACTCATCCGGTCCACGGTCGTCATCGATCCCGACGGAAAGGTCATTCTCGCCCAGTACAACGTCCGGGCCACCGGGCATGTGGCAAAGCTCCGCCGGGACCTCAACGTCAACGACTAGTCAGGCTTAATAGGGCAGAAAGTGTGTCCGGCGGAAGACCGGTCGCCGCACGGCACGGCGCGAAATGTACAATGGAGCCTGGCATCCGCCACCGACTTGCCTCTGGCATGACGGGCGACGGAGCCGAGCGCGAGTGGTGAAATTGGCAGACACGCAGGATTTAGGTTCCTGTGCCTTCGGGCGTGGGGGTTCAAATCCCCCCTTGCGCACACACTGCAAAAGAGCCCCGGTCCGCGGACCGGGGCTCTTTTTTTGTCACCCATCCCGGCCCGCCGGTACCGCGTGCGCCCCGGCCGGCGCCGCCCGAATCCGCTCAAACGGTGCCCTTCCGGCGAGCCAAAAAGAATTGTGATTCCGCACCCATCCACCTCCTCCGACCCCGCGAATACCCATTGAGACACCAACCAAGGGGCGGTGCCCACGACCTCGGAGAAGGACCAGCACGGCAAAGTCCGCCGCTGGCAAGGATCGGTACAACACAGGAGAATCCGAAATGCAGACCATCAAGCGCACAACACTTTCCGTGGCAGGCATCGCGGCTGCAGCCCTGCTCAGCCTCACTGCCTGCGGCGGCACCACCACCGCCGCACCCAGCTCCTCGGCCCCGGAGTCCAGCCCGTCGAAATCGAGCATGGCACCGTCGCCATCCGCCAGCTCGGCAGCAGCCATGGATCCGGCAGCCGACCTCGTCGGAAGCGGCTGTGCCGCCTACGCCGCCCAGGTTCCCGACGGCGCCGGCTCCGTGTCCGGAATGGCCCTGGACCCGGTAGCGGTCGCAGCGTCGAACAACCCGATCCTGACCACCCTGACCGCTGCGGTATCCGGCAAGCTCAACCCGAAGGTCGATCTGGTCGATACCCTCAATGGCGGCGAATTCACCGTCTTCGCACCGACTGATGATGCCTTCAAGAAGATCGATGCCGCCACGATCGAAACCCTGAAGACGGACGATGCCTTGCTCAGCAAGATCCTGACCTACCACGTCGTCCAGGGCAAGATCAGCCCGGACAAGATCGTCGGCACGCACAAGACGGTCCAGGGCGGTTCCGTCACGGTCACCGGCGCCAAGGACGCCCTTAAGGTTGACGAGGCCAACGTCGTCTGCGGCGGCGTTATGACCGCCAACGCCACGGTCTACATGATCGACTCGGTCCTGATGCCCAAGTAGGCACCACTGAACGCTCCTGCTGCGGCTCCAGCCTGACTCCCTGGACCAACTAGGAGAAATAGAGGCCCGCACCGAACGGTGCGGGCCTCTTTTTGTGGACCCAGTGCAGCCGGCCGACCCCGCCTGCACGTTTCAGAGGGATCGTCCGGGCCGGTCAACTAGAATGGGCCTGTTCCGCAGCCGGCGGTCCATCCAGTCTCCAGAGGTGATCTCCGAGTGCCCAGAAGTACAGCGCCCCGCCGTGCCCCGCGACCCAGCAATGCCAGCGGAACGCGGGCCGGTGACGCACGGACCAAAGCAGTGCGACGCCTTGCAGCAGGCTTCGGCGCCGTGCTCCTGATGCTGCCCGTGGCCGCCTGCACGGCGGTTCCCGGACCGGGACCGGGCACCGCTTCGGCGAGTTCGGCCGAGCCCGGCCCCAGTGCCGTATTCACTTTCGGCACCGGGTCGCAGCCGCTTGGCCTTGACCCTGCCGTTGTTTCCGACATTGAGTCGTACAGGATTACGCGCCAGGTCCTGGAGGGGCTCGTGGGAGTGGACCAGACCACGGGAGCGCCAACGCCGCTGCTCGCCACCGAATGGAAGACAAGCGATGACGGCCGCGCCTACACGTTTAAGCTTCGCGAGCAGGTGTCCTTCCAGGACGGGACCGCGTTCGACGCCGCAGCCGTGTGCAAGAACTTCGACCGCTGGTTCAACTTTTCCGCCCCGCTGCGCGCACTGGCCCCGGGAACGACGTTCAAGGGCGTCTTTAAAGCCCACGCCGACCAGGCGTCACTCTCGATCTACAAGGGCTGCACCGCGCTGGCCCCGGACAACGTGCGGATCGATCTGACCCAAGCGTTCACCGGGTTCCTGCAGGCCCTCACGCTGCCCGCCTTCGCCATGTCCTCGCCGCAGGCGCTGACGGCCCAACAGGCCGATGAGCTGAACCGGAGCCAGGAGGGCCAGCCGGTTTCCGCCTACGGGCTCCATCCGGTGGGTACCGGCCCCTACGTTTTTAGGTCCTGGGACGAAAACAGCATCACCCTGGCCAGCAATAAGGACTACTGGGGGGACAAGGGCCAGATCGCCACCATCAACTTCGTCACTTACGACCACGCCCAGGCCCGGATGCAGGCCCTGTTCGATGGCAAGATCGACGCCTATGACGCCGTCACCGTCGGCAACTTCGATCAGCTCGTGAAACGCGGCGAACAGATCATCCAGCGGGATCCTTTCTCCGTTATGTACCTGGGCATGAACCAGGAAGTGCCGATCCTGCAGAACCTGAAGGTCCGCCAGGCCATCGAAATGGCGCTGGACAAGGACACCCTGATCCGCCGGTTCTTCATTGACAACACCGCGCAGGCGACGCAGTTTGTCCCGCCGAAGCTCAGCGGCTTCAACAACAATGCTCCGGCGCTGGGCCACAATCCGGAAAAAGCCAAGGAGCTGCTCAAGGAGGCCGGCTACCAGGGCGAGGAACTGAAGTTCTACTATCCGCTAAACGTCACCCGGCCCTACCTGCCGACGCCGGAGAAGGTCTA
This sequence comes from Arthrobacter sp. UYCu512, assembly GCF_040547075.1. Taxonomy (NCBI): domain Bacteria; kingdom Bacillati; phylum Actinomycetota; class Actinomycetes; order Micrococcales; family Micrococcaceae; genus Arthrobacter; species Arthrobacter sp. UYCu512. Next base: position 55,751 of record NZ_JBEPPA010000015.1, read on the forward strand.
CGCCGAAATCAGCAAGCAGCTGACCGCCGTCGGGTTGAACATCAAGCCGGTGCCGGTCGAGTGGTCGGAGGGATACCTGCAAAAGGTCACCTCCCCCGGCGACCATGCCCTCCACCTGCTGGGCTGGAACGGCTCCTACTCCGATCCGGACAACTTCGTGGGGCCGCTCTTTGGCGAAAACACCGGCGAGTTCGGCTACCAGGACCCGCAGGTCTTTTCCAAGATCGCCCGGGCGCGCGGCCTGCCCGACGGCAAGGAACGGACCGAGCAATACCAGACCATCAACGCGCAGATCGCCGCCTCGGTCCCAGCAGTACCGATTGCCTTCCCGATCTCTGCGCTGGCCCTTTCCGACCGTGTGCTGAAGTACCCGGCGTCTCCGGTCCTCAATGAAGTTTTCACAAAGGTGGAGCTAAAGCCTTGACGGGTGGGGCCAATTTCAGTATGAGCCGGGTGCGGGGATATTCTGTGACAGCCAGACCCGCTGCTATCGGAGACTGATTGTGACTTTCATTTCCAAGACCCAACATGCCGACGTCGTCCTGATTGGCGGCGGCATCATGAGCGCCACGCTCGGTGCTTTCCTGAAGCAGCTCGAGCCGAACTGGACCATATCCCTGTTCGAGAAGCTGGACGAGCCGGGCCTGGAAAGCTCCGACCCGTGGAACAACGCCGGCACCGGACACGCCGCACTGTGTGAGCTCAACTACTCACCGGCAGCCAAAGACGGCTCGGTGAACCCGGCAAAGGCCCTGCTTATCAACGAGCAGTTCCAGCTGTCCCGCCAGTTCTGGTCCCACCTCGTCACAGAGGGCTTGATCGGCTCCCCCAAAGGGTTCATCAACACCGTTCCGCACATGAGCTTTGTGATCGGTGAGGAGAACACGAAGTTTCTGCGCACCCGCTATGAAGCCCTCAAACCGAACCCGCTGTTCCGCTCCATGGAGTACTCCGAGGACCACGCCCAGATCGCCAAATGGGCGCCGCTGATCGTCAAGGGCCGCGACCCGCAGCAGCGGATCGCCGCGACCCGCGCCGCGGAAGGGACCGACGTCGACTTCGGTGCCCTGACCCGGGAGCTGACGGGCTACCTCGGGAACAACGGCGTCGAGGTCAACTACGGCCACAACGTCACCGGCATCCAGCGCGCCTCCGGCGGCGGCTGGGACCTCGCGCTTAAGCACCCCAAGTCCGGCGAACACGGTTCCATCCACGCCAAGTTCGTCTTCGTGGGCGCCGGCGGCGGGGCCCTGCATCTGCTGCAGGCCTCCGGCATCCCGGAGAGCAAGGGGTACGGCGGCTTCCCGGTTTCCGGACAGTTCTTCCGCTGCACCGACGAGACGCTGGCAGCCCAGCACAGCGCCAAGGTCTACGGCCAGGCATCCGTCGGTGCTCCGCCCATGTCCGTTCCACACCTGGATACCCGCTACGTTGCCGGCAAGCGCTCCCTGCTCTTCGGGCCCTACGCCGGATTCTCCACGAACTTCCTGAAGAACGGCTCGTACCTGGATTTGCCGCTGTCGATCCGGCCTTCGAACATCATTCCGATGCTGGCCGTGGCCAAGGACAACATGGACCTCACCGCGTACCTGGTCAAGGAAGTCGCCAAGCGCCACGGCGCCAAGGTCGAGGCCCTGCGTGAGTACTACCCTGCCGCGCAGGACGGTGACTGGGAACTCATTACCGCCGGCCAGCGTGTACAGATCATCAAGAAGGATCCGAAGAAGGGCGGTGTGCTGCAGTTCGGCACCGAAGTCATCGCGGGCCGCGACGGTTCCATCGGGGCCCTGCTCGGCGCCTCCCCGGGCGCGTCGACGGCGGTCCCGATCATGATCGAACTGCTGCAGAAGTCCTTCCCGAAGCAGTTCAGGGGCTGGCAGCCCAGGTTCAAGGAGATGATGCCCGGCTATGGCGTCAAGCTCAACGAGAACCCGGACCTCGCCGCCCAGCTCGAGGGAGCTACGGCCAAGACACTGCAGCTGGATCAGGTCGACGCGCGCAACTGACACCCGCTCCGGGTTGCGGCAGCTTTGATCACCGTGAAGTACGTCCGTCGACCCACCAGGAGACCATAAGATGTTTCGGCTCGCAAAGCTGTCGCTGGCCAACCGGGCCCTGATCGCGCTGATCACCGTGTTCGCGTCCGTCTTCGGCGTGATCACGATGTCCTCGCTCAAGCAGGAACTCATCCCGTCCATCGAGTTCCCGCAGATCACGGTCATCACCTCGATGCCGGGCGCCTCGCCCGAAGTCGTGGACAAACAGGTCAGCAGCCCGCTGGAGACGGCGCTGAACGGCGTCGAAGGCCTGGAATCGACGTCGTCCACCTCGCGCAACGGCTTCTCCCAGATCAGCATGGTTTTCACCTATGGTTCGAACCTGGACCGGGCCCGGAACCAGATCGACCGTGCGATCTCCAACGCCAAGCGGGCGCTGCCTGCCGACGTTCAGCCGCAGGCAATCGCCGGCAGCATCAGCGATTTCCCGATTGTGTTCCTGGCGGTCTCCTCCGACAAGCCGCTCAGCGAGCTGAACTCCGATCTGGCCCGGCTCACCGTCCCGCGGCTGCAGAAGCTCGACGGCGTCCGCGGCGCCGAGGTGACCGGCGGCGCCACAGAGCACATTAAGATCCTCCCCCGCCCGGACGCCATGGCGGCCTCCGGGGCAAGCATCCAATCCATCAGTGCGGCGCTGAAGAACAACGGGGCCCTCGTCCCCGCCGGGAGTATCGAGGAACAAGGGAAAACCTTGGCCCTGCAGATCGGCAGCCCGGTCGACTCGATTGAGGCAATCAAGGCACTGCCCCTGGGCGGCACCAAGAACGCCGCGACCATCGGCAGCGTCGCGGACGTCAGCATCGCTGAGGACGCCCGCACCTCGATCACGCGGACCAACGGCAAGGAGACTCTTGCGCTGTCGGTCACCAAAACACCAGAAGGCGACACCGTCGCAATCTCGCATGCGGTGAAGGACGCTATCCCCCAGCTCGAGGCCGAGCTCGGCTCCGGCGCCCGGTTCACCCCGATCTTCGACCAGGCGCCGTTCATCGAAAAGTCGATCAAGGACCTGACCACGGAGGGCCTGCTGGGCTTGGGCTTCGCCGTTGCGGTGATCCTGCTGTTCCTGATGTCCGTCCGGGCCACTTTGGTCACGGCCGTATCCATCCCGCTGTCCCTGCTGATCACCTTCATCGGACTGTCGGCTACCGGGTACTCGCTGAACATCCTGACCCTTGGTGCGCTCACCATCGCGATCGGCCGTGTTGTGGACGACTCCATTGTGGTGATCGAGAACATCAAACGACACCTCAGCTACGGCGAAGCGAAGATCACGGCAATCCAGACCTCCATCCGTGAAGTGGCCGGCGCCATTACGGCGTCAACGCTCACCACAGTGGCCGTCTTTTTGCCGATTGCCTTTGTGGCCGGCCTGGCCGGCGAGCTGTTCCGGCCCTTCGCGCTGACGGTGACCATCGCACTGCTGTCCTCCCTGCTGGTCTCGTTGACGATCGTTCCGGTGCTGGCCTACTGGTTCCTGCGTAATCCCGCGAACAGCCCGGGCGGCGCCCGGGACGCCAGCGCCCGTGAGATCGCGGCGAAAGCCCAACAAGCGGAACAGCGGTCCGTACTGCAGCGCGGCTACCTCCCGGTCCTGGGCAAAACTCAAAAGCACCCGGTGGTGACCGTGATCGCGGCGCTGCTGGTCCTCGGCGGCACCGCTGCCATGACCCCGCTGCTGGCAACCGACCTGCTGGGAAACTCGGGCGAAAACAGCATGACCGTCCGGCAGGCGCTGCCTGCCGGCACCAGCCTGTCCGAGGCCAACGCCGCGGCCGTCAAGGTCGAGGAAGTGCTGCGCGGAATCGACGGGGTCAAGGATGTCCAGGTGACCACCGGCAACGCCCAAACGGGTTTCTCCGCGCTGCTCTCCGCCGGCGCCTCGAACTCCAGCTTCACCGTGGTGACCGAGGACAAGGCCAACCAGGGCAAGCTCCAGGAAACCGTCCGTAACGATCTGGCCGGGATTCCGAATTCCGGCAAGATCACCGTGGGCTCACAGCAAGGCGGTTTTGGTACGTCCTCCACCGTCGACATCACGCTGAAGGCGGCGACGACCGCCGACCTTCGGACCGCGAGCCAGGCCATGGTCACGGCGATGGAAGGCGTTCCGGGCTCCTCCGAGGTGGCCACCAACCTGGCCGCCAGCCAGCCGGTCGTCCAGGTGAAGGTGGACCGTGCCAAAACCGTCGCCGCAGGGTTGACCGAAGAACAGGTAGCCGGGGTCCTGGCCTCCACGATCAGCCCTATTCCGGCCGGAACCGTCCGCATCGATACCAACGACTTCCCAGTCCGCATCGGTGAAGGCACTCGCTTCACCAGCATCGAGGCCGTCCGGCAAACCCTGCTCCCGACGGCGGCAGGTCCCGTACCGCTGGCCAGCATCGCCAACGTGGAGCAGGTGGACGTCCCCGTCTCCATTACCGCCAGCAACGGCCAGCGGACCGCGCGCGTGTCCGTCACGCCGTCGGGCGCCAACCTCGGAGCTGTCAGCACGGAGGTGCAGGTGCGGCTCAAGACCGTGCAGCTGCCGCCCGGCGTCACAGCGGAGATCGGCGGAGCCACGACCCAGCAGGCGGAGTCCTTCGGTCAGCTTGGCCTCGCCCTGCTGGCGGCCATCGCCATTGTCTACGTCATTATGGTCGCCGCGTTCAAGTCGCTGATCCAGCCGCTGATCCTGCTCGTCTCCGTCCCCTTCGCAGCCACCGGAGCCATCGGCCTGCTGCTCATCACCGGCGTGCCGCTGGGCCTGCCGGCGCTGATCGGTATGTTGATGCTGGTCGGAATCGTCGTGACGAACGCGATTGTGCTGATCGACCTCATCAACCAGTACCGCGAGCCAAAAAACGGTGAGCCGGGGATGAGCGTGGCGGAAGCCATCACACACGGCGCCCGCCAGCGCCTGCGTCCGATCCTGATGACCGCCCTCGCCACCGTGTTCGCGTTGACGCCGATGGCTTTGGGCCTGACCGGCGGCGGCGGCTTTATCTCGCAGCCGCTCGCCATTGTGGTGATCGGCGGCCTGGTCTCCTCCACCGCCCTGACCCTGGTCCTGGTACCGGTGCTGTACCGCCTCGTGGAGGGCCGGCGTGAGCGCAAGGCCCTGGCCCGGACTACCCCCGGCTCGGACGCCGGCACGGACGCCGGCACGGACGCCGGCCCGGCACATGGCCGCCGGGCCGCTCCCGGGGCCGGCCCCGACGAGTCCCCGGCTGACACAGCCGGCGGCCCGCGGCTCCCCTCCACCGCCCATTAGCTGGTCCTCGGCCGCCTGCTGCTAGCTGCGTGCCGGGTCCGAGAACGCCAGCCTCGGCACCAGGACCAGGGCCGCGGCCGCGGCCAGTCCCGTTACGCCGCAGACCGTCCACACCGTGAGATAGCCGGCCAGGGGTGCCGCCGTTGCTGCCGCGGCGGCCCCGGTCTCGCCCAGGACGTGGCTGAGCAGGGCGATGCCAAAGACCGCCGAGGCGAAGGCACCGCCAATTGTTTTGGTGGTGTTGGTCAAACCGGTCGCCATGGCGGTGCGATTGAGCGGAGCGGCGGCGGCCGCGGCCGAAGGCAGCGCCGCCACAAGCGCTCCGGACCCGACGCCGGCAATGGCCATGTTGACCAGGGTCTCGGCCAGGCTGGCATGAAACGGCAGGAACAGCAGATATCCCCCGCCGACCAGGGCAGCCGCCCAGACAAGCGTCCAGCGCGGAGTCAGGCGGCGGGTCACCAGCGGATAGAGCAGCGCACCGACCAGCAGGGCGAGGACATAGACGCCGATGATGATGGAGACCTGGCCCGCCCGCAGCCCCAGCCCGTAGCCGTGGACGGCCGGGTCGGTCCGGGCGAAGGTGGACAACGGCGCTTGCGCACCCAGCACCGAGACGCCGAACAGGCCCGCGGTCAGCTGGACCGGCCACATGGACTTGGCACGCAGCATCCGAATGTCCACCAGCGGGTCCTCCCGGCCCAGCTCGAAGCGCGTGAACGGGATAAAAACGAAAATCCCGGCCGCGACGAGCGCCCACGGCCACCACGCGCCGGGGCCGTTCAGGCGCATAAAGGTCAGCCCGGACATGATCAGCAGGAGCCCGACGGCCAGAAAGGCGAAGCCGTGCGTGTCTACGCTGCCACCGCTGCGTGCAGCCGACTCGGGTACACCGAAGCGGATAGCGAACCAGCATGCGGACACCGCCACAGCTGGCAACATCAGCACAAGTTGCAGCTGGCCGGCGAAGGCCTCCACCAGCGCACCAGCGGCGAGGGCGCCGGCGATCACACCGAATTCCAGCGCGCCGACCAGGAGCCCGGCCGCGCGCCGGGTGCGGGCGGCGCCGTCGGGCAGCCGGTGCACCCGGCTGAAGATCAACGCGATCTCCAGCGGCAGCCACACTACGTAGAAGCCCTGCAGGGACCAGGCCGCCAGGAAGGTCCAGAAGTCCGGGGCGAACGCCACACCCCAGGACGCCGCGGCCGTCAGCACTGTGGCGACGAGCAGGACTTTCCGGTGCCCGGCCAGGTCACCAAGTTTGGCCAGCACCGGGACCGCCAGCGCGCTGACGATCAGCTGCGCGGCCTCGAACCAGTTGACGTCTCCGTCGCGGATGTTCAGGTGCCGGGCGATGTCGGTGAGGATGGGGGTGTAGTAGCCCTGCAGGATTCCGCTGGTGAGCTCCACCAGGCACAGAAACGCAATGACACGGCGCATGGCTGCCTTCCGTCCGGGCTGAACCCCTGTTGCCCAGCTGGTTGCTTGCATCCTAGGCCCGTGGTGTGGCCGCGGGCGGCAAACCCGGCGGGCGCCGGCGGGGAATATTCGGACACGGCGGGTGTTGTACCCTGCGATAGATGCAAATGCATGTAAATCGGCTATAGTGGAACCAGCTCCCGGAAGACCCCGGCCAAGGAAAGGCACATCATGCAGATCGGCGTATTCAGCGTTAGCGATATCACCACCGACCCCACCACGGGGCGCACCCCCACGGAGCACGAACGCATCAAAGCGTCCGTAGCGATCGCCCGCAAGGTCGAGGAAATCGGCATGGATGTCTTCGCCCTGGGCGAGCACCACAACCGGCCCTTCTTCTCCTCCTCCCCCACCACGACCCTGGCCTACATCGCCGCCCAGACGGAGCGCATTATCCTCTCGACGGCCACCACGCTGATCACCACCAACGATCCGGTGAAGATTGCCGAGGACTTCGCGATGCTCCAGCACCTCGCCGACGGCCGGGTGGACCTGGTCCTGGGCCGGGGCAACACCGCCCCCGTTTATCCCTGGTTCGGCAAGAACATCCAGGACGGCGTCGAACTCGCCATCGAGAACTACAGCCTGCTGCGCCGGCTGTGGGACGAGGACACCGTCAACTGGTCCGGCAAGCACCGCACTCCGCTGCAGAACTTCACTTCCACCCCCCGGCCGCTCGACGGCGTCGCCCCCTTCGTCTGGCATGGATCGATCCGCACACCGCAGATCGCCGAGGTGGCTGCGTACTACGGCGACGGCTTCTTTGCTAACAACATTTTCTGGCCCAAAGAGCACTACCAGCAGCTGATCGGCCTCTACCGCGAACGCTACGAGCACTACGGCCACGGCGCGGCGGACCAGGCGATCGTGGGACTGGGCGGCCAGTTCTTTATGCGCAAGAACTCGCAGGACGCCGTCAAGGAGTTCCGGCCCTACTTCGACAACGCCCCGGTCTACGGACACGGGCCTTCGCTGGAGGACTTCACCTCGCAAACGCCCCTCACGGTCGGCAGCCCGCAGGAAGTCATCGAGAAGACCCTGACCTTCCGTGAGTACTTCGGCGACTACCAGCGCCAGCTCTTCCTGATCGATCACGCGGGCCTGCCGCTGAAGACTGTTCTGGAGCAGCTGGACCTGTTCGGCGAAGAGGTCCTGCCGGTCCTGCGCAAGGAATACGCCGCGAAGACCCCGGCCCACGTGCCCGAACCGCCCACCCATGCCGGTCGCGTCGCGGCCTCCGTGGCCGCAGCCGGAGAAGCCGCCGGCGAGACTGCCGGCGAGACTGCCAGCCCCGCCGGCAGCCGGACCGTATAGTGTCCGCAACAACAGGCATGTCGCCGGTGCGCCTGGCCGCGGAGACCTGGGAATCCCTGTTCCGCGCCCAGGTGGCGGTGATGCGCCGGCTGCAGGCCGGACCCGCTTTCAAGGCCCTGGCCCTGAACGAGTACGACGTGCTGTTTACGCTCTCCCGCTGTCCGTCCGGATGGCTCCGCCAGAACGAGCTCAACGACCACGTGCTGCTAAGCCAGTCCAGCCTCAGCAGGCTCGTGGAGCGCCTCGAAAAGCGCGGCCTCGTCGAGCGGATGCCGGCCCCTGACGACGGCCGCGGTGTCCTGGTCAAGCTCAGCACCGCCGGCTGGGAGCTGCAGAAGCAGATCGGCCGGGAACACGTCCGTGACATCGCCGCGCTGGTGGTCCCGGCACTGACCGCGGCCGAGCAACACGAGCTGCTGCGTCTGACCGAAAAGCTGCGGGGCTCGGTAACCGCCCGATGAGTGTGGCGGCCGGGTTGCGGTCCCTAGTGAAGGGTGACGAGCTTCGCCGGGTCCTCGGCCGGGAGGTCGCCGTCGACGACGGCGGTGACGCTGAGCTGCGTCAGGGACAGGCTGCCTCCGACTGTGGAGAGGAATGCCGTATCCGAGGAATCCCGGCCGGCCGTGATCCGCAGCATGCTCTCCCGGGGAGCCAGCCCCGTGGGGTCGATGACGCGCCAGGCGCCGTCTAGATGGGCCTCGGCCACCGCATGGAAGTCCATCGGGCTCAGGCCCGGGGCATACACAGCGGCGAGCCGGGCCGGGACATCCTTGGCGCGCAGCAGCGCGACCGCCAGATGGGCAAAATCCCGGCAGACCCCGCGGCGGTGCAACAGCGTCTCGACGGCGCCGTCGGTCCCCCGTGAGGATCCGCTGATGTAGCGCAGCTCGCTGAAGACCCAATTGCGCACCGCATGGACCAGTTCGGCCCCCTGCTGGCCGCCGAATTCGGCGTAGGCGGTCGGCAGTAGCCGATCGGACTCCGCGTAACGGCTGGGCCTGACGTAGCGGATGAGTTCCATCAGCCGGGGTTCTTCCGGCAGCGCAAAGCCGGTCACCGTAGCCGAATACTCCACCAGCACCTCGGCGGGCTGCGCAAATTCCATGTAGTGGAAGCGCCCGCCGTGGTGGTCCGGGACTTCGGTGAGCGGAACTTCAGCGCCGGCGGAGGTCACGGACAGCGACTCCTCAAAGCCCTCGAAGCCGGCATTGCGTGCCACGGCGACCGCTAGGGCGACCTTGGTGCCGGCCACTGTGTTGAAGGCCATGCGGGTGGCTACAGAGCGTTTCATCGATCTCCGGGGTGTGAGGTTACGGCGCGGGAAGTGGCCGCTCCCGGCCCGGGTGGCGTGCGGGCTGCGGGACTAATTTTTGATCTTCAGAGACATTAGCATCCGCTGGACGTTCGCGTATTCGGAGCCTTCGTTGACGTAGTTGGCGGCCTGGCCGAGCGTGTCGAACGCCTTGGCCGGAGCCACCTTCTGGTCCGGGGTGAACGCCTTCAGCTCCGTCAGGTCACCGAACGAGTAGTCCCCCTTCCCTGCCGGGCCGCGGACCACGTTCTGCAGCACACAGGACTTTCCGTCGAGGCCACCAACCAGGTTGGTGATGCCGTAGGAGCCAAAATACTTGTAGCCCTGGATCACCCGGAACACCACTCGAGGGTCGATGGTGCCGTCCCCGCCGCGGTGCGGAAGCTCCACCGGGACGCTGTTGACAACAACATACGGCCTCGAGGCGTCGGCGGCACAGGACGCGGCAGGCAGTGGCTGGAGTCCGGTCTGCAGGGTGGCGAGGTAGCCGCCGGCTGCGTCTTTCACCTCGATTTTGAGGGCTCCCGGCATTGCGCCCTGCTCCGGTGCCACAGATTGGGCGATCCAGTCCTGCGGCAGCTCGAAGCTGACGGTCTTCGCCGGGTCGGTGAAGACCTTCCAAGCCGGCGCCGTTGCGCCGGGTTCCGCCGCACCGGAGCCGGTGGGCCCGGGCGAGGTGGCCGGCGGGGGGCTGCCCGCAGGGGGCCCGGACGGCGAAGCCGCCGCGGCGGTGCCGGCGTCGCCGCCTGCCGTCCACGCCGGGGTGCCCTTGCCTTCGCTGCTGCACCCGGAGAGCGCAGCGGCGGAGAGCGCCAAGGCAGCGGCGATCCGGAGGCCGCGGGCCGGCGCCCGCCGGAAGGTGTCCGTCCCAGTCATGGTGCCAGCCTAACCGGACATGGCGCCGCTCAGAGTTCCCGGATCAGGGTTTCGTAGAAGCCAACCCCGCGCTCCAGCGTCTCCAGCGTGATCTTCTCGTCGACGGCGTGGATGGATCCCCGGGCCGCGGCATCCATGGAAAACGGCGCAAAGCGGTACACGGCGTCGCAGATCCCGGTGAAGCGGCGGGAATCCGTGCCGCCCATCAGGATGTACGGGGTAACAAGCGCCTCCGGGAATGCCCGCGCAATGCACCCGGCCAGCAGCTCCCACTGCTCCCCGGTATGGGCCGAGACCGGGGACGGGTCGTTGCCTGCCACAATACGCAGCTCAACTTTCGGGTCCCGGATGATCTTCCGCAGCCGCGCCATGGTCCCCGCCACGGTTTCCCCCACGGCCACCCTGATGTTGGCGTTTGCCCGGGCCGTTGGGGCCAGGACATTGGCCGCGGGACTGCCCTGCAGGGTGGTGATGGCGACGGTGGTTCGGGTCATCGCATTGGTTTCATTTCCCATCCGCCCAAAAATCAGGGTCAGCGGCGCCCGGAACAAGGACAGCCTGGCGAACACGGCCCGCAGGGGTGCCGGGGCATAGGGTCCGAAGCGCCGGAGCATCTCCGCGGTAACATCCGGCAGCGACTGCGGGAACGGGCTTCTTTCGATCCGGGTGATGGCCCGGGCCAGCCTCGCCGTCGCACCCATCCGGGGCGGGGTGGAGGCGTGCCCGCCGGAATCCCGGGTCACCAGCTCAACGTCGAGGATCCCCTTTTCGGCCACTCCGACGACGGCGGCCGGCCGGGTCACGCCGGGGAACACCCCGGCGGCGACAGCGCCGCCCTCATCGAGCACCAGCCAAGGTCTAACGCCCCGGCCGGCCAGCAGCTTGGCTGCGGCCGCGGCACTGTCCCCGGCGGTCTCCTCATTATTGCCGAAGGAGAAGTAGAGGTCATGGACAGGTCCGAAGCCTGCTTCGAGCAGGGATTCCGCAGCTTCCATCACAGCGACCAGCTGACCCTTGTCATCGAGGGTTCCGCGGCCCCACAAGTAGGTCCCGTCGTTGTGCCCGGAAAACGGCGGCCGGGTCCAGGCCTCCGGGTCGCCGGCCGGGACGACGTCGTAGTGGGCCATCAGGACGGCCGGACGCTCAGCGGCCTCCGCGCCCGTGCCGGGCCAGCGGTACAGCAGCGCGTGGCCGTTAACACGTTCGTGCTCCAGCGCGGTGTGGACGCCGGGATACAACCGGGCCAGTGCGGCGATAAAGCCGTCGAACTCGGCAGTGTCCACTTGCTGGCCCGGCACGGCGGAGACAGTGCGAAACCGGACGAGTTCGGCCAAGGCTGCGGCGGCACGGCTGACGGGAGGAGCGGAGGTCGTCTGCATTCGCGAAAGTCTACGGCCCCGGAAGCGCCCGTGCCCGCTGCCGGGGCTGGGATGTGCGGCCGGGAAAGCGGGATACGCTGGGAACATGGCGGATCACGATTTTGGCTCCCGCGAGTTCGGAGCCCAGGACGGAGTGGCGGACATCTCCGCCGTCGACATTGCGGACTGGAGGCTCCGGACCTTTGCGTTGTACGCCAGCGTGCGGAAAATCGCGGCGCAGGATCCGGCCGAGGCGCATTCGTACTGGCGCCAGGAGCGGGACCGGATGTTCGGCACGCACCCTGCCTCGCCGCTGACGGCGGCCGCAAAGTCCACCTTCGGCGGCCTGAAAACGGCGGACTACGACCCGATCTACCGCTTCCATATCCCGCTGACGGGCGAGGGCGCCGGGCGGGAAATGAATGTTGAGACCGGAACCGACGGCCAGGTCCGTTTTGTCCGGCTGGGGACCTTCGATCTGCCGGAACTGGGCCAGCTCGCCGTGTGGAAGATCCACGGCTACGGCGGCGGCATCTTTGTGCCGTTCCGCGACGCCACGGCCGGCCAGCCCGGCGGAAGTTACGGTGCGGGCCGGTACCTGCTGGACACCATCAAGGGTGCCTTCCACGGTGTGCAGGGTTCGGGTCCGGGAGCGGAATTTGTTGTTGATTTCAACTTTGCCTACAACCCCTCCTGCGCCTACAACGAGGCCTGGGCATGCCCGCTCGCCGGGCCATCGAACCGACTGGCGGTAGAGATCCCGGCCGGCGAGTTGCACTGAGCCGATGGATTCCCAGCTTGAGCAGCACTCCGCCGCGCCTGCACCCGCCGGAGTCCGTCCGGCGGACCGCCGGCGGCACCGCGGGATTCTTCGGTACCCCCTGGTCCGGCAGTTGCTGCGATTCACCGCCGTCGGAATTGTCTGTACCGTCACGTCGCTGGCGCTCTATGCCTTCCTCCGCCCGTATCTCGGCCCGCAACCGGCCAACGCGACGGCTCTTATCCTCACCTCGCTGATGAACACGGCGCTGAACCGGCGGCTGACGTTCAAAATCACCGAACGCCACCGGATGAAGCGCGACCACCTCAACGGCCTGATCGTCATCCTCGTGGCGCTTCTGATTACCGGCGGCAGCCTCGGCGTGCTGCACTGGATCAACCCCGACGCCACAGTTTCTGCCGAGCTGTGGACCACAACACTCTCCGGCTTTGCCGCCACGGCCGTCCGCTTCACCATGCTGCGGCACTGGATCTTCCGCCGGGCCCGGCACCGTTAGGCCACCCACCGCCCCTCCCAGTCCTGTCCCGCCCAGTCCTGTCCCGCCCAACTGACTCGCAGCAAGTGTCGTTTTGGGCGGTCAAAACGACCCGTGCTGCTAGCTGGTTGGGTCGAGGGACTGGATGCTGACGACGGCGGTGCGGACCGCGGCCGCCGCCTCCCGCAGTTCCGCCGCCGTGATGGTGGCGTCAAAGCTGAAACGGACAGCGGTCTGGGCGGTTGTGGCGTCGAAGCCCATCGCCAGCAGCACCGGAGAGGGCTCATCGGACCCCGCGGCGCAGGCCGAACCGCTGGAGCAGATGACTCCATGGCGTTCGAGCTCCAGCAGCACGGATTCACCGCTGGTCCCCGGGAAACAGAACGAGGCCACGGAGGGCAGCCGCTCGGCCGGGTCGCCGGTCAGGACCGCGCCCGGAACCCCCGCCCGTACCGCGCCGATGAAGTCATCACGGAGTTCCGCCACCTGGGCCGCACGGGCCTGCTGACCGTCCTGCGAAAGGGTGAGCGCCGTCGCGAGGGCTACCGCTCCGGCCACGTTTTCGGTCCCCGACCGGCGCCCGCGTTCCTGCCCGCCGCCATGGATCAAGGGTTCCAGCCGGATCCTGCCGCGGACGAACAGTGCGCCCTGTCCTTTCGGCGCCCCCAATTTGTGGCCGGAGATACTCAGGGCATCAACGCCGAGTGCTGCCGTGTCGAGCGGCAACCAGCCGGCAGCCTGGACCGCGTCGGTGTGGAACGGAATTCGCTGTGCGCGGGCCAGTGCGGCCAGCCGGGCAATCGGCTGCACAGTACCCACCTCGTTGTTGGCGTACATAATGCTGACCAGGGCCGTTTCCGGCCGGAGCACGGCGGCGAGGGCAGCTTCGGTGACCCGGCCGAGGGAATCCACCGGAACAACGTCGACGCTGAAACCGTGCACGCGCTCCAGGAAGCGGGCGGATTCTTCCACCGCAGGATGCTCAACGGCGCTGATCACCACCCGGTCCAGCCGGGGGTCTGCGATGCGGCGGGCAAGGGCGATCCCTTGGACGGCCAGGTTGTCCGCCTCCGTGCCGCCGGAGGTGAAGACGATCTCACCCGGGCGGCAGCCCAGCGCCCTGGCCGTCACTGCACGGGCATCGGCGAGCGCCTGAGCTGCGGAGTCTCCGAAGGAATGCCGGCTCGAGGGGTTGCCGAACTCCCCCGTGAGGTACGGCCACATGGCGTCCAGTACCTCGCGGCGGACCGGTGTGGTGGCCGCGGCGTCGAGGAAGATCATGGTCTTCCCTGATCCGCCGTCCGCCGGCTGCCAGGTTCCATACCGGGGCCACGGTCCAGGTCGACGCCGAGTTCAATATCGAGTCCCAAGTCCAGGGCGGCGACGCTGTGGGTGAGCCCGCCGATCGAGATGACATCCACCCCGGCAGCGGCGATCCGCGCCACGGTAGCCAGGTTGACGTTGCCACTGGCCTCGACCCGGGCCCGGCCGGCCACCAGGGCCACGCCCGCGGCAAGATCCGCCAGGGTGAAATTGTCCAGCATGATGGTGTCCACCCCGGCGGCCAGCACGGGTTCGATCTGGTCCATCCTGTCCACCTCCACTTCGAAGTGTGTGGTGTGCCCCAGGCGCGCTTTGGCCGCCCGCAGCACTTCCGTAAGCCTCGACGGGTCTCCCCCGGTCAGGACGGCCAGGTGGTTGTCCTTGGCCAGCACCGCGTCCGAGAGGCCAAAGCGGTGGTTGGCTCCGCCGCCGCAACGGACGGCGTACCGCTCCAGCACCCGCAAGCCCGGCGTCGTTTTGCGGGTGTCCGTGATGCGCGCCCCGGTACCGTCAACACGGGCGACAAATTCCGCTGTTTTGCTGGCAATGGCGCTCATCCGCTGGACCAGGTTCAGGGCGACACGTTCGGCGAGCAGCACGGCGCGGGCGTTCCCGCTGACCCTCGCGAGCGCCGTGCCGGCGGCAAAGGCGGTTCCGTCAGCGACCAGGAGTTCAACGTCGGCCCCGGAATCTGTGAGCTTCATCGCGGCGGCAAAGACCTCACCGCCGCTGAACACACCGGACACGCGGGCGGCCAGGACCGCCGTCGCCCGCGTGTCCGCGGGGATCAGCGTCTGGGAGGTGATGTCGCCATAGGGCGCATCCTCAAGCAGGGCGGCGCGCAGCACGGCGTCGACGGCGGCCGCGGGCAGGGTTCCGGCGAGCGCTGGCACCGGGACGGCGGCCTGGCGGGGTGCGGCGGCCTGGCGGGGTGCGGCGGGTGCTGTCATAACGAAATCCTTTGTTTCGGGCGGGGTGCGGCTGGCTGCCGGCGGCCGGGTGCGGTGGCCGCCGGGATGGAGCAGGTGGGGGCAGCGGGCACCGGGGCGGGTCCGGAGGGTCCGGCGCCGGCGTCGGCGTCCGCCATAAAGTGGGCGCCCGCCGGGGCCGTTCGCTGCCGGGCGGCTGCCACCAGCAGCCCGGCGGCCAGCAGCAGGTTCCGGTCCTCGTGCGCCGCCGGGCCGGAGCCGGGTCCCGGTTGCGGGAGCCCGTCGGCCGCTCCGGCAACGGCAGACCACTGCGACAGAAGCGCGGCGGCGTCCTCGAGTCCGGCTCGGGTGCGCAGCACTCCGGCGGCACCGGTCATCAGCCGACGCAGGGCGTCCCGGCTGAACGGCTCACCGCCCGGGCCGGGCTCCGGGGCGGGGCGTTCAGCACCGGCACGGGCGGGCCAAACTGCCGGAGCAGGGTCCGTGCCGGCTCGGCCCAGGAAAGCCTCCACGGCCCGGCGGCCGAAGACGAGACCCTCCAGCAGCGAATTGCTGGCCAGCCGGTTGGCTCCGTGTGCGCCCGTGCAGGCGACTTCCCCGGCCGCGTAGAGTCCCGGCACGGACGTGCGGCCCCACAGGTCGGTGGCTACCCCGCCCATCCAGTAGTGCGCTGCCGGGGACACCGGAAGCACTTCGGTGGCCCAGTCGTAGCCCGCGGCGCGGGTGGCGGCGGTGATGGTGGGGAACCGCCGGGCCAGGAACCCGGGACCGCGGGACGCCTCCAGCCCCCGGGCGTCCAGGTACACGGGGCTGTCCGCGGGCGCGCCTGTCGCGGCCAGGTGCAGGGCAATGCTGCGGGAGACAACGTCGCGCGGGGCCAGTTCGGCGTCGGGGTGGTAGTCCGGCATAAAGCGGTAGCCGGCGGCGTCGAGCAGCACGGCGCCTTCCCCGCGGACCGCCTCGGAAATGAGCAGCGCCGGCGGGCCCCCGGGGACCTCCTCGGCCGCCAGGGTGGTGGGGTGGAACTGGAAGAACTCCAGGTCCCGGACGGCAGCCCCCGCCCGCCAGGCGAGGGCCAGGCCGTCGGCCGTGGCGACGGAGGGGTTGCTGGTCCGGCTGAAAAGCCGTCCGGCGCCGCCAGTGGCCAGGAGGACCGCGCCGGTGTCCAGCTGCCGCGGCCGGCCACCGGACAAGTACTCGACGCCGGTAATCCGGGCGCTGCCCGCCGCCGGTCCGGTTTCGGCGTGTTCGGTGCGCAGCCCGGTGACGAAGGCGCCGGTCTCGATCCGCAGCCGTCCCCGGAGGGCACGCTCGAGGACAGCTGCGACGAGGGCGCGGGCGATGCGGGAACCCGTCGCGTCGCCGCCGGCGTGCAGGATGCGGGCCGCGGAATGTGCCGCTTCGAGGCCGAGGGCCGGGCCGCCGCCGGGTCCGGCGTCGAAGTGAACACCAAAGCGCCGCAACCCCGCGATGTCCCGCGCTGCCTCGGTACACAACACCCGGACGGCCTCTGGGTCATTGAGCCCGGCTCCGGCGGCGAGGGTGTCGGCAATGTGGGCCGCCACGGAGTCTCCGGGCGCTGATTCCCCCGGCACAAGCACTGCCGAAATGCCACCCTGGGCGTAGAAGGTGTTGCTCTGCTCCAGCATTCCCTTGCTCAGGAGCACCACCTCACATGCCGGCACGGCGTCGGAGGCCAGCAGTGCTGCGTACAGACCCGCGATGCCGCTGCCCACCACCACCAGGCGCCTGGTCACGGCCGTGCCGCCAGCATCCGCTCAAGGGCGATCCGTGCCGGGGCGGCGACGTCGCCCGCCACCGTGATGCGGTTGACGACCTCGCCCCGGACCAGCGCTTCCAGGACCCAGGCGAGGTAGCCGGGGTGGATGCGGTACATCGTGGAGCAGGGGCAGATCACGGGATCCAGGCAGAAGATGGTGTGCTGCGGGTTTTCCGCCGCCAGCCGGTTGACAAGGTTGATCTCGGTGCCGACGGCGAAGGTCGCCGGCTCCGTCGCAGCCGCAATGGCCTTGCGGATGAAGTCCGTGGAACCGGCCGAATCGGCGGCGTCGACCACTTCCATCGGGCACTCCGGGTGCACAATCACCTGCACGCCCGGGAACTCGGCGCGGGCTTTCTCGATCTGGCCGACATTAAAGCGCTTGTGCACCGAACAGAAGCCGTGCCAGAGGATCACCCGGGAGTCCTGCAGGGCCTGTTCGACGTTGCCGCCGAGCTCCTTGCGCGGATTCCACATCGGCATCTGCCCCAGCGGCACCCCCATGGCCTTGGCGGTGTTGCGGCCCAGGTGCTGGTCCGGGAAGAACAGCACCCGCTGGCCGCGCTCAAACGCCCATTCCAGCACCGTAGCGGCGTTCGAGGAGGTGCACACGATCCCGCCGCGCTCGCCGCAGAATCCCTTCAGCGCCGCGGAGGAGTTCATGTACGTGACCGGGATGACCGGAACCCGGCCGTCGGCGTCGGGCTCGGTGCCGAACAGTTCCTCGAGCTGTTCCCAGCATTCGGTCACCGAATCGATGTCCGCCATATCCGCCATGGAGCAGCCGGCGGCCAGGTTGGGCAAGATGACTGCCTGGTCCGGGCGGGAGAGGATATCCGCGGTTTCGGCCATAAAGTGCACCCCGCAGAAGATGATCGCCTCGGCGTCGGGCCGGGTCAGTGCGGCGTTGGCCAGCTGGAACGAGTCGCCCACGAAGTCGGCGTAGGCCACCACCTCGTCGCGCTGGTAAAAGTGGCCCAGGACCACGGCGCGGTCCCCGAGCGTTGCCTTGGCGGCCCGGATCCGGGCGTCGAGTTCGGCGTCGCTGGCCCGCCTGTACTCCTCCGGCAGCTGCCCTTGCCGGGGGGTCGCCGCCGGGGCCACATCCGCGGCGGAGGCGCCGGGGCCGTAGGCGGGCACACCGGCGAGGGCCTCGGCGACGTCGAAGTCCCAGGGCCCGCGGGCGAGCGCCGGACTGCACGTGGCGGCCGTTGCCATGCCCTGGGCGTTGCTGGTGGCCTGTTCGCGGGTGATCAGCTGGATGGCCGTATTGACGCTGCTCATGGTGTGCTCCTGTTGTCTGGTTCAAGGCCCGTGCTGCCGGTAAAGCGGTAGAGGCGGGGCGGACGGTGTTTGCCGCCCTGCAGGTACTTGTCGGTTTCTTCGATTTCGGGTGTGGACTTGACCTGCCGGCGGAAATTGGCCGGGTCCAGTTCGCGGTCCAGGACAGCCTCGTAGACCTCCCGGACCTGGGCCAGGGTGAAGTATTCGCCCAGCAGGTGGTAGGCGATGGAGCCGTAAGCCATCTTGTTGCGCAGCCGCCAGAGCCCGTAGTCGATGATCGCGTGGTGATCGAAGGCCAGTTCGCCGAGCCGGTCCGCGCGGAACCACTTGACGTTCTCGGACTCGTCGGCGAGCGCAGCCTCGGTGGGCTGGACCAGCGCCCAGTAGACGATGGAGACCACGCGCTGGGTGGGTGAACGGTGCAGGCCGCCGAAGGCGTAGAGCTGTTCAAGGTAGCGGGGTGCCAGCCCGGTGGTTTCCCGCAGGTTCCGCGAGGCTGCGTCCGGCAGCGACTCTGAATGGGTGAGCGGGCCGCCGGGCAACGCCCACATCCCCTTAAACGGTTCGCGGATCCGGCGCACCAGCGGGATCCACAAGGTTGGCCGGCCGGAGCGCTCGCTGGGGCGAAGGGCGAAGATCACAGTGGAGATGGCCAGTGTAGGCGGCGCCAGCTGGCGCTCGGAGACGTTGGCAGCTGTTGTGTAGATGGTGGTTCACCCCGCGTCCTGGCCTTCCGGCCGGTCCCGGGACCGCCCGGACGGTTCCGGTCCGACCGCCGGAGGAGTTATAGTCAGATTGACTAGAACTAATTCTACGACGCCACCCGCCGGATGCAAAATGTTTCGGCCCGCCCGCGGGCTGCCGGGCAGGGACGGAGGGGCGCGGCTTAGCGCCCCGCGGCGGCCGCCTCCAGCAGCGGAAGTGTGCGGCCCTGGAAATGAGTGTTGAGCACGATGACCGAGGATGAGCGCAGCACGGTCCGGGTCGCGATCATGGCGTCCAGCACACGCTGCAGGTCCGGGTTGGAGCGTGCCGCGATCCGGGCCATCAGGTCGGAACTGCCGGACACGGTGTGGATCTCGATCAGCTCCGGAATCGCCGCGAGTGCCTCGACCACCGCATCGTGCCCCAGGTCCTGGTTGATGGTCAGGGAGCAGAAGGCCACCACCGGAAACCCGAAGCGGGCCGGATCCGGCTGCGGCACCCACGAGCCGATGACACCACTGTCCTGCATCCGGTCCAGCCGGGACTGCACGGTGGCGCGGGCAACCTTGAGCACACGGGAGGCTTCCAGCACCGAGGCCCTGGGCGAATCGGTGAAGAATCGAACAATCTTGGCGTCCAGGGGATCAACATCCATCGAACATTCCTCCAGAATGAGTCTTTTGAAGCACAAATCGTTGCAGTAAATCCGATTCAGGCGAGCAAACTGTCACTATGCTCTCACGGCTGGCGGACTCCGGCCCTGGCCCGCCGCGGTAAATTCAATAGGTCCCATAAGGACGTTTAGATCCACACCACACAAAGGTTCGCCAGCATGACAATGAAGTCCACCGCAGAGCGCCCCGGCCTGAAACTCGGCCACAGCATGAAGCCACGCCAACTGACCATGATGGGACTCGGCAGCGCCATTGGCGCCGGCCTTTTCCTTGGCTCGGGAGCCGGCGTCCAGGCCGCCGGACCCGCCGTCCTGATTTCCTACCTGGTCGCTGGAACCCTGATCATCCTGGTGATGTGGGCCCTCGGGGAAATGGCCGCCGCCAACCCCAACAGCGGTGCTTTTTCCGTCTACGCCGCCAAGGCCATGGGCCGGACCGCCGGAGCCACCGTGGGCTGGCTCTGGTGGCTGCAACTGGTGGTCGTCATCGCCGCCGAGGCCCTCGGCGCCGCCGCCCTGCTATTCACGGTGTGGCCGGTAATCCCGGTCTGGGCCCTGTCGCTGGTCTTTATGGTGATGTTCACGGCGATCAATCTGGCCGGGGTGAAGAACTTCGGCGAGTTTGAGTTTTGGTTCGCCATTCTCAAGGTGACCGCCATCCTGCTGTTCCTGGGCATTGGCGCCGCCCTGCTGCTAGGCCTGCTGCCCGACGTCCCCTCCCCCGGACTGACCAACTTCACCGCCAATTTCGCCCCCACGGGCTTCGGCGGCATTGCCACCGCGCTCTTTGTTGTGATCTTCGCTTTCGGCGGTACCGAGATTGTCAGTGTGGCCGCCGCCGAGACCGAGAACCCGCGGCACAGCGTGGCCCAGGCAATCCGCACCGTCGTCTGGCGGATCCTGGTTTTTTACATCGGCTCCGTGTTCGTTATCGCGGCGGTCCTGCCCTACACCTCGGATGCCCTGGCGTCGCCGTTCGCCGGCGTCCTGGACACCGCGGGGATTCCCGGCGCCGGCACCGCGATTACCCTGGTGGCCGTCGTCGCCCTGCTATCGGCGCTGAACGCGAACCTCTATGGCGCCTCCCGGATGGTTTTCTCGCTCTCCGAACGCGGCGAGGCTCCCCGGTTCCTGTCGAAGGTCAATAAGGCGCGGGTGCCCGTGCTCGCCGTCGGCGTCTCCGTGGCTTTCGGCTTCCTGGCCACCGTGCTGGAGCTGCTCTTTCCGGAGCAGATCCTGCCGGCGCTCTTCCAGCTGGTCGGCTCGACCTGCCTGATGGTCTGGGGCTCCGCTCTGGTGTCCCAGCTGATCCTGCGCCGCCGGGCCGACCGCGAGGGCACCGAGCTGCCGCTGCGGATGAGGGGCTTCCCGGGGCTGACCATCTTCGGCCTGGTGCTGCTGGCCCTGATCTTCGCCGTCGGCTTCAGCAGCCCGGAGAGCAGCAGGCAACTCGTCAGCACCATCGCGCTGGTCGCCGGCATTGCCGCGGCCTGCTGGATCGGCGCCCGGCTGACCCGCAACCGTCCGAACGTGTCCAAGTAGCTCGCAGCTGAGGCCGTTTTGGCGGCTCAGAACGACCTCAGCTGCGAGTCAGTTGGGCTGGGAGTCCGGCGCCGCGATACGAACAAACTGACAGGCTCAACGGCGGTTTAGCCGGTATTCCTGTGCAGTCTGGCTAGTGATTCGGCGGCTGATTGCCCAGTGGCGACGCGGTGACTAGGGTCACAGCCATGGACACTCTTCCCGTGGCTGCCGGCGATGCCGCCGACCCGCTCACTCCCGCCCAGCTCCGCGAGCTCTATTCGCTGATGGTGGCCGTCCGCCACCTCGACGCATCGGCGATCGCCTGGCAGCGCCAGGGCATCATGCCCGGCTACGCGCCCGAGCTCGGCCAGGAGGCCGCCCAGGTTGGCAGCGGCTACGCCGTTGACACCACCCGGGACTTCGTGTTCCCCACCTACCGCGAGATGGGGGTGGCCCGCACCATGGGCGTGGACATGGTGGCGTATATGGCGACCCACAAAGCCAGCTGGCACGGTGGTCTTTACGACCCCGTCAAGTCCCGGCTCGCACCGATCCAGGCTGTCGTGGCCGGCTCGGTGCTGCACGCGGTGGGCTGGGCCCACGGCCAGACGCTGACCGGCACCGCCGACGGCAAGCTCGGCGTCGCCCTGACGTACTTCGGTGACGGCGCATCCTCCCAGGGCGACGTCCATGAGGCCTTGAACTTCGCCGCAGTGATGAAGGCCCCAGTGGTGTTCTTCGTCCAGAACAATGGCTGGGCGATCTCGGTCCCCACCGAACGCCAGGTGGCCGGCGGCTCCGTCGCCGCCCGCGCCGCCGGCTACGGAATGCCGGCGCTGCAGATCGACGGCGATGATGTGGTCGCCGTCGTCGAGGCAACCCGGCGCGCGTTCGCGCACGCCCGGGCCGGCAATGGTCCGGTGCTCATCGAGGCAATGACCTACCGGCGCGGACCGCACTCGACCTCCGACGATCCGGGACGTTACCGCTCCCTCGACGAGGAGCACGACGGCGCCGGCGCCGATCCGCTGGAGCGTTTCCGGCAGCGGCTGCTCGCCGAGGGCATCGCCGACGAAGCCTTCTTCGCCGAGGCCCTCGCGGCAGCCAAAGCCGAAGAGGAACTCATCCGCACCGGAATCCAGGGACTCGACTCCCGCCCCGGCACCGAAATGTTTGACCTGGTTTTCCAGGAAACCACCCCTGTCCTGCAGGGTCAGGCCACCAACTGGCGCGAGGAGTCCGAACATGTCTAACTCGATGCTCACAACCGAAGCTGCCGTGAATGGTCCGGTGGCCGCCACGGTGATGTCGATGCAGCAGGCCCTGAACCGCGCCCTCGATGAGGTTCTCGCGGAAAACCCGAAGGCCCTGATCTTCGGCGAGGACTGCGGCCGGCTCGGCGGCGTCTTCCGGATCACGGACGGACTGCAGGCCAAACACGGCGAGCAGCGCGTTTTTGACACCCCGCTGGCGGAATCCGGCATTCTTGGTATGTCCGTGGGCTTGGCGATGGCCGGGTTCCATCCCATCCCCGAAGTCCAGTTCGACGGATTCGCCTACCCTGCGATCAACCAGATCGTCTGCCAGATGGCCAGGATGAACTACCGCAGCCGCGGCACCCTGCCGATGCCCATTACCCTGCGGGTTCCCAGCTTCGGCGGCATCCGGGCCCCCGAACACCACGGCGAAAGCCTGGAGGCGCTTTTCGCCCATGTGCCGGGCCTGAAAGTGGTCTCGCCCTCAAACCCACACGAGGCCTACCACCTGCTCAAATACGCCGCCACGCGGCCGGACCCGGTGATCTTTATGGAACCGAAGTCCCGCTACTGGCAAAAGGGCGAGGTGGACACCGCCAGCCACGATCCGGCCGGGGGCTCCCCCACCGGGGCCAAGGTGATGCGTGAGGGCCGCCACCTCACCCTCGTCGCCTGGGGCGCCATGGTGGCCCGCTGCCTGCAGGTGGCCGAACTTGCCGCCGAGGACGGGATCGACGTCGAAGTCCTGGATCTTCGCTGGCTCAAACCGATCGACGCCGCCGCGCTGGCCGTCTCAGTGCGCAAGACCCGCCGCGCCGTCGTCGTCCACGAAGCGCCGCTGACCTCCGGGCTGGGTGCCGAGGTGGCGCAGCTGATCACACAGGGCTGCTTCGACACGCTGAAGGCGCCGGTGGAACGCGTCACCGGCTTTGACGTCCCTTACCCCTCCGGCGACCTGGAGGATGAATACATCCCGAACATTGACCGGATCCTCTTTGGGATCCAGCGAGTATTGGAGTACAAACGTGGCTGAAATTTCCTTCCCGCTGCCTGATCTCGGCGAAGGCCTGATCGAGGCCACCGTGCTGGAATGGCTGGTCTCCCCGGGCGATCAGGTGGAGCGGAACCAGCCCCTCGTGGAGGTCGAAACCACCAAGTCGGCCGTTGAATTGCCCAGCCCGCAGGCGGGTAAGGTAGTGCGTATCCACGGCGGGCCGGGCGACAAAATCAACGTCGGCGAGCCCCTGATTGTGTTTGAGGTGCCGGACAACACCGCCGGCATCGTGGGCACGGTCCCGAAGGACGAGGCACCGAAGCGCCGGGTACGCCTGAGCGCCGTACTTGATGAGGACTGAGACCATGAGCGGCAGGCACACCGGCGAGCAGCATTCCCACACCGTGGAGGGCACCGACCCCCAGCTCTATGTTGGGGTGCACGAGCCGGACTCCGACGCCGGGCTGCGGCCGGTGCTGCTGCTGCACGGCTTCTCCTCCTCGGGCAGGCTCAACTGGGAGGACACCGGCTGGCTGACCGCATTGCTGGCGGCCGGCCGCCGCGTGATCGTTGTGGATCTGCCCGGCCACGGCCGCAGCGGCGCCCCCGAGGACAGGGACTCGTATGCGCCCAGCAGGATCCGGGCGGACCTGTTGCAGATCGCGTCCGACGCCGGCGCCCGGCCGCTGCGCGACGGGGACCCGAGCAGCGGACTGGACGTGATTGGCTACTCCCTCGGCTCTCGGCTCGCCTGGGAATTCGGCGCCACCCAGCACGAACTGGTGCACCGGCTGGTCCTGGGCGGACCCAATGTTTCTGATCCGCTGGCTGACTTTGACCTGGCAGCCGCCCAGCGCTACCTGGCCGACGGCACTCCGATCGCCGATCCGTCCACCGCCGGGCTGCTGAAGATGGCCCAGATGCTCCCGGGCAACAACATCTTTTCGTTGCTGTCCCTGGTGGAAGCCATCAAGGCTGAGCCGTTCAATCCCGCCGAGGCCGTCCCGCACATGCCGATGCTGCTGGTGGCCGGGGAAAAGGACGAGCGCGCCGCCTCCATGCCGGAACTCGCCGCCCTGGGTGCGAGGGCCGGGGCCATGGTCGAACAGTTGGTCCTGCCGGGGCGGAACCACACCAACGCCATCACCAGCCGCGCCTTCAAACAGGGTGCCGTCAGCTTCCTGGGCGTCTGAATGCACGGCGGGGTCGCATCCGGGCCCGCCAAACGCCCGCGAGGGGCGCGAACCGACTCCGCGGTGGCTCCGGCGGGCCAGTAGCCGATTGACGCTGGTCCTCACACTGACGCTCCGGCCGCTTTTTGGCCCCGACATCGGCCCCGCCTGCCGGCTTTGGGCGGATTCTTTCGCGGTCGCAAGGTCCATGCTGGAACCCGGGGTTGCGGCGGCCAGGCGGTTCGCTTTGATCCGGGCCGGAACGGGCAGCGCGTCAGCGTTGGCCAAAAGCTCGCGCTGCAGCCTTTCCAGCAGCCGGCCGGCCCGGCGCACGGACCACGGAGCGCGAATCGACGCTCTCCCGCCGGGTCACGTAAGCCCTACAAGGCTCCGACACAGAATCCCCCCCATCCGTCCCCCGCTAACACCGCGCAGTCTGCCCGCCCCTCGGCCCGGCTGCCGCGGTTTGACCATCAAGGGATGGATGAAACTGCCGCCGGAGCAGATGGACGCCGGGCCTCGGTCTTCTCCGGCCGTGGCCGGGCTTTCCCGATGGGCACTGAGTGAACGCGCCCTGGGTTAAAGTCAAGGGACACGGGACCGTGAACTGCACCTGGCCGTCGGAACCGACGCCTCGGTCCAACGTTCAGGAGCAGCGCACAGGCGGCCCGTGTCCCTCCGGTGCTGCGTTGCCTGCTAGTGCCGGACCGATTCTGCCGGCACATGGGGGGCGACACCGAGCGGACGGCCCTTCGTCTCCCCGGCAAGAATGACGCCTACCGCGGAAATCACGCAGAGAACCATGATGTAGATACCGATGGAACCGGTCCACTTGGTGCCCTGCAACAGCGCCTCCGCGATGGTGGCCGCAAATGCACCGCCCAGGATGGCACCGAAGGCGTAACCGATCGAGATACCCGAGTAGCGCACGTTCGCCGGGAACATCTCGGCGTACATGGCCGACATCGGACCGTAGGACAGACCCAGGCCGATGGTCAGGACAAACAGCGCCACGCCGTAGAGCACGATGTTCTTGGTGTCGATGAGCGCAAACATCGGGATCATCCAGGCGAAGACGATTGCGTAGCCGGTCAGGAAGGTCTTGACCCTGCCGATCTTGTCCGACAGCCAGCCGCCAACCAGGGTGAAAATCAGCCAGCCAAAGGAAGCCAGCGTGGTGGCAAGCAGAATCTGCGGGGTGGGCATCTTCAGGGACTTGGTGGCGTAGGAGATAAAGAATGCAATCAGCAGGTAGCCGGCGGCATTGTTGCCGATGAAGATCATCGTCGAGTAGAGGACGGCCTTTTTATGCTTACGGATAAGCTCTCCCAGCGGGGCCTTGCTCTCTTCCTTGCGGGCCGACATTTCCTTGAATACGGGGCTCTCGGCGACGGCGCGACGGATCAGGTAGCCGACCACGATCAGGACGATGGAGAGCAGGAACGGAACCCGCCAACCCCAGGACGCGAAATCCTCCTTGGACATGGACGTATTGAGGAAGTACAGCAGGCCGGTGGCCAGGATCATGCCGACCGGGACGCCGATCTGCGGGTAGGCGCCAAAGAGGCCGCGCTTGCTCATCGGTGCATGCTCGACGGCCATCAGTGCGGCACCGCCCCATTCGCCGCCGGCGGAGAAGCCCTGGATGACGCGCAACAGGATCAGCAGGATCGGAGCCCAGACGCCGATCTGGGCGTAGGTGGGAAGCATGCCGATCAGCGCCGTCGCCGCACCCATCATCACGAGCGTGAAGACCAGCATGGCCTTGCGGCCGAGCCGGTCTCCCAGATGACCGGCGACAATGGCGCCGAGCGGTCGGAACAGAAAACTGATGCCAATGAGGGCAAAGGACAGGATCTGGGCCAGTCCCGGGTTCGAGGCGTTCAACGGTGCCAGGAACAGCGGCGACAGCAGCGTTGCTGTCAGCTGGGCGAAGATGAAAAAGTCATACCACTCGATGGTGGTCCCGACCAGCGTGCCCGCGAGGACTTTGCGTTCCTCATGCTTGCTGCTGGGACCCGCCTCTGAATCGACACTTGAAGTTGCGGTCATTGAAACTCCGTAGTTGGGGGCAGGGATGCTGCCCGGGTGGGTGCGATGAAAACAAGTCAATGCCTCAAGATTTACTGATCGAACGGTCAGTAAGTATTTAGATCTTACTATGAAATATGTGACAGAGCGCACGTTTATGCAAAAAAGCTTTGCCGGCCCCAACATTGACGTCTGGCTGGTGCCGGTGTGGTGCAGCATAGTGCGCCGTGATCCTGATTCCACCTAGGTTGTTCTATAATGGAACTCGATATTCACATATCGAACGCTAGACTACCGTGATTCAGAGCACAAGGGCCACACGTCGCTTCCCTGCTTCACCCGCGCCCGCGCCTAGGATGGATGTATGACCCCGACCGCCGGCAGCGCCCAGGCATCCCCGTCCCAAACGCTGTCCCGCGGCATCCGCGCCCTGGAAATCCTGGCTGATGCCCAGCACCCGCTGACCATCGCCGAACTCGCCGGCGAGTTGGGAGTGCACCGCTCCGTCGCGTACCGCATCCTGCGCACCCTGGAGGACCACTCGCTGCTGGTGCGCGACGACGGCGGACGGGTCCAGCCGGGACCGGGCCTCGCCGTTCTGGCCCGGGGCGTGTCCCGGAACCTGCAGACGGCGGCCTTGCCCGAGCTGACCCAGCTCGCGAATGCGCTGACGATGAGCGCTTTCGTCGCCGTCTGGGACCGCGAGGAATGCGTCACCCTGGTCACCGTCGATCCCCGGCATACCGGGGCAACCGTCGTGCAGCATCCGGGCACCCGGCATCCGATCAGCGCCGGGGCCCCCGGAATCGCAATCCAGTCGGCCTTATCGGAAGAGGAGTGGGCCGCCGCCGCGCCCGGCATCCCGTACCGGGCCGAAGCGGCCGAGGCGCGCGGCCGCGGCTATTCTGCCAGTCACGACGAGGTCCTCGCCGGCGTCTCCTCCATGGCCGTCCCCGTTCGGGTTCCGGGCGGCCGGCCCGCGGCTCTCGCCGTCGTCTACATCCGAGCGGCCCAGGACCCTGCGGAAGTCGCCGCGGCCCTGGCCGCCAGCGCCGGGCGCATCGAGGCCCAGCTTGGCGGGTGAGGATCGTCCACCCGCCGTTGCGCTAGCACCAATGGTTCTTCGGGAGTGTTAGGGGTGCCCGGAGCGGGGACCGGCGCCAGTGTAACTTCAGGGAGCCGGCGTGCTTGGCTTCCGGCGTTGCAGCACAACGGCGCCTGCCGCTCCCAGCAGGAACAGCGCCGCGGCCGCGCAGACGGGCACCACAAATGCTGTGGCGTAGCCCTGGTGCTGCGCCAACTGCCCGGCGATGGACGAACCGATCGCGGTGCCGGCAACAATACCGCTGGCCAGGGCGGTCATGACCGTTCCCAGCTTTCCGGCCGGGGCGACGATTCCGCCGATCGCGAAGACTGTGACCATCAGCGGGCCCACCGGCAGCCCCAGGACCAGCAGCACCACGATCATGGGAAAAATGGCCGCAGGCAGCAACAGAAGCAGCGCCAGTGAAGCCATCAGGGCTGCGCAGACCAGCCACCGGGCGTTGGCTGTGAACCGCTGGGACCAGTACGCCACCGACAACGCCGCCGCTGCCGAACTCAGACCCATCACCGCATACAGCAGGCCCGCCAGCTCTGCGGTGGCGAAGCTGGCGGAGAACGAACTCAGCGCCGTCTGGGTGGATCCGAAGAACGTGCCCATACAGACCATGGCCAGCACGGGGAGCGCGACGGCGCCAACGGCGCCTGCCCGCTCGCCGGCGCTAAGCGACGCCCGCAACTGCTTTGCAAGGGCGGTCGATGCCGTGGTGCGCGCCGGTGTCCGGACCACCGCACGGTGCGTATCGTGGACCGCAAAGGCCGGGACGAGGGTAATGGTCAGGGCAGCGGCCAGGGCCAGCGGCAGCCAGGGTGCGATCAGGCTCGCCAGGATACCCACAAGCGCCGGGCCCAGGACAAATGTAAGTTCGTCAGCGGTGCCTTCGTAGGACAGCGCGGTGTCCAGATCCGCCGGATTGGCGTCGCGTCCGCCGCGGGAGGTCAATGCCATCCATCGGACCCGGGCCAGCGGCCCCACTTGGGGGCTGCTGATGCCGGCCACAAATGCGGCCGCCAGGACGGGGACGGCGGCACCCAGGTCCTGTCCGCCGGGGATCAGGTAGGCGGAAATGATCAAGGCGATAACCGCGACGGTGTTGAAGACCGCGGCGAAGAGCAACACCGGCCGTTGGCCCCGCCGGTCCGCCAGCGCGCCGAGGACCGGGGCCCCGAGAGCCGAGCCGATGCCTACAGCGCCGGCCGACACGCCGCCGACGGCGTAGGAGCCGGTGACGGCGGTGACCAGGGTGAGGGTTCCGACAGTGAGCATCGCAAGCGGGAGCCTGGCGAAGAGTCCGACCGGGATGAAGCTCCGCCCTGCCAACAGCGGCAACCGGGCGTATCGTCCGGCGGTGCGCGGTGCAGGCGCCGAGGAGCCCGGCCCCGGCGGGGCGGGCGGGCGGGAAGGTGCGGCCGGGCCCGAGAGGGAGGCCGCCGTGGTGTCAGGGAGCTGCGGCGCCGTCGAAGCGGGCGCTTGGGAGGGAGGGAAGTGGGTCATGATTCCGGGTTCGTTCAATGGTGCGCATCGTCCCTCCTCCCGATGCGCGCGACCCGGTAACAGTACGATTCTAGCCGCATCGTTCGACGCCTGCACAGGCCCGGCAGCCGCGGCGGCTCCGGGGTGTCAGATGCGTGTCAGGGCTGGCCGTCATCGGAGATGTGCACGGTGGAACCGCTGCGCCCCTTGACTACCTGCAGCTGGGTGCTGATGCGCTGCTTCATTTCGGCCACGTGGCTCACCAGACCGACCACCCGGCCGCCGTCCCGGAGCCCCTCCAGCGCGTCCATAACTTGCTCGAGTGCTTGTTCGTCGAGGCTGCCGAAGCCTTCGTCCACAAAAAGCGTCTCGATGTCGACACCGCCGGATTCCTGCTGCACCACGTCCGCGAGGCCGAGGGCCAGGGCCAGAGAGGCCATAAAGGATTCCCCTCCCGAGAGCGTTGCGGTGTCGCGGCGCTGCCCGGTCCACTGGTCCACCACTTCCAGGCCGAGCCCGGATTTCTGCCCCCGGGCCGCCTTCGCGTCGGTGTGCTGCAGGGTGTAGCGGCCATCGCTCATTGCGACAAGTCGTTCCGAGGCGGCGAGAGCCACCTGTTCGAGCCGTGCCGCGAGGACATAGCTGTTCAGGCTCATCCGGTAGTTGTTGTCTCCCCCGCCGCGTGCCGCGTCCGCGACCGCCGTCAGCAGTGCTGCCCGTTCCCGCGGTTCCTGACCTGCCGCCGCGAGTTGCACATAGGTGTCGGCGATAGTGTCGAGGGTGCGTACGGATTTTTCCGCGAGGCCGGCCTCGAGTTCCGCGTCCCTGGCGGCGCGCTCAGCCGTGGCGGCTTCTGCGCTGAGCCGTTCCACCAGCTCCGCGGCAAGCGGGCCCTCCGTTGCCAGCTCGTGCGCCGCCAGCACCAGGTCCTCGCTGGCAAAAAGTTCCTCAATCCGGACAGCTTCATCTAGTCCGGCACGGACGTCCGCTTCCAGGGCTGCCGCAGCCGCGGCCGGCAGCAGGGCGCCGCGGGCCGCCTCGGCGGATGCGAAACCGGTGCCGGGAAGGGCCAGCTCCAACTGCCGACGGGCCTCCGCGGACCGGCCGCTGGCCTGTTCCAGCAGGTTCCGCGCTTCCTCGGCGCGTTCCAGCACGGCCGTTGCACCGTCCACGGCTGTGATGCGGGCTGCCAGGACCGGGTGTCCTGCCCTGAGTTTGTCGAGCGCCAGTTCCAGGGCATCGGACTGTTCCTGGACTTCGGCCAGGGTGGAGCCGATCCGGGCAATGCTGGAGTCCACAGCCGTTCGGGCCTGCTGGCCTGCGGCGCTCTCCTCCTCGAGTTCGGCGTGCCGGGTGCGGTTGGCGGCAAGCTCCGCCGCAGCGCGCTGCGCTTCCGCGGCACGTTCCCTGGCCAGGGCGGCGTCGAGGGCGGCGACGTCAGGGGCGGTATTGCCGCCCTGCGCCGCCAGCACGGCAACGTCCTGCTGGGCCTCCGCGAGTTCGCGTTCGAGGCTCGCGAGTGCGCCTTCCGCGGCCTCGCAGGCGCGCTGGGCGGTCTCTTCGGCCTCGGCCACCGTCAGGGCCGAAGCCGCTGCCGGGGCGGGCGCCGGGTGCTCGGGGCTGCCGCACACCAGGCACGGGAGACCGGGCAGCAGCTGGGAGGCCAGTTCCGCGGCAGCATTGGCCAGCCGTTCCTCACGCAGATCGAGCCAGCCCTGGCGCAGGTCCTGGTAGCTTTCCCGGGCCACGCCGTGGCGTTGCGCGACGGCTTCGCAGCTGGTCTCCGCCCGGGCGTACCGCCGGACCAGGACCAGCAGTTCTTCGGCCGCCGCTGCTTCTTTGGACCGCAACTGCACCTCGGCGGCGAGTTCTTCGAGCGGATGCATTGAAGCGAGAAGGGCAATGGACTCCGCCTCCAGGGCGGCCAGGGCAGCATCACCTGATGCCCGCTTGTCTTCCTGCCCGGCCAACTCCAGGCCAAGCCGCGCGGCGCGGCTCCGGAGCCCGGCGAGGCTCGATTCCTCGGGCAGCCGCTCCTCGAGCACGGCGCGCAGGGTACGCAATCCGGCCAGGGCAGGCCGCAGCGCAGCGCCATCGAAGGCAGCGCTGTCGAAGGCGGAACTGTCAGCATTAGCGGCGCTGTCCGCGGCCGCAGTCTCTAACGCGGCAAGTTCGTCGTCGGTAAGCGCCGCGGTCCGCAGATCGTGTCCTGCCGCCGCCATCGCTGCCCTTGCATCTTCCTCGGCCCTGGCGGCACCGTCGACCGCCTGCAGTTGCCCGCCGAGTACTTCGGCCAGCCGATGCAGGTCCAGCTGTCTGCTCTTGGCTGCGATGGCGGGGGCCGCGGCCTCAGCCGCGGATTGCCGGCGGCGGGCAACGGCCAGCCTGGACTGGCGGGCATCCCGTGTTGCCGCGGCGTCCCTGGCGGCCAGTCGCTCAGCACGCTGCCGGTCGGCCGCCAGGGCTGCCGCACGGTGTTGTTCCGCGGCACCGGCTGCACGAGCCTGGAGCCAGGGCAGGAACGAGTCCGTGTCAGCGCGGTCCGGAGCGGCCTCCCCGTCGCGTTCCAGCGTTGCCGTTTCAGCCTCCGCCTGCGCGAGCAGGAGCTCAAGCCGGCCATTGAGACCGGCGACCTCGCTGCGGGCTGCCTGCGCGTTCCGGCCCAGCTCCTGTTCAACAGCCTCAAAACGCTGGGTACCAAAGAGGCTCTGCAGCAGCTCCAGGCGGTCGGCAGCCTTGGACCGCAGGAAGGCCGCGAAGTCGCCCTGCGGCAGCATTACAACACGGGTGAACTGCTCCCGGTTCATGCCGAGGACCGCTGCGATCTCGGCGCCGGCTTCGTCGTTCCGGCCGGATTTTTCAAGCCATCCACCGTCAACGCGTTCCCGGAGCAGCGTATTGGCCTGCTGCACCGTGAAGCCGCTCCTACCCCGGGCGCTGGGCTTCTGCCAGGCCGGCGAGCGGGAGACCTCGAAGTGCCTGCCGCTGGCGGAGAACTCACAGGTGACCCGGGGCTCCGCGGTGGCCTCGGCATGGTCGCTCCGCAGCCGCTTGCCGTCCTGCCGCGCCCCGGGCACTGACCCATAAAGGGCGAAGCAGATGGCGTCCAGAACGCTTGTCTTCCCCGCTCCGGTGGGACCGTTGAGCAGGAACAGGCCATGGGCGCTCAGGCGGTCAAAATCGATGTGTTCGGTGCCGGCGAAGGGTCCGAAGGCGGAGATCTCAAGGCGATGGATTCTCACCGTGAAATTCCTTCCAGGCGCACGGCTTCCAGGGCTTGGGCCAGGACAGCTGCCTCGCCGTCGTCGGCGCCGCGGCCCCGGACGTGCTCCAGGAAACTGCAGCAGACGGCAAGGTCGTCGGTAGCGCCGGCGAGCCGGCTGCTGTAACTGCTCTTCGCGGCGGCACCGGCACCCTCCGGGTCGAACCCCAGCACCAGTGTGTCCGGGAAGCGCGTGCGCAGCCTTTCCATGGCCTGCGCCGGGCGCTGTGCGTCGGTCAGGGTGATCTGGCAATAGGCAGACTCGGCCCAGGCGTGTTCCTCCGACACGAGCAGCTCCGCCAATTTCCCGCGCAGCACGGCCAGCGTACGCGGAGCTGTCCAGAGCACCTCCCGGACCGCGCCGATGCCGTCAGCGTCGACGTCCACGAGCCAGCTGCCTTTGCGGTGCTTTGCTTCGGAGAACGAATAGGCGAGCGGGGAGCCGGAGTAGCGGACGGTGGGC
The DNA here is from genome assembly GCF_040547075.1 of Arthrobacter sp. UYCu512. Lineage (NCBI taxonomy): Bacteria > Bacillati > Actinomycetota > Actinomycetes > Micrococcales > Micrococcaceae > Arthrobacter > Arthrobacter sp. UYCu512. Next base: position 88,630 of record NZ_JBEPPA010000015.1, read on the forward strand.
GAGAGCTCCTGCCGCCCGTGCAGGTGGCCGAGCGCTGTGTAGCCAAAACCGTCGAAGAGGTCCAGCGGCACAGCACCCACACCACCAATGCTCAGGTCCCGTTCACTCTCGGAACTGATCCCGCCGCTGGCGAAGGTATGCGCCAGCACCACGGAGTGGACCGTTCGGCCGGCGCTCCGGGCCGCGAGATCGGCACGGATCAGGTCCGTGGCCGCCCGGGTTACCTCGAAGTGGCTCGCGGTCCCGACGCCGAGCTGTTCGGCCACCAGCCGTGGCTCCAGCCAGGGGATACCGTAGATGGCGAGCACGGCTCCGGTGCCGTCAACGGCATCGGCTTCGTCGTCGAGCGGGAACAGCACTGGCTGCTCCAACTCGGAGAGCCTGGTGCGCAGGTGCACTCCCCCGCGTTCCAGCAGCCGGGACGCGAAGCCGAGCCGGATGGCCGAGTCGTGGTTGCCGCTGGTCAGGACCACCTGGGCACCGGCACCGGTCAGGGCCACCAGGGCGTCGTCGAGCAGGCGGACGACGTCGACCCCCGGCAGGGCACGGTCATAGACGTCGCCGGCGATGAGGACGACGTCGACCGCCTCATCACGGACGCAGCTGACCAGCTGATCGATGAACGCGCGCTGGGCATCCAGCATCCCGACGCCGTGGAATGACCGGCCCAAATGCCAGTCCGAGGTGTGCAATAACCGCATACTCCTACGGTATCGGCTCCCACCGACAGGATTGCGCCACCGCTCCGGCACCCGATTACTTGCCGCGTTCGCCGTCGAAGAAAGCACGCGCTTCGTCGCTGCCGGCGGCCGCGCCACCGGCAGCCAGCCGGACCTGTGCCTCAGCCGGGTCCGGTGCGCCCAAGTCGTCGGATTCGCCCAGGTCGTCGGCTTCCTCGGCTTCGTCGGCCTCGCCCAGGTCCTCAGCTTCGTCAGCTTCGTCGGCTTCCTCGGCCTCGCCAGCCGAAACCGGCAACGCGCCCAACGTCAGCTGCGCGAAGCCGCGGACCGCGAGCCCCGCCACGGCCGCACCTACCAGCGGGGCGACCCAGAACAGCCACAGCTGTCCGAGCGCATCCGGGCTGCTGAAGAGCGCGGAAGCGGTGGCACGTGCCGGGTTAAAGGGGGAGTTACCGGGCGCCTGGCCAAACTGCAGGAGCACCGCAGTGGTCAGGCCGACGGCGAAGGGCGCCGCCAGCCGGGAGGGGTTCCGCCGCGAGGTGGTGCCCAGGTAGACGGCGACCAGCAGCGCGGCGCCGATCACCTCAATGAGCAGCACTCCCGCCATCGGGACCTGGATGACGGACCGATCACCGAAGCCGGCGTTCACCGTGTCGAAAGCCGTTCTGGCGTCGGCGATGTTCGGGACGGTGCGCAGGAGGCCAAAGAGGGTCACCCCGGCCAGCAGTGCGCCCACCAATTGCGCGCCGATGTAGGCCGCCGCGTCAGCGGGCCGCAGCCGGCCGGCAAAGGCGTTCCCCGCCGTCACGGCAGGATTAAAATGACCGCCGGAGAGGTATCCGAACGCGAGCATCGCTGCTGTAACTGCCAGTCCCGCGGCGAGCGGAGCCGACAGCGGGTTCGACTGCGGGATCGTGAACAAGGGAACGCCCAGGCCGGCGATCACCACAAAAAACGTCCCGAGAGCCTCGCCGGACAGTCGGCCCAGCAACCGGGGCTGCGGCGAAGTGTCCGTCGTGGCGGCTGTCCGGTCAGTCGACTCGCGGGCTGGGGCAGGCGTGATCATGGTGGGGAATTCCTTTGTTTGGGGCCAGCGAGCAGTCTGTCAGCGGAGTCTGGATGTTCGCTGGACCCGGACCCGGCGCTGCCAAAGCCCGCGCCCCCAACCGGGAATGTGCAACGGGTTCAGACTTCAGTCGCTGGGATCAGGGGACCGCGGGTCCCTCTCGCCCAGGTCTGCTGCCCCCAGCGTGGCAGCGGCCGGACTACGCGAAGCGTCGTGCACGCGGGCGCTCACCTCCGGGTGGTGGAGGTCCAGGGCCGGTCGCTCGGAGCGGATCCGCGGCAACGAGGTGAAGTTGTGCCGCGGCGGCGGGCAGGAGGTGGCCCACTCCAGAGAGGCGCCAAAGCCCCACGG
>NZ_JBEPPA010000016.1:0-66922 GCF_040547075.1 Arthrobacter sp. UYCu512
GCCCTTTACGTTCCAAACCGAGGCGGACTCACAAGGCAGCAGGCGTGGCACCTGCGCCGAGGGCGCACCAAACGCACACCACGAGCGCGAACACGACAGCAGGCCTGGGCGCACGTCACCGACGCCACAACCTTGAAGAAGAGACCCTCCGAAGCCGACGATCGGAAAGTCGCAGGCCACTGGGAGGGAGATCTCATCATTGGTCTCAACCGGTCAGCGATCGCGACTCTGATCGACCGCACGACACGTTTCGCCATGCTCGTCCATCTGCCCCGACAGAAGGGTTACGGACTGGTCAAGCCAACAAAGAATGGGCCCGCATTGGCTGGCTACGGGGCGGTCTCGATGAAGAACGCACTCGTCCGGACCTTCGAGCCACTCCCGGCAAACCTACGCCGCTCTCTGACCTGGGACCGCGGGAAGGAGATGTCCGCGCACGCCACTCTGACCCAGGAAATCGGATTGTCGGTCTACTTTGCCGACGCGAAGAGCCCGTGGCAGCGCGGGAGCAACGAACATCTCAATGGGCTACTCCGGCAGTACTTCCCGAAAGGCACCGACATATCCCGCTGGAGCATGCCAGAGATCCAAGCTGTTGCCGACATCATCAACAACCGGCCGCGCGGCGTCCTAGGATGGCGCACCCCAGCGGAAGCCTTCGCGGACCAGCTAAAGTCAGTCCCAATAGCAACTGTTGCTTCGATCGGTTGAATACGCCCAGTACCGTGCGATCCGCTACACCCAGCGGCTGGAAGAAGCAGACGCTGTGGCCTCCGCCTGGTCCAAGGGCGATAGCTATGACAATGCCCTCGCCGAGGCGTTCAACTCACTGTTCAAGGCCGAACTTGTCCGCAACAAGGGCCCATGGCGGGACATCAGCCACCTCGAGGTTGCCGTGGCTGAGTACGTAGATTGGTTCAACCACCGGCGTCCACACGGCGAGATCGGCCATGTCCCGCCAGTCGAATACGAGCAGCTCCACGCAATCCACCCGGCCCCGGAACTGCTCTCAATTTCCAACTAAAAACGCCTCCACAAAACCCGGGGCTTGACATGAACGAACCCTGTGCTGCTGCCGCGCCCACCCCGCTGACCACCACCAACCCACGTAAGGACACAGATCATGACCACAAAAAACGTCACGGACGCCTCATTCGCTGAAGACGTCCTCCAATCGGACAAAGCCGTCATCGTCGATTTCTGGGCCGACTGGTGCGGGCCCTGCCAGAAGGTATCCCCGTGCTGGACCAGATCGCCGTCGAATACGCCGACAAAGTCCAAGTCGTCAAGGTCAACATCGACGAAAACCCTGCCGTGGCCGCGAGCCTGGGAATCACATCGATCCCCGCCATCTACCTCTTCAAAGACGGCGAAAACAAGGCGTCCGTCATCGGCGCGCGGCCCAAGCAGTTCCTTGAAAAGGAATTCTCGGACTACCTGCGCTAAGCCCGGTGCCCGCCGGAGGCGGGAGGCCCTGACGGTTCCGCGAGCCGTTCCTTCTCTCCGCAACCGATGGCGGCAGACTTGAACTGGCGACCTGCACACCACCACAAGGAGAACCCATGACCACCACCCCGTCAGTCATTGTCTTTGATGTGAACGAAACCCTCTCGGATATGTCCCCCATGGGGACGCGCTTCAGCGAGGTCGGGGCGCCGGCGGCATCGGCCAAACTCTGGTTCGCGACGCTGCTGCGCGACGGCTTCGCCCTCACCGCCAGCGGCGACAACGGCTCCTTCGCCGGGATCGGGGCCGACGTGCTTCGGGACCTGCTAAGCGGAGTGGAGCTGAACCGCCCCCTAGACGCGGCGGTCGAACACATCATGAATGGCATGACCGGCCTGAAGGTTCATCCGGATGTCCCCGACGGGGTCAGGGCACTCTCCGCGGCCGGGTTCCGGCTGATCACACTCAGCAACGGCTCGGCCCGGATCGCCGAAAAGCTATTCAGCGCGGCCGGAATCCGGGACGAGTTTGAGCTGCTGCTCTCGGTCGAAGATGCTCCCGACTGGAAGCCGGCCCGTGCCTCCTACGACTACGCGGCCACCGCTTCCGGGACCGATCCGGCCGGCATGCTGCTGGTAGCCGTCCACCCGTGGGACATCCACGGCGCGGCCCGCGCCGGGATGCGCACGGCGTGGCTGAACCGGACCGGGGGACGCTACCCGGAGCACTTCGAAGCACCCGAATTCACGGTGAGCGCCCTGACCGGCCTCCCCGCGGCCCTCGCCGGGGCAGCCTGACGGGGCCTGTAGCCGTGCCCGGGCGCGGCACAGCGGCGGGTAAGCGCTGTGCCCCATCCCCGGATGGTTCGACTATCCGATGAATCCTTTGCCTTTGAGCCAGACGGCGGCCGCGTCCCGGGGGTTCATTTTGCGGTCGCCGGAGACATCCTGGTTCAGGTTCAGCAGGTCACCGGTCGTCAGTGCCTGTGAGACTTTATTCAGGACCTCCGTGCTCTTCGCGTCCAGACGGTCCTTGAGCGCGAGCGGCAGTACCTGCTGGGCCGCGAAATTATTCAGCGGATCCTCCAGGACCACCAACCGGTTCTGCACGATCAGCGGGGAAGTGCTGAACACGTCTGCGGCCTGGATCCTGTCATCCAGCAGCGCCCTAACGGTGACCGGTCCGCCGCCGTCGCTGAACGGAACGAACTCTTTGGGGACACACCCGTAGGTAGCTTTAAGCCCCGGGAGACCCTGGGGCCGTTCCTTCGCTTCCGGCGGCATGCCAAGCGCAATCTGATCACAGACCTTCCCCAGATCGGAGAGGCTCTTGAGCCCGTATTTCGCCGCCGTCGACTCGGTCACCACGATAGAGTCTTTGTCCCCGGCCTTGGCCGGTTTCAGGACGGTCAGGTCCGCGGGAAGTTTGCCGGGGAGTTCCTTCATCACGTCTTCGGCGCTGACGGCGGTGGCCGTCTTGTCGACGTAGCGCAACAGATTGCCGCTGTAGTCGGGGACAAGGTCGATGGACCTGTCCTGCAGCGCCCTGACGTAGACTTCGCGGGATCCGATCCCGGGCTTGGTCGACGCCGGGATGCCGGCCGCGTTCAGTGCCCCGGCGTAGATCTCGGCCAGCGTCTCGCTTTCGGGGAAGTTGGCCGAGCCGATGATCAGGGCGCCTCCGGAGCTGGCCTGGCCGGAGGGCTGGGCGTTGTTCAGCGGGTCCGCGCCGGCGCCGCAGGCGGCCAGCCCGAGCGTGAGCAGGGTCCCTGCTGCCAGGGCAACGGTCCGTGTCAGGGGATGTCTCATGATTATGTTCCTTTTCTTACCCCGGCAGTTCCCGGGCGCGATGATGGGTGAGGTCGACCGTGGGGGCCACGGACCGTCAGGTTCTGCCGGTGGCCATGACTGCGGCGGCAATGTCTCCTGGGGTGGGTCCGCCGGTGTCCGGCGGGCCGGGGATGAGGGCCCGCGCGGAGACCGGGATCGTGAGTCGAATGGCATCACCGGCGCCCAGCAGACGGCCCCAGGGCGCCTCTGCCTGAAGGGTGATGCCGGAAACATCAACGGTGACCAGCCGTCGGGGTCCCAGCACCCGGATGTCCGTCACGATGGCGGGCACACCGTGCCCTGCGGTGCCCCGGGCGTTGTCCTGGATGCTGATGCTTTCCTGGCGGATGACCATCACACCGGGGCCGTCGGGCCAGTCGGTGTCCGCGGACAGGTCAAGGTCGCCCAGGGCCGAGTAGTGGACTCCGTCCCGGACGATTCCTGTGATTTCGTTTGTGCCGCCCATGAGCCGGTGGACTTCCAGGGACGCGGGTCGGGAGTATACGAGGTCGACGCGGTCGTGCTGGAGCACCCTGCCGTGGCTGAGGAGCGCGATGCGGTCGGCGACGGCGGCCGCTTCGTCGCGGTCATGGGTGACCATGAGGATGGTGGGGGCCAGCCGCTCCCGCAGCTGTGCCAGCAGCTCGTGCATGGTGGAGCGCAGTTCCTGGTCAAGGGCGCTGAACGGCTCGTCCAGGAGCAGGATGGCAGGCCGTGCGGCCAGGGCCCGGGCGATGGCCACCCGCTGGGCTTGCCCGCCGGAGAGGGCCGTCACGGGGCGGCGGCCGTACCCTTGAAGCTGCACCAGGTCCAGGAAATGGGCGGCATCGGTCCGGGCTGCCCGGCGGCGGACACCACGGACGGTCGCGGCGAAGGCGACATTGTCCAGGACGTTCAGGTGGGGGAACAGCAGCGGGCGCTGGGAGACCAGGGCCATGCCGCGGTGTTCGGGGCTGACCCGGGCCAGATCGGCGCCGCGAAGAACGATCCGACCGGCGTCCGGGGCTTCGAGTCCGGCCACGGCGCGCAGCAGCGTACTTTTCCCCGATCCGGACGGCCCCAGGACGGCAGTGCACGAACCGCCCTCCAAAGTGAGGTGCACGTCGTTCAGGACCTGCGCTGATGAGCTGCTGAACGACTTTGAGAGTCCTTCGATAACCAATGTGTCGTTCATGGAAGATCTCCCGGGGGTTTGCGTGCGAAGAAGCCAAGAGCCAGCAGCACGATCAGCGGTGGAAGGACTGCCGTCGCTGACAGCACGGCAACGACGGCATCGTTGCCGGTGCCGGAGGCGGCCGAGGCGACGAGCAGCGGAACGGTGGTAAATGCGCCGCCGCCGACCAGAAGCGTGATGAGGTAGTCGCTCCAGCCGACCAGGAAGGCCAGGAACGCACTGCGTGCCAGTGCCGGGGCCAGCAGCGGCACCTGCACCCGGGTAAAGACCTGCCACCGGGTGGCTCCCAGGGTGCGGGCCTCGTCTTCAAAGCCACGGTCATGCGCCCCGTAGGCCACACGCATGGTGTACGTCGTGTATGGCAGGGCGTAGACGCTGAGGATGAGGATCACCCCGGCCAGGGGCGGGACCTGCAGCCTCAGGAGCAGCACGTTGAGCCCGAAGGCCGCCGCGAACGCCGGGAGCGCCAGCGGAGCAAACAGCACGGCGTTGACTGCCGCGGGGAACGGGACCCGGTGGTAGGCCAGGGCCCGGGCGGCCAGCATGCCGAGCGGGGTGGCGACGGCGCTGACCGCCAGCCCCAGGCCCAGGGAACGGGCGAAGGCCGGGACCGCGCCCTGGGCCAGGGCCGACCGGACGCCGTCGAAGCCCCAGACATCGGGCAGGGCGGCCGGATAGGACCAGCGGTCCGCGAACAGCCACAGTCCCAGCGGTGCCAGGGGAAGGAGGAACCACGCCGCCAGCGCCAGGGTCAGCAGGGTGCGTCCCGCCCGGCCCGGGTTGCGGGAGGCCCGCAGGGCCGTGCCGTCCCCGCGCGGCGGCGTCCATGGTGTCCTAGGGCCGGCAGGAAGTGTCACCGCCATAGCGGAATCCTCCTCAGGAGGGCGAACGCTGCGGTGGCGGCCCCGATGGACACGATTGTGGTCACCATCGCGAGGGCTGCGGCCTCGGGCCGGGACGTCAACGACGCGGAGCTGAAGACCCGCAACGCCATCACCGGAAGAGGTTCGGGATAGGGCCGGCCGAGGAGCCAGGCGACCTCGTAGGAGCCGAAGGTGTAAACGAAGACGATGGTTGCGGAAACGGTCAGCGCCGGAAGGCTCAGCGGCACCAGGACGTGCCGGAGGCGCCGGAGGCGGCCGGCTCCCAGGAGGGCCGCCGTTTCGTCATAGCCCGTTGAGCGGGTGATCAGGGCGCCGGTGACGACGAGGGCGACGAAGGCTGATTCCTTCCAGCTGTAGTCGGCAATGACCGCGATCCACCAGGGTCCTCCCACCAGCCGCGGCCAGGCCTCCCCCGCCCCGGTTAGCCGGGACAGCAGGCCGGAGTCCGAGAGCAGCAGCCCGACGGACGCGGCCCCGACGATGTGCGGAATAGGGATCGTGAGGGTACTGACGGCGGCAACGACCCGGCCGCACCAGCGGCCCTGAACGATGATCAGGGCCGCCGTGAACCCCACGACGGAGGCTGCGATGGTTGACGCCGCCGCGATGGCCAGGGACAGGCCGATAGCGGCGGGGAGATCCGGGGCCACCGCGGTGTACGCCCCGAGGGTCAGTGTCGGGCTGCCGGTCAGCGGCAGCAGGCCCAGGCTTTGGGCAGCTGCGGTCAGCAGCCCGCCCAAAACGACGAAGGATGCCATCAGCACCGCCGGGGCGGCCGTCATCGCCGGCGGCAGGGGTCTGCGCGGGCTCAGCAGGTCACGGCTTGAGGGCACGGTGTCACCGGCCGATGAGGATCTGGCGCCGCCAGGCGTCGTCGAGTTCCGGCACCCATGCGGCCGAAAGTTCCGGGTTGGCGTTTTTCGACAGCACATCGTAGGCGGGCACCACCGGCGATGGCGGGAGGGCATCGAACATGGCCCGCTGAGGGGCGCTGAGCGCGGCCGGGTCAAGGACCGGGAACTGCCCCCAGATTCGGGGGTCCGCTTTGGCGGCCTGCTGTTCCGGGGAGAGCGCTAGGTTCGCGACGACCATTGCCCCCGCCTGGTGCCCGGAGGTTGACGGGATCGCCAGGAAGCTCGCGTTCCCCACCGTGCCCTCCTCCAGGGTGAGGACTTTCGTGGCCGCCGGGTAGGTGCCGTCGGCGACGAGTTTGCTCAAGGTGGCCGGGCCGTAGGTCATGGTGAAATCGACCTGGCCGCCGGCGAACAGGGCGTTCAGTTCCCCGGACGTTTTCGGGTAGGTCTTCCCTTCGCGCCACAGCGACGGGCCAAGGCCGGTGAGCGTGTCGAACAGGGCCGGGGTGAGCCTGTCGAATGAGGCCCGGTCGTAGCCCAGCGGCACGTTGGTGTATCCGCCGGAGACGCTGTAGAGCACCTGCCGGGTGAAGACGGAGCCGGTGAAGTCAGGCGGTGCCGGGTATGTGAAGCGGCCCGGGTGCGTCCGGGCCCAGTCCAACAGCCCTGCCAGGGTCCTCGGCGGGTTGGTGACGGTCGCGGAGTTGTACGCGAAGGTGAACTGGGCTTTGTTCCACGGCGCTTCGCAGCCCTCGACCGGTGTCCCGAAATCGTTGGCCAGCAGCGGATCCGACGGCGCGGTGAGTTTCATGTTGGGCAGCATCGGGGTCCAGCCGCACGACCATGCCCCGGCCTGCTTACCGGTGCCGAAGTTGTCGCCGTTGACCCAGACCAGGTCGACGCCGCCGTCCGGGGTTCCGGCCTGGACTTCGGTCAGGACACGGTTCAGGGCATCCTTCGTGTCGGCGACCGGGACGCGTTGAAGCTTGACGCCTTCTTTCGCTGCCGCGGGGGTAAGGGTGTTGTCGACGAAGGAATTGCCTTGCTCATCTCCGCCATACATCCATAGGCGCACGGTCTGGCCCTGGGCGGCTGCGGTGACCTGGTCCCAGCCGGTGAACCCCGGCTGCGCCGCCGGAGGGCCGGCGCAGCCGGCCAGGGCCAGCGCAGCGACCGCGATCGCGGCCGTCCCGGAGAGCATGTTTCTGGCGCGGAGCGTAAAAGTCATGGGCGGTGTGCCGGTCCTGTCAGGGCGGTGATCGTCTGCGGCAGTGCGTCGTGGCCGGGTGTTGGCTGTTCTCACGGCTGCGGTTTCCCGGCCGGTGCTGCCGGTGTGACGGGGCGGAGCGGCAGCATTTTGCGCAGCCCGGCGTTTTCCGCCGCGTCCAGGGTCGAATGCTGGACGCAGGCCGGGACCAGCCGCCCGGTTTCGGGGTGGCTCATCGCGTACATGCAGGATCCGAGGCGTTCCTGGGTTTCCCGGATCTTCGGGTCATCGCTGGTCACGCCGCGTTCCATCAGTGCCCAGGCCGGTGCGACGTCGGCGGCGTCCATGAAGTTGTGCACCACGAACGCTTTGAACGAGAGCCGGCGGCTCCAGGCTGCGGACGCCACCGCACCCAGGCCGCCGGCCCGGCCCACGAGGCGGCGGGCAAAGGAGGCCATGACGGGAAGGTCGTCCGGGTGGGCCAGGAGTGCCCGGACGATTTTAGCGGCCACGATCCACGCCGGGGTGCCGCCGAAATACATGCCGCCGTGGTGCTTCAGGAGCCTGTCGCGCGCGGCGAGGTCCCGGGGGTCGTCCGGGTCCAGCAGTGGAGTGAGCATCGATCCGGTGCTGAGGGCGACGGCGGTCCGGTTGCACCGGGCGTCCCCGAATTGGGTTCCCTGCCAGGGAATGGGTTGGCCGGCGCCTGCTTCGATGCGGGACCAGACGGCGTCGATGGTGATCTCGTCGAAGTCCTTGGACCATCTGCGGTCATCCCCGATGTAGGCGGCCGGCTGGAAGGAGAGCATGTCGTACGGCATGCCCAGCACCGCGCTGGTCACCTCGGGGACCTGGTCGACGTTGGCCGGGGTGACGGTCATGTTGTGGGCAAGGTAGGAGCTGACGCCGTGGTCGTGTTTGAGGGCGACGAACATTTCGGCGAACCTGGCGCGGAACGGGTTCAGTTCTGCTTCGTTGCGGGGGCGCACGGCCCCGCGCCGGCCCCGCATCAGGGAATCGAAGTGGGCGGCAAAGGATACTTTGCGGAATCGCGGGCTGCCGTCATTGTCCAGGACGACGTCCAGGAGGTAGTCGTAGTCGAAATCGCCGTGGGTCATGGACATGGGTTCGCGTCCGTTGGCGTGCATGGCCTGCAGGGCTGCGGCGTGGTCCTGGGCCTGGAGCAGGCTGACTTCCCCGCCGATCAGCTGGGCGTGGGCGCGGGGGCCGCGCACCCGGCGCAGGAACTCCATTTGTTGTGTGACGGCCGTGACGGTGTGTTCGCCGTCGATCCGGACTTTGTTCGCGTCCGCGGAGTGGTAGCACGGTGAGCAGGTCAGATTGCATTTGGGGAACACGCCGTGGGTGCCTTCGCAGCCGACGGCGCTTCGTCCCAGCAGCTGCGCCGGGGTCTTCACGTGCTCGGGCAGCCCGGCCCAGCGCTGATCCATCGCGGCCCTGCTCTCCGGGTGGACCGGGCGTGTGAGGAGCTCGACGCTCCGGAGGAGGGCTGCGATCTTCATGGTTCTCCTGCTGGTGTGAGGATAGTCGGGGCCCGGGTGGAGGGGGCGCCGGGTACGGGGCCGGGGGAAGGGAGCGGGCGCTCCCTTCCCCCGGCCTGCGGTGTCTCAGGCGGTCAGTTCCGGGACGGCCGGCAGGTCCAGTTCGGTTCCGGCGTAGTGGTTGAAGTAGTTGGTGAACAGGTTGGCCGCGATGTGGGCGAACGCCTCCGAAAGTTCCTCGGCGTTCCAGCCGGCGTCAAGAGCGGCCTGCCAGGTCGCGTCGGAGACGTTCCCGGTCCGGGCTGCGGCTTCACGGGCGACCAGAGAGATGGCTTCGAGTTTTTCGTCGAAGTCCACTTCACCGGCTCGGATCGCGATGATCTGGCCATCGTCCAGGCCCGCCCGGCGTGCCGAGAGGGTGTGGGCGGCCTGACAGTAGTCACAGCCGTTCTGGTTTCCGACGGCCAGGGCAATCGCCTCGCGGGTGCGGGCGTCAAAGCTGCCATGTTCGGCGATAGCGGCGGACATCCCCATGTAGGAGGCGATCACGGCCGGTGAGTGGGCCATCCCGGCATGGATGTTGAGCAGTTTGCCCATCTTCTGCTCCAGTTTCCGGGCGTTCCCTTGGGACGCTTCGGGTACTGTGGCAACGGTGTGGGCGGGAATGCGTGGCATGTTGTATGTTCTCTTGTCTTTGGGGACTTACAGGATAAATCTGTGGGGCGGAGGGAGCGGCAGATGCGTGGCTGCGTCCGGTCAGGGTCGGTCGCCGCTGACGATGACTCCCCCGCCGGGGGCGAAGGCGACATGGTCTTTGATTATCCGGGCCAGGGGTGTCGGCCGCGGGTAGGACCAGGCGGCGTTCGGTGCCCGGTGGTCCCCGGCGCGGACGTGGTGGTAGCGGGCCACACCCTTCCAGAGGCACAGGGTCCGGACCCAGCTGTTTTCCAGTGTGTCCGGCACCAGCGACTCTGCGGGGAAGTAGTGGTTGCCTTCCAGATACACCGTTTGCCCGGAGCGGGCGATCACCTGGCCGTGGAACGTGGCCGTGATCATGAGGAGCTCCTAGCCAGTTTTTGCAGGACGTCGCGGTCCTGGATGACGATGCGTCCGCGGCCCTGGCGGATGGCCATTTTGGCTGTGAGGTCACTCATGATCTTGCTGGTGGCCTCCCGTGAGGCGCCCAGGAGGCCGGCGAGCTGTTCGTGGGTCAGGTGGATGGTCCGGGCCTGCCCGAAGCGCGGCGGCCCCGCGGCGTCGCCGAGTTTGAGCAGAGTGGACGCCACCTGGGCCGAGAGCGGCCGCAGCGCCAGGTCGGTGAGGCGTTCTTCGAGCCGGGCGACCTGTTCTCCCAGGAGCCGCGAGATCCGGATCGCGATGCGCGGATCCGAGAGCAGGAACCGTTCGACCTCCTCCACGCTGAGCTGGCAGATCGCCGCGTCTTCGATGGCCTCGGCGTAGTTGTCATACATCCGCTGGCCCACGAGCATCATTTCCCCGAACACCGCGCCCGGTTCCAGGATGGCCATCGTCAGGGCCTTGCCATCTTCGGCGACCCGGAAAATACGCACCCGGCCCGACTTGAGGATAAACAGGGCCTTGACGGGCTGGCTCTGGCTGAACAGCAGCTCTCCGCGGCGGAACAGCCGGGCCGGGGCCATCAGGTCCATGGCCTCGATCTCCTGTGCGCTCAGGTCAGCGAACAGATCAACTTCATTCAAACAACTAAACGGGTCAGTGGGTCCTGCCATCAGCGGGTCAACCTCTCGTTGCCGCGGGGCCCACGGTCGCAGGTCTCCGGAAACGGTAGCCCCCACGTCCACCCGGCAGGAATCGGTCATGCCCGGCTCGTCAGGACGCGGACCGCAACCAGTCCCAGAATAGCGCCATAGATCGTGTGGCCCATGAGGCTCATCAGAGCGGTGAGGTCAATAGCGAACAGAGGCATGCCCATCATGGCCGGCATGATCATCAGCGGGCCCAGGACCCACCAGATCGCCCCGTAACCGAGCCCGACGAGGGCGCCGCGGCCATAGCCGGTCAGGAACCGGTTGCCGAAAAGTACCGTCAGGCCGAGCCCGATCAGCACCGAAATCATCAGGTGGACGCCGAACCCGATCACCGCCGAGCTGGAGCCGACCATGGACGCGATGACGGGCAGCATGCCCATCATCGCCATGAGCATGCCGAAGACGATACCGCCGGCGATGCCTCCTGCGACCCCGGCGAGGACGCGCCGTCCCATGCCGGTGCCGGACACGGGACGGGAAAGAGCTGATGCAGAAGCCATGACGGCGACCTTCCATGGAAGAGTTTTTTTGCTGACCTCTTCAAGGTATGGCCGGGCCGGGATGCCGTTCAGTAATCTGCACTACACAGCAGAAACTAATGAGGTCAGCGGTGCAATGCGCCCCCGCAAAGCCGGGATGTGGACATGGCGGCGGCGTTCCCCGCTACCTGTCGTGCGTCGTCTTCCCGGCCCGGATCTGCAGGTGTCCGCCGCGGGCCGAGGCGCGCACGACATCGACGCACCGTTCCTCCACGGCCTGCCATGGGGCGGCGGTGATGTCGGATCCTCCGACCGCGCAGGCCAGCCGTGCCAGCGGAGTCAACCACCGCGCCCATCCCTGCGGTTCCTGCAGGTCCACGACACCGACCCGCGCCTGTGCGGCCAGCAACCCGGTCATGTTCATCCAGGCCCGCCGCCAGCCCCCCATCAGGGACAGCGAGTAGGTTGCCAGGGCCGCATCCGAAACCGCGGTTCCCCCGCTCTCTTCGATGCGGGCAGCGATGGCCCCGGGCTCCAGCAGCACCATGTCCGCCTGGAGCAGGATCACGTTCTGCCAGCCGCGGGCCAGGGCGCGGCGCCGCGCCTGGTGGAGCATTTCGGCGCTGCGGTCGATCCCGACGATGGTCCCGGAGGTACCGATGCGTTCCTGCAGCAGCGGAAAATTCAGTCCGGTTCCGCAGCCGATGTCCAGCACCTGCTGGCCCGTTGTGAGGGCCAGGGCCTCGATGCCGAGCACCCGTCCGGCATGATAGACAGGGTATTCGCCCGAGAGCAGATCATAAAACGGGGCAAACAGCGTGTATTTATCGCCGATGGCGGGCTCCTTCTGGTTCGTTCCGCCGCAGCGGAACAGCCGCGGACGACCGCACCGCCGGGCGCTTTTGTCCGGCATTGAACATCACTTACGAGGAGTCCATCATGGCAGTTGAGAACCCGATCATTGACCTCCTGGTCGTCGGCGGGGGAACCGCCGGAATCGTGGGTGCCAAAACGGCGGCCAGGTTCGGAGCGCGAACCCTCCTGGTCGAACAGGCCCGCACCGGCGGTGACTGCCTGTGGACCGGGTGTGTGCCCTCCAAGACCCTCCTGTCGACAGCCGACCACGCCACGACAGCCCGCGCACTGACCGGGCAGCCCCCGGCATTCGCCGGGGTACGGAAACGCATCTTTGCCGCGATTAACACCATCGAACCCGTCGACTCCCCTGCGGCACTTGAAGCCGCTGGAGTTGAAGTCATCAAGGGCGCGCTGATGTTCCGCTCCCCCGGGGTGGCCGAGGTGGACGGCAGGACGATCCGCTTCCGGCAGGCACTGATCGCCACCGGCGGGGCACCGGTCAGCACCGGCATCCCGGGCCTGGACCCGGGGGCCACCGTGACCTCGGACACGATCTGGGAACTCGACACCCTTCCCGGGCGGCTGGCGATTGTCGGCGGCGGCCCGATCGCCTGCGAACTTGGACAAGCCTTCGCCCGCCTCGGATCCGAGGTCACCATGATCGTCCGCTCCCGGATCCTCCCCAAGGAAGATCCCGACGCCGCTGACATCGTCCGGGAGAGCCTGGCATCTGATGGTGTCCGCATCCTGGAGAACACAACCGTCGAGAATGCGGTCACCACGGACGCCGGGTCCCGGCTCCTGCTTGGGGCCGGCACCGCCGTTGACACGGATACGGTTCTGCTGGCCACCGGGCGCACGCCCCGAACCGCTGGGCTGGGCCTGGAGCGGGTTGGGGTAAGCCTGGACAAGGACGGTCAGGTAATCACGGACACCCGGATGATGACCTCCAACCCGCTCATCTGGGCCGCGGGAGACGTGACCGCGAACCCCCAATTCACCCACCTGGCTGGCGTCCACGCATCCGTGGCGGCCTCGAACGCGGTGCTCGGGCTCAAACGCCACGTCAGCGGCACCGTGCCCCGGGTGACGTTCACCTCCCCGGAGGTGGCCGCGGTCGGGCTCACCGTGGCGGACAGCCACCGGCAGCACCGCGTCCGGACTGTCCGTCATGCCCATGTCGACCGGGCCGTGACGGAGGACACCACGGGCGGGTTTACCCGGCTGATCGTGGACCGGCGGGGGAAAATCCTGGGCGGCACCATCGTGGGCCCGCGGGCCGGGGAATCCCTGGCTGAACTGACCCTGGCCGTCCAGAAAGGGATGACAACGTCCGATATTGCCGGGACGACCCACCCGTACCCGACCTTTTCGGACGGGGTCTGGAATGCTGCCGTCGCCGATGTCCGGGAGCGTCTGGCCTCTCCGGGCATGCGCGGGGCCATGGCGGTGCTGCTCTGGTTCCGGCGCCGCTGGCTGGACCGGCCCCTGCCTCACCGCAGGGACCGGTAGCCGGCTATGACCCGCTGGACGCCGCTGGCGGCGACCAGCAGCGCCCAGACAGACGCGATTTCCCACGCGGCGCCCGGGAAGATCAGCCAGAGGCTGTGCACGGCCACGGTCTCCGCGCCCTCGGTCAGGCCGCCCAGAAACGACAAGGACCGGCCGTCCCGGAGCTGGCGGCCGGTTTTTTCGGCGATGGAGGAGAACGCCAGGAACGCCGTGCCGTTGATGTAGTAGGCGAAGAGGACCAGCAGGAACGGCAGCCACGGGGCGCCGAACGCCGCGGTCGCGCCGATCCCGACGCCGACCACCGTGGCGCCGTAGACGATGAAATCGGCGCAGATGTCCCAGAATCCGCCCCGCCCGGAGTCCTCAGTCCCCGCGCGGGCGTTCCGGCGCCGGGCCAGCGGACCGTCGAGGCCGTCGGCTACCCGGCACAGCAGCCACGCCGCCAGGGCCGGCAGCCACCACTGCGATGCCGCCAGGACCGCGCTGGCAAGACCAAGAACCAGGTTCAGGCCCGTCAGCCGGTCAGGGGTGATCCACGGCCGGTCCAGCCAGCCTGCGGCCCGCCCCAGAGCCGGCTCCATGACCCGACGCAACCGGGCATCAAACATCGGCGCCCTTTTCCTTCCGGCGGCGCCGGACCGCGGCCACCAGCCCGGCCACCGTGAGCACGCCGAGGGCGCCGAGGGCGAGGTTGAGCTGCCATCCCGGCTGCAGGCCGAACGCACCCAGGGTCACGAAACTCACCGTTCCCGGGAGAATGCCGATGGCGGTCCCGAGGAAGTAGGGCCACCAGAGGATGGAGGTCAGCCCGGCCGTATAGTTGATGACCGTAAACGGCAGCACGGGTACCAGGCGGACACCGATCATGGCCGCCAGGCCGCGGCGCCGCAGCAGCTCATCGACTTTCTCCACCCGCGCCCCGGTGAATTTCTCCACCGCCTCCCGGCCCAGCCAGCGGCCCAGCCAGAACGCGGCGACAGACCCCAGGATCGCGGCGATAAAGACGACGGCGATGCCGCCGGCGAACCCAAAGACCAGCCCCGCGGCAACTGAGAGGACATTTTTGGGCACCGGCGCCAGCGTCAACGCGGCATAGCCGAGGATGAAGGCCGCCGGCGCCCACCAGCCGGCGGTGCCGAAATAACTCCGGATGTCCTCCACCGGTGGAAGCGGAAACAGCAGCGCCGCCACGGCAGCGGCGGCGACGAGAACCAGCAGGATTCCGAGCCGAATCACGGCCCGGCGCCGGCTGCCCGGGACAGAACCCGTCACGGGGTGTCCCCGGCACCGGCGTCAGGGATCCGGGTTTCGTCCTCGGCGGTGCGGATGGCCCAGGCGGCGTTGACGAGGCCGATATGGCTGAAAGCCTGCGGGAAATTTCCGAGCAGTTCGTTACTGTCCGGGGCGACCTCCTCGGCCAGCAGGCCCAGGTCGGTGGCGAAACCCGCGGCCCGTTCGAAGACGGCGCGGGCGCGCAGGGTCTGTCCGGCCAGGGCCAGGGCATGGGCCAGCCAGAACGTGCACAGCAGGAACGTTCCTTCCTCCCCGGCAAGCCCGTCGTCGCCCTGGTACCGGTACACCAGGCCACGGCTGTCGGTGAGCCGTTCTTCGATGGCGTCGATCGTTGCCAGCATCCGGGGGTGATCGGCGGGCACGAACCCCACGATGGAGAGCATCAGTGCCGACGCGTCCAGGTCCTCGGATCCGTAGGCCTGGGTATATGCGTTGGCTGGTTCGTTCCAGCCGTTCATCCGGATCGAGTCGGCGAGCAGCGCCCGGGTCCGTATCCAGTGGGGAACCCGGTCCTCCGCGTTCAGGACCCCGGCGAGATCGATGGCCCGGTCCACGGCCACCCAGCACATCAGCTTTGAGTGAAGGTAGTGCCGGGGCGCGCCGCGGACCTCCCAGATGCCCTGGTCCGTGGACTGCCAGCGCGATGCGGCAGCATCTGCCGCATCGGCAAGGAACTGCCGCGTCCCGGGTTCCAGATCGTTCAGGTACTCCGGAAGGGTCGCGGCGGCGTCGAGGAGTTCCCCGTAGACATCGAGCTGACGCTGGTCCCAGGCGCCATTGCCGACCCGCACCGGGGCGCTCTCGCGCCAGCCCGGAAGGTGGGCCAGCTCGCGTTCGGACAAGTCCCGTTCCCCGCCGATGCCGTACATGATCTGCAGCTCGTCGCCGCTGCGGAGCCGGCCCGCGGCCGCGGTTGCGAGGAAGTGGAAGAACTTCCCGGCCTCATCCGGACACGCGGCCACCCACAGGGCCTGCAGGGTCATGCTGGCGTCCCGGATCCAGGTGTACCGGTAGTCCCAGTTCCGGGTGCCGCCGGCGACCTCGGGCAGGGACGTCGTCGGGGCGGCAACGATCGCGCCGGTCGGATAAAACGTCAGCGCCTGCAGGATCCTGCCGCTGGAAGCGACCAGGTCCTGCCAGGGTCCGTCGTAACTTTGATGCATCCGGGACCAGCTGCCCCAGCCCTCCAGCGTGTCCTCAAGCCGGCGCGCAATGTCCGCCTGGCTCCAGAACGCCGGCGGTACCTGCCCGGCGGTGCGGTGGTGAAGGGCGAATCCCAGGGCGTCTCCGGTGCGGAGCACAGGTTTCGCGCGCGCTTGGCCATCATCGAGTTCGAAGAGCACCGGCGTGGAGAGAGTCAGCATGTTGGCCCCGCCATGGACGAGGATTCCGCCGGCGGTGTCCTCGAGGAGCGGCCGGACGAGGCCGTAGTCCGGCCGCGGCGCGAAGACCACCTCCATCTCAACTTCGCCGTCGACGCAGGCCACCTGCCGCAGCAACGTACCGGGAGCCCCCGCGCCGAGGTCATGTCCCCTGTTCCCGTCTCCCAGCACCAGGGAGTCGGTGACTTTCACGGTCCCGCCGGCTGTGGTGTGGAGTGTTTCCAGCACCATCGTGGGCCCGAGGTAACGCCGGGTCGAGGAGTGTGGGCACGCGGGCCGGATCGACCAGTAGCCCGCATCCTCGCCCAGGATCCGTCCGAACACCGAGGGGCTGTCAAAACGGGGGAAACACAGCCAGTCCACCGAACCTGCGGCGCTCACGAGCGCCGCGGAGTGGCAATCGGCGAGCATGGCATAGTTGGCGATGGGCTCACTGGTCATATGGACACCCTGCCTGATTCACTCAAGACGGTCCAGCGCGTCTTCAATGGCGCGGTGGAACGTCGGATAAGCGTAGATCATCCGCCGCAGTGTGCTGATCGGAATCCGGGCGTGGACGGCAAGAGTCAGGGCCGAGAGGACCTCTCCCCCGGCGGGCCCGGCGGATGTCGCACCGACCAGCACCCCGTGATCGGCGTCTTCGACGAGTTTGATGAACCCCTGATTGCCGGACTTGTGGAGCCAGCCGCGGGCGGACGTGGCCAGGTCGGTGAGACCGACACGCACGTTCAGGCCTTTCCCGCGGGCCTGGGCCTCGGTGATGCCGACGGAACCGATCTCGGGGTCCGTGAACGTCACCCGGGGAACCGCATGGTATTCGGCCCGGGCCGGGTCCTGGCCCAGGATGTGCGCGGCGGCGATGGATGCCTGGTACATGGACACGTGGGTAAAGGCGCCCTTGCCGGTGATATCGCCGATGGCGTAGACGCCGTCGGCGATCCGCATGTGACCATCAGGGTCCAGGAAGCGGGCGGCCGGATCCAGGCCCAGGCCGGCCACGCCGAGGGGCTCGAGGTTGGTGGTTCGCCCCGCCGCGACCAAAAGCCGTCCACCACGAAGGGTCGACCCGCCGAGGTCTACCGTGAAGGCGCCCGAAGAGTGCCGGATGCTTTCAATTCGTGCCCCGACGCGGACGTCGATGCCCTCTCCGCGCAGCACTCCCTCGAGGAGTTTGCCGGCCTCGGGCTCTTCCGGGGGCAGCAGGCCCGGTGCCGCTTCCAGAACGGTAACCCGGGTGCCGAAGCGTGCGAAGGCCTGCGCCAGTTCCGCGCCGATCGCCCCTCCCCCGACGACAATGAGGGATTCCGGTAACACGGTCGCGGCGATGGCCTCCCTGTTGGTCCAATACGGCACGTCGGCCAGACCCGGGATCGGAGGAATCATCGGTTCTGTGCCGGTATTGACCACGATGGCGCGGCGGGCGGTGAACTCCCGGCCAGCGGCGCTGACCGTCCGCGGCCCGGTAATTCTGCCCCGGCCACGAACAAAACGGCCGCCTTTGCCGGTGAAACGGTCCACGGCGACGGTGTCGTCCCAGTCATCGGTGGCTTCCGAGCGGATCCGGTCCGCCACCGGTGCCCAGTCCGGGCGGACGTCGGCATCCCCGGCGAGGCCGTGGATCCTTCGGCCCTCCGCTAGGGAGTTGCCTGCCCGGATCATCATCTTGCTCGGAATGCAGCCGTAGTAGGGACACTCCCCGCCAACCAGGCGTCCTTCGATTCCCACGACCGAGAGGCCCGCTTCTGCGAGATCGCCGGCGGCGGCCTCACCTCCCGGTCCCATCCCGATAACAACAACATCAACTTCCTCAGCCACGAAATCTCCTTACCATCATCAATCCGATCCTTCTGAAAAATTCATTCCCTGCCCGGACCGGGATCGGTGGGACCCCGTGCCTCCGGCGGTAATGCCCGGTCATTGGGGCCTCCGGCGGACCCGGACGGCGGTCGGCTGGGTGGACGCTCAGCGATGTCCTGCCGTGCCGGCCGGTTCCTGCGGGCCGCCGGGGCTGGCCCGGTCCCGGTGACGGTTGTGTCAATGTGGACTTCCGAATGCAGGGTGCGGTGCACGGGGCATTTGTCGGCAATCTCCCGAAGCCTCTGACGCTGACCGTTGTCCAGGTCACCATCCAGGCGGATGACCCGTTCGATCCTGTCCACCTGCCCGGTCCCGGTTTCGCATCCTTCGCAGTCCCTGGCGTGGATCCGGGAGTGTCTCAGCGACACGGTCACCTTTTCCAGCGGCCAGTTCTTGCGCCGGGCATACATCCTCACCGTCATCGAGGTGCAGGCCCCCAGACCGGCCAGCAGAAAATCATACGGGGACGGTCCGCTGTTCGTGCCGACAGGCTCGGGCTCGTCGGCGGTTAGCCGGTGCCGTCCGATCTGGACATGCTGGGCGTAATCGCCGGTGCCGCGTTCGGAGACCACCACGAGTCCCTCCGCCGGGTCAGCCGATTCCGGCACCGGCACCTCGTCAGGGCCCGGCACCGATTCGGGGAGCGAAGCGAAGGCATAGCGGCTGGCCCAGGTGGCGAGCATCGTCGCAGCGAAAACAGCATCCGCAGGCTTCGTCAGGAGATGGTCTGCGTTATCGAGTGCGATGAAAGTCTTCGGGTGGCGCGCGGCCTCGTAGATACGGCGCGCGTTATCCGCATCGACGGTCGCATCGACGGGCGAATGCATCACCAGCAGGGCTGCGCCAAGACGGCGGATGCGCTCCGATTGGGGCTGTGCGGCGATGTCGTCGAGGAACTGGCGTCTGATGCGGAATGTCCGCCCGGCGAGCAGCACCTCGGCTTCACCGCGCTCTTCGATCTCGGTGCGGCTGGCGCGCATCAGATGCGCTACGTGATCCGGATCCGCCGGCGCCCCGATGGTTGCCACGGCCCGCACCTCCGGGACGCGGTGGGCGGCGGCGAGCACCGCCGCGCCGCCAAGGGAATGCCCGATCAGGAGCGATGGCGCCGCGAAGCGCTCGCGCAGGAAATCCGACGCGTGGACAAGATCCTCAATATTGGAGCTGAAATTCGTGTTGGCGAAATCGCCCCCGGACTGTCCCAGACCGGTGAAATCAAACCTCAGGACGGCGATGCCAAAACCGGTCAAGGCTCGAGAGATCCTGGCCGCCGCCAGAACGTCCTTGCTGCACGTGAAGCAGTGCGCGAACAACGCATACGCCCGGGGCGCCGATTCCGGAAGATCCAGCCGGGCCGCCAGCAGTACCCCCTCCGACCCCGGGAATTCCAGCCTCTCGCTCCGCATGCTCAAGCCTTCCCGTGTCTGTGGATACCTCTGTGGATGGGCCAGATCTGACCGCTGCTGCCTAAATTGGCGCGCAACCCGGCCACTGGCCGGAGGCCTTCAGGCGGGAGCCCTGGCAGGTGCAGGATCCGCCCCTGGCTATTAGGTGATTTGGATTTCTCTCCAGAAAGCAACGTAGTTGCTGTAATCCCGGCCCACCCGATCCAGCGACGCGGGATACGGTTCGGGGTAACTGAAAGCGCGGTCCGCTAATAGGTTCCCGCCGCCGTCTTTGAGACTGAAGTACTGGCATCGGCCTTTCCACCCACAGGTGTACGGCGTTGGACTGGCAATAGGCAGGGCGGAGTCAACGCTCTGCGGCGGGAAGTACCAGTTTCCCTCGATCTTGATCAGCTCGTCCATGGGTGCTTCCGCAAGCACGGTGCCGTTAAATACTGCTTTCATGGGATCCGCCCTTTCAGGGTGAAATCATTCATTCCCACGAATCTAGGGGCGATCCTCGTCCGGGTTCTGCGATCCGGGACACACAAGAGACGATCCGTGAATTACCTGGTGCCGGTCTCACCTGCAGCCAGGGCCCGGGTCCCTTCCGACAGTCGATGAGCTTCCAAGGGGAGCATCAAGGGAGCCCACGGAACGAGAGTGGGTCTTAGGGCGGTAAGTTTCGGGACTATTGGGCCCCGGAGACAGTCGGTTTCCTGACCGGCACCTGGCCTCACTTCCGGAGCTGCGTCGTCCAAATGCTGTGTATCCCAGATTACGGATCTCCGTGCCTCGGGCGGCCTACTGTGGATTGGGCCGCCGTCGGGCTGGGGAACCGCCTGGATATAGAGCGGAGCCAGGCCCGCTGCGGGGCCGCTCAACCACTGATGCGGTGTACATCCTGCGCAAACCGAAAAGGAGCAGACATGTATCAAGCTATCTGGAACGACGTCGTACTGGCAGAGACGGATACGACAACCCGTGTGGAGGGGAACCACTACTTCCCGCCGGACTCCCTGAAGTCTGTGTACTTCAATGTCAGCCCTACGACATCCCACTGCCCATGGAAAGGCACTGCAAAGTACTACACGCTCTCGGTGGACGGGCACCAGAACGCTGACGCCGCGTGGTACTACCCCAGCCCCTCACCGGCCGCCGAACACATTCGCGACTACGTAGCCTTTTGGAATGGCGTCCGGGTTGTGAAAGCAAGGGAGAATCCGCTCACTGCCCTCTGCCGCCGGATCACGACGCGCAAATGACGTCCCCCGCCCCCGGAACAAAGCCGCGGGACGATCCGCGCGATACCGAAGGTTCCACCGGCGCCCCTTCGTTCAGGCGTGTTGCACTCGAGGCAGCCGCCGTGTCCTCCGCTGTGGCGCTCGGCTGGGTACTCATGGCCGTCTCCCACCCGACAACGACCTACCATTTCGCGCCGCTCGTCGCCGTGGTCGTAGGCGCGGTCCTCGTACGTGCCCGCACTCAGAAATCGATTCCGCTTCGACGCGCTCTGGTTCTTACCTCGGGCAGTGCTCTGCCCGCGTTGATTTCGACGGCTGTGATTGAGAGTCTCAATGCTCTTGGCGGGCCAACTCTGATCGGTGCTGGAAACGCGTTGGTGGAGACCCTAGTAGCCATTGCGGCGGGACTAATCATCGGCGTCACCACGATGATTACACCCTGGAGGCCGAGGGATAGGGGGTGATCAAGCCGTTAGCGTGACTTTCCCGAGCATTGGTCCAAGCCCCTTGACCATTTTGGTTTCGCGTCCGGCGTCACTGACTGGCAGCGCTCAAGCACCTGGGCGGGGGCTATTGTGAAATAAGCCACACCTTCACGCGTCCGGGTAACCTCTGGCAGGCGTGCAGCGGCCGTGTCCTGCAGGTGCCCTACCGGCCCCTCACAGGATATTCCTTTAAACGACTTCGGCACAGGACCCGATCGCTCCGGGCGCCCATGCGGCAGCCCATCCGGGAGGTGGTGCGGGATGGAAAGGCAAGAAGCGAGGGCCGACGACTTGCCTGCATTCCCGGTGCGGGGATTCGGGTTCTGGATTCCGGCACTGGTGTTGCCGCTGCTGCTATTGGGGGCAGCAGTAACAGTTTTCCTGCTGGGTTCGGGGGCAGTCGCCGTCATCCTCGGCGGCACACTGCTCCTAGGGGCGGTCTCGTCAGTCGCGTTCTATTCCGCGGGCGTCCGGCGCCGGCGCAGTGCCCGACGCCGACCCGGCGCGACGGATGCGACTAGCCACCGCAACCATCCCGATTAGTGTGATGTAAATCACTCATGCCTGTGCGTGACGAATTCCCTAACGGCGACGTCTCATTCCTGTAGGCATCCAGCCGGGTGCTGAATAACGATGGTTTTGAATACTTTTCCAGGAGTGATTCTTTTGACTACACAGCCCCAGAGCAAGACGCCTGCTGACCTGCCGACCGCATCGGCGTCCACCCCCGTGAATACCAATTCGGGTAAGGACGGCCGTGGAGCGACCACGATTGCCGACGGTGTGGTCGCGAAGATCGCCGGTATTGCCGCGAAGGACATCCCGGGGGTGCATGCCCTCGGCGGTGGTGCAGCCCGGATGATGGGTTCTCTGCGCGATGCGGTGGGACAG
Source organism: Arthrobacter sp. UYCu512 (assembly GCF_040547075.1). NCBI lineage: Bacteria > Bacillati > Actinomycetota > Actinomycetes > Micrococcales > Micrococcaceae > Arthrobacter > Arthrobacter sp. UYCu512. The sequence goes on from NZ_JBEPPA010000016.1 coordinate 22,073, forward strand.
AAGGACCTGACGCAGGGTGTCTCCGTGGAGGTCGGGCAGACTCAGGTCGCTGTCGATATCACTTTGGTAGTGGAGTACCCGCATCCGCTGCAGAAGGTCGCCGATGATGTCCGCGACGCCGTTTTTGGCGCTGTTGAGGATCTGGTGGGCATGGAAGTCACCGAAGTGAACATCACGGTCACCGACATTCACATCCCGTCCGAAGATGAAGATGACTCGGACGCTGAAAAGGCCGCCGCATCCACCCGCGAAGGCCGCGTCTCGTGACCCCAATGTTCGCCGGCATCGCGATCGGGGCAACCCTGGCGATCACGGCTCTGGCCTTCGGTTTTTGGGGCTTACTGCTAGTGGCCCTCTTTATGGCCATCGGCGCGGTCCTGGGCCGCAGCGCGGAAGGCCGGCTGGATCTGGGCGGAGTCCTCGACGCGCTTCGCGGCAAGCGCTCCTCCTCATGAGCGCCAGCACCATCGAGCCCCGGCAAAAAGTCCGCGCAGCTCCTCGGGCGGGGCGCCGCGCTGGCCACACTAGAACCACATCGGCCGCCTTGCACCACACGATTGGGGCCATCACGGCGGATGCCTTCGGGATTCCGCCCCGGGCGGTCACAGCCCGTGTCCACGATGACCGGGGACACCTCAGCGTCACGGTCGCAGTGGCATTGCCGATGCCGTCCCTGACTGAGGCTGCCCGGAACCCCCTCGCTGTCACGTCATCCGGCGGGACCTTGTACGAGCGCGCCGAACGTGCAAGGACCGATATTCTGGCCCGGGCGCTGGCCATAGCGGGAACATCTGTCGCTCGGGTCGACATACGCCTCACAGGCCTTCTTCGAGAGAAAAAGGAGGCCACTCTCCGATGAGCACGAACCTGCAGATCCGCCGGATTGCACGCCGGGAGACCCGCCGGTCCCGGGCGCTGGCATCAATAATCACCGCGGCCGCCCTGATTCTCGGCCTGCTCTGGCTAAGCGCCGAAGCCGTCCTCTCGCTGACCGGTAACGCGGCCCTGCTGGCCGCACCGGGACAGATCGGGCAGTGGATGGCAACCCTGGCGGCCAACACCCTCCCGGCCGGGCTCGTCGCCGCCGGGGCGGGTCTGATCCTGACAGGCCTCCTCTACCTGGTTCTGGCGTTGGGCCCGGGCCGCCGGTCCCGCCACATTATGGCCAGTAACCGGGCCGCCGTCGTTGTCGATGACGATGTCATTGCTGCCTCGGTATCCCGCAGCGCGCGTACCGCCGCCGACCTGGCCCCAGAACAGGTCACCACCACCGTCGGCGGGCGCACCGTGGAGGTGGTCATTCACCCGAGTTCCGGCATCAAGGCCGACGCGGCAGCCGCCGACCTTGCGGTCCGTGAGGAAATCGCCCGGTACGGCCTCCCCGCCGCACCCCGGATCACGGTCCGGACCAGCACGGAAGGGGCGCTGGGAATATGAACGCCACGCACCGCGGCATGAACAGGTTACTCCTTGGGCTTCTCGGTCTAGTTCTGGTGGGCGTGGGCGCGCTCATCGGCGCCGCGGGCCTGAACACGTCCATCGCCGAGGGCTGGAACACCACCGGCGCAACACTGCTCGCAGATCTCAGCAACGCGCTTGCCAGCGCACCGATCCCCGGCGCGTCCAGCAGCTGGTGGACCATAGCGGTCCTCGCTCTGGCACTGGTCGTGATGGCACTCCTTCTTGGCTGGATCGCCTCACAAGGCGGCGGGCGTACCAACAGGGCCGGACGACGCGAAGATCCGGAGCACCACGGCACCACCACCGTGGAGACCTTACTTGCCTCCGCGGCGGTCCGAAAAGCAACCGTCGGCGATGACCGGATCATCGCAGCGACCGTCAGCACCTGGAAAGCAAAGCGCGCCGACGGTCTCAAACTGACACTCCAAGCCCGCAAGGGTGTCTCGCCCCGGGACTTGGCCGATGCCGGTGAAGAACTCATCTCCGGGCTCGACAATCTACTTGGGGACCGAGGCCCGGTCCTGATCCGCATAACCACCGGACTGCGCTCCACCCTGTCAGGCACCGACCGCGACCGTTGAGCCGTTGGGGGAACCAACGTTCTCCTGATCACGGATAACCAGTCCTCCGCACTCACCCAACACATCGAAAGGACACCCCCATGGGCATCGACGACAAAGCAGAAATCAGCGTTCAACACCACCTCGGCGCCGCCAAAGAAGGTACCGGCAAAGTCACTGACGACAGGCAGCTGGAACGGGAGGGCCAAAAGGATCAGGCCGCCGCAGGGATGAAGGAAGCCGGTGAGAAAGCCAAGGATGCCGCCGCCGACGTCGGCGAGAATATCAGGAATGCCGCCCGCAAACTCAAAGACGGCTTCAGCAAGTAACCCGCGGTGCCGAACTCCCGTCCCGGCCCGGCTGTTACCCCAACGACCTGCAGCTCTGACAAGGCAGAGAACTTGACTACTCTCGACACCATCGCCGAAGCCCTCGCCGAAGGCAGCGACGAGCTGTTGGCCCGGCGGGCCGGCGACGGCGACATGGACGCATTCGAGCTCTTGGCACGAAGGCACGGGACAATAATGCGCGCCTACGCCCGCCGAGTCCTGGGCTCGACGACAGAGGCCGATGACGTCGTCCAGGAAGCCCTGATCCAGGCCTGGAACCAGATCGGCGGGCTCCGCGACGCGTCCGCCGCTCGTCCCTGGCTGCTGCGGATCACAGGCAACCTGGCTGTTGACGTCCTCCGCCGCCGCAAATCCCACGCCACAATCGAACACACCCCAGACCTAGCCGACCCCGCGCCGGGGCCCGAGTCCTCCGCCATCACAATAACCGGCACGCAAGCCCTCGAACGCGCGCTGGCCGCGCTGCCGGAAGAGCAACGACGATGTTGGGTGCTGCGCGAACTGGGGGGGCAAACATATGAGGACATCGCCCAAACCCTCAACATCAGCCGAGCCGCCGTCCGCGGACGGCTGGCCAGAGCACGGACCACACTGGCCCAGAAAATGGAGGACTGGCGATGAACGACACGACCGACACCGGCTGCGGACGCACCATCGAAGACCTCAGCGACTACCTCGACAAAGGCACGTCCGATGATGTTGATCACATCAGTACCTGCCCACAGTGCCAGGCCGGGTTGGCCGGGCTTCGCAGGCTCCAGGCCTTTACCCGGGACCTTCTCGCCGAAGATCTCGCCGAGGCAGCCCGGGACGACTCGCCCTGGCTGGAAAACATCCTCGCTAACCTTAACCTGGAGATTAAGGCTGGGCGCAGCATCCCCGTCGCACCCGGGCTCGCCGGCGACGTGCTGTTCCAGACAGAAGGAGCCCTGACTGGCCTCGTACGCTCCGTCGGCGACACGGTCGAAGGCGTCATGATCGGCAAATGCCGCTTTGCCGGCGCCGTCACCACCCCTCGAGCGCCGATCATCGTGAACGTCGATGTATCGGCCAGGTATGGCTACCGCCTCCCCCAACTCGCAGCGACCCTGCGCGCGGAACTCGCCGCAGCCCTGGCCACACACTCCGAACTGAACATCGCCGCGCTGAACATCACCATCACCGAACTCCGTCCCCCCTCCCCGCCCGGAACGAAAGGACGGGACGATGACCGACACCGCCCGCCTCAGTAAACTGATCATGTCCCTGGAAGGGGTCCACACCCTCTACCCAGCAGACCCGGCCTGGAAATACCTGGCGCGCCGAGTCCAGGAGGCATTGGCCCCGGCACCCGGTGATCCGGCCACGGACCGTGTGTTCGTCAGCACCGAAGGTACCTCGACAACCGCCAGGGTCCGGGTCGGAGCGGACGGCACTGTCCCGGCCACCGACCTCGCCCGCAACATCGCCGAGATCCTCCGCACCAGCCTCGCTGACAACCCGAGGGGAAGCACCGTGAACGTCGTTGTGGAAATCAGTTCCATCCGGTACGTGCCGTGCGGGACAGGACCGACGACGTGACACGCCGGCCAGCGCCCGGCCCTTCCGTCGCCGGGAGCGGCAGACAGCCCACCCCGGCAGCGCGCTGCGCACTCCCTGACGGCACCGTCCACTGGCCACCACATCAGCCCACGGCCTCGACCGATATCCCGTCGAGGCAACGATCCATGGATCGTTGCCTCGACGCGTTTGTCTTTCTAGACACCCCATCGGACACCGTCCACGTCGAGATAGCGGGCAACCTCACCAAAGTCTCCCGGGGAGCGCTGATAAGTATTGCCTGCAGAATCCGGCAGATTCGGCCTACAGCCCACATCCTGGTCCGCTTGGGCCATGCCACGTTCGTGGAGTCAGCGGCCCTTGCCGGACTGCGCACAGACCTGGAAGCCGCATGCAACGACCCCGGAGCATTACCTGTCCGGGGCCGGGGCATCTCTCTGGACATACGCTCCCGGGAACGCAACCCATCATTGTCCGCACGGTCCGCGGTCAGCCCGGGCGGCGGCCACCGCACCCGCCTGAACGACTTCACCGACAATGAACTTCTCACGGCAAGCGACTTTGTCTTCAGTTGGCTTGATGACGAAAGCGGATGCCCCGGCACCAACGTGGCCGACATGCTCGCCCACTATGAGTTCATCGGGCAGGAGATGTCCGGCCGATCCGGGGCCGCCGATCCCGACGTGCCGGAAACGGCGGACCCGGCACGGCACAGGGATGATAGGTGATCGTAGTTGGCCAGCAACGAATTTGACGGCCGACGCGCAAGGACTAGCTGTGTCCGGGCCCGCCCCAACGCGCCAGGGCAACGGCGGCGAGCAGCTGGTGGCGACGAGATCGGCTAGTGGGTCTACCGGGCCGATAAATCCACTTGCCGCAGTGCCAGGACGCGGTGGGGATGCCCCGCCGATCACAGCCGGTGGGCGCAGGATCCTGATTCTTCCTGGGTCGGCAGGTAGTTCTGGGCCGCTTCGGTAACCTGGTCTCTAGCCGGGGGCGCGTTCTGGGCGTGGGCCTTGATCCTAGGCGCTTCTTCTTCGGCCTTGTTCAAGTACTGTTCCCAGCGAGCGGACATCGGTTTGACCAACCCGCCGCCGACGGGTGCCTGAACAACGGGCCATCCCTTCCACCCCCATCATGTCTTCTACCCGCCACGCAGGAGTCTGTCCTGTTGGGATTTCGCGGCGTCGACGGCGGCCTGGGCGACCAGGCCGCCTGACATCACCGCAAGACCGCCCCGCTACGGCCCGCACTAGCCGGTCTCCGGCGCTCCCATCGTCTGCCGGCAGGCGACCCTGACTTTGGCGACGAGGGGCGAGTCTGTCATGTCGTTGCTGTAGATCAGGCTGACGCGGGAGATGGCGCTGGTGTCCTCGATGTCCAGGTAGGCCAGGCCGGGGATGGCGAAGGCACGGAGCGATTCCGGGACGACTGCGATGCCCAGGTGGGCGGCGACGAGCCCGAGGATGGTGGGGAACTGGACGGCTTGCTGGGCGAGATCGAAGTCAACGTCGGCGGCGTGGAGCAAGGCGGCGATGTGGTCGAAAAGCCGCGAGATCCGGTCCCGCGGGAAGGCAATGAACCTCTCCCCCTTCAGTTCTCCGAGCCCGACTGAGGTGCGGGTCGCCAGGGGGTGGTCTGTCGGGACGGCAACTACGAGGCGTTCGTTTTGCAGGAGTGTGGTGCCCAGGCCCGGCACGGTCCGGACTTCCCGGGCGATTCCGGCGTCCAGGGCGCCGGCGGTGATGAGCTCGATCTGGGCGTCGGTGGTTTCCTCGCGGAGCTCGAGGTCGATGCCGGGCCAGTGGGACCGGAGTTCCCGGACCACGGGTGGAAGTGCCGAAATGGCCGCCGAGGAGACGAAGCCGAGACGCAGTTTGCCGATTTCGCCGTCGCGGGCCTGCCGGAGGGCCGCGGTCATGGCGCCGTACTGGCTGAGGACTTTACGAGCGTGCTTCAGGAGCAGTTCGCCGTCGGCGGTGAGCTGCACGTTGCGGGAGTTGCGCACGAACAGCTGGGTCTTGCATTCCTCTTCGAGTTTGCGGATCTGCTGGCTCAGCGGCGGCTGGGCCATGTGCAGCCGCTCGGCGGCTCGGTTGAAGTGCAGTTCTTCGGCCACTGCGACGAAAAGCTCCAGGCGACGAAGGTTCATACGAACAAGACTAAGTGAGTATTGATGGGAGTCAAATAGATACTTCTTTGGGCCGGGTTTCGGGTTTACCGTTGATCGTGAGGACAGTCACAGATCAACAAACACTAAGAGGTTCGAGAATGCCCGTCATGACCAAGCCCGCCAGCAGCTTTATCAACGGTAGTTGGGTTGAAGGGACCGGGGACACGACGTCCCGGTTCAACCCCTCGGCGCCGGAGGAAGCGGTCACAACGTATCACCAGGCCGGTTCCGCGGAGCTGGCGCAGGCGATCCAGGCTGCTGCTGACGCCGCACCGGCATGGGACAGGCTGGGGATTCTGGCCCGGGGCCGGATTCTGTCGGCGGCGGCGGCACTGATCCGGGAACGGGCCGAGGAGATAGCCCGCGTCATGACGGCCGAGCACGGCAAGACCCTGGCGGAGTCCAGGATGGAGGTCGACGCGTCCGCCGACACGTTCGAGTACCACGCAGGCTCTGCCAGGAACCCTGTCGGCACCGAATACCCTTCCAGCCACCCCGAGGAGCGGATCCTGACCGTGCGGCGCCCGCTGGGGATCGTCGGGGTGATCACGCCGTGGAATTTCCCGCTGCAGATCCCGGCCTGGAAGATCGCACCGGCACTGCTGCACGGCAACACGGTGGTCTGGAAGTCCGCCAGCAACACCCCCGGAGTGTCCGTCCTGCTGATGGACATCCTGGCCGCGGCCGGTGTGCCGGCCGGCGTTGCGAACCTGCTCCTTGGCCCGGGTCCGCTGGGCTCTGAACTCGTTTCCCATCCGTCCGTGGCGGGCGTGACGTTTACCGGGTCCGTTCCGGTGGGCCACCACATTCGCGGGATTGTCTGTGGACGCGGCGCGAAACTGCAGATGGAACTCGGCGGACACAACGCCACTCTCGTCCTGCCCGACGCCGACGTCGAACTGGCCGCGTCCAGCGCCGTCAACGCCGCGATGGGCTCCACCGGCCAGAAGTGCACGGCCACCCGGCGGATCATCCTCGTCGGCGACGGACACGAGGCGTTCCTGGCCAGGGTGAAGGAGAAAGTCTCCGCACTTGTCCTGGGCCCGGGCACTGACCCGTCGGTGCAGATCGGCCCCGTAGTTTCCGGCTCCGCCCGCGATGAAATCAACGCCGCGATCGAGACGGCCATCACCGAAGGCGGGGAAATCCTCGCTCAGGCCACCGCTCCCGCCGGGGACGGGCACTACGTCCTGCCCACCGTGCTGACCGGGCCGGAGTCGATGACGATCTGCCACGAAGAGGTCTTCGGCCCCGTGGTCACCATTCTCCGCGCCGCAACACTGGACGAAGCCATCGCCTTGGCCAACAACACCGAGTTCGGCCTCACGGCCGCGGTCTTTACCAGCGATGAGCGCGCCGCCCGGCAGTGCGTGACCTATCTGGACGCCGGCCTCGTCAAGGTCAATGCGCCCTCGACCGGTTCCGAACTGCATGCACCCTTCGGCGGAATGAAGGATTCAACCTTTGCCGGCCCCCGGGAACAGAACAGTACCGTCGCCGCGGCCTTCTTTACCCACGAAAAGACCGCATATCTCCGTCTGGCACCCGCGAAGGCATGATCATGACACTGCAGGACGAACGAACCGCACACGGGCTCCGGACCCCGGAGGAAGTACTCTCCGGCACCGACATGAACGGTGCCTGGTCCACCCGGCACAGCTTTGCCCGCACCATGCTCCGCCGCGCCGCAGCCCGGAAGTGGTCCGTGTCCAGGACCCGCCTGGATCTCGACGCCGACGCCCGGGGCACCGCCGTCTACACCGTGGACGCCGAAGGCCGGCAGCTGACCTTCATCGCTTTCTGCCGCACGCTGGAGGAAAGCGAACGCACCGACCGGGTCATCGCGGCTGCCTGGGACGTGACCGCGGCCCTCATTGAAGGGGACCTCACGCCGGAGCGCGAAGCTGAACTGCGGCGCAATGTTCCCGTCCAGGAACGCGGCCGCGTCGATCCGGACACCATCGTCCTGACCCGGGCGAACCGCAGCGCACGCTTCTTTGACTACGTCAGCGACTGTTTGGCCGCCGGGTCCCAGCCCGACGTCGACGCCATCGGCCCCAGCCCGTACCTAATCCGCAGCACCGCGTTCTACGGGAACGGAAAATTCGGGCTCAAGGAATTCACGGACATCCCCGCCGACCACCCGCTGGCCGTACCCTACCGGTCCCAGATGCTCACCGCCTGGCTGCTGCGAGAACTCAGCATGGACATGGTTGAACACGTCGCCCGCGCCAAAGCCTCGGCGGCTGGCACCACCGCGGTCCCGCTGGACGCGGCGTGGAGCCGTTACCTGGGACTGGGCAACGCCACCGGACTGGGCATGGTCCCATTCGTGATCAACCACCCGGACTATCTGGACGCCTGGTGCCGGCTGCGGGAAATTCCGCTCGCCGCCGGGCTCGGCCGGGACTACGCACCCGGGCATCCCGATCTTGCCCGCGTCGCGGAGCTTCTGGTTAAGGCTGACCGCCACCTGGAAGAGAAACACGCACTGAACACCGCCCCCTTCCTGCCCACCGATGCGATCCGACCCCAGGTCCAGCAGCTCCTGGAAGAGCTGCGGACCCACATGGCCGCCGCGACGGAACCCGCCCCGGTCCTGGCCCGCCTGCACGAGAAAGCCGCAAGCCTCAGCCCGGAAGCCCGGGGGATCTTTGCCTCCATCGTCATCGAACTCCGTACCGACTTCGACGAGGACGCCGAGTCCCTGCTCAGAGTTGACGGCGCCGCACCCTTCGACGCGGCCATGCCCTGCCGGGAACTGAGGCAGTTGCTGGAGACCAATTACGCCTGGGCCCGCGGCTACGACTTCAACGATCCGGAGAGGACGCGTTATTACTGGTTCTCTTCCGCAGCCAACGAAGAGCCCCGCCGGGACCTGCGCGCAGCCCGGCCCGAAGGTGCCGCCGAGCACGGCACGGACATCGCCCGCCGCATCAATGCCCTCACCGCGGACCTGGAACGGTTTCCGGCACATCAGAGCATCGCGGAGTTCCTCCTGGCCCACCCCGGGCACCGGTTCGCCGCGTCCCGGGTCCAGCAGACCCGCCCCTACCTCTACGGGGAGCTGCAGGACAACCTCATCGACGGTGGATTCCTGCCCCTGAGCACCCAGCGCTTTCAGCTGGCCAGCTACGGGATGAACAACTTCAGCCCGCAGTCAACGGACTGGCTGCGCGTGACCTTGTTCAGCGGAGCCCCCCGCGCGGTGGACATCAACCACGGAACGGACGAGGACGACTGGCTCTTCCCGACAGCGCCGAAGGAGCAGGGAAAATGAGCCTGCACCAGCAGCTGACCGTCGTGGACGGCCTGCAGATCAGCAACTGGAGCCGCCCCGTCCTGGAAGAACTGCGCACCGGGGGCGTCAGCGCGGTCAACGCGACCTGCGCCGTCTGGGAAAACGCCGCGGACACCCTCCGGTCCGTCGGCCAGTGGCTGGAGCTCGTCAACCGCAACCCGGACCTGGCATTCCTGGCCTCAACCGGGGCAGACATTGAAACCGCGAAGGAGCAGAACAAGATCGCCGTGTTCCTCGGGTTCCAGAATGCCAGCCCCTTCGAAGATGACTACCGCTACGTTGAACTCTTCCACCGGCTCGGGGTCCGGATTGCGCAGCTGACCTACAACAACCAGAACCTGATCGGCGGCGGATGCTTCGAAGCCGACGACGCCGGCCTGACCCGCTACGGGCGGGTAATTGTGGAAGAAATGAACCGGGTCGGCATGCTCATCGACCTCTCCCACGTCGGATACCGGACCAGCCGCGAGGCCATCGAAGCATCCTCGGTGCCGGTCTCCATCACCCATTCAAACCCGCTCTGGTTTTTTGATACGCCCCGGAACAAACCCCACGACGTCATCCAGCCGCTCGTGGACCGCGGCGGCGTCATCGGCTGCTGCCTCTACCCCACCGTCAGCGGCGGCGAACACGTCACCCTCGAAAGCTTCTGCACGATGGTGGCACGCATGGTGGACCAATACGGGCCCACCAGCATCGGTATCGGCAGCGACTGCACCCGCGGCTGGGACCAGGAATTCGTCGGCTGGCTCCGCAACGGCCGCTGGCAACCGACCGATCCGCAGAACACGCCGACCTGGCCCCAATGGCCGGACTGGTTCACCGGCCCCCTGGACTTTCCCCGGCTCACCGACGGCCTCGCAGCAGCAGGCCTCACCGACCACACCATCACAGCCGTGATGGGCGGGAACTGGGCCCGGCTCTTCACCCAAGTCATGGACACCACAAAGGAACACGCGCATGTCTGACACCATCACCGGTCCAGCCCTGGACGGGCAGCAGACGGACAGAACCACCACCGTCCAGCCCCGCGAAATCAAAGAAGCGGCCTTCCGGTCCCTCTGCGCGGCCGGCGCGGACCCCCTCGAGGCCCAGGAAGGAGCCCTCGCAGTCCTCCGCGCCGAAGCCGAAGCACACGCCGGTCTCCGCCTCCTGAAAGAACTGCTGGACGCGGACTGGAGAACACCCCTCCGGCCGGCGACGGCCCGGGACACGTCCTGGGTGGGAGGCACCCTGCGCGAGCTTGACTGCGCCGGACAGCCTCCCCTGCGGACCGCACTCCAGCTCCTCGACCTCGCCGCGGACGCCCCGGCCGGAGAAGTATCCGTGACCCGCACATCTGATGCCCGCATCCCGGGACTGCTCTGGAATGACCTGGTGCTGAGGCACACCGCCTCCCTGGGCCGCCGGATCATCATCGCCACCGCCCACGCCGGCGCGGCACCGGATGACGGAGACGCCACCGACTACCTCACCGTCACCGAGGGGGAGCTTTCGGCCACCCAGGCCCTGGCATCGGAGGCAGTCGCGGTCCTTATTCCGCAAACCGCCGGGGACAGCACCGTCGTCATGGCGCTACCCGAACGGGTCCACACGAACCCGGAAACAACCTTCATCGCGCCCAAACCGCTGACAATGTGGGAGAAAGAATGGCAGAGCATGTACCAGATGTCCCGGAAGTACCTGGTGCCGGACGCATGAGCGCGATCACCAGGACCCAGTTCACCGATGGTCAACCGCGTCCCTACTCCGCCTCCGCTGCAACTGGCGGCATCATCTACCTGTGCGGGCAGATACCGGCCCGGGAAGACGGCACCGTCCCGGCCGACATCGCAGGCCAGGTCACCCAGGCCTTCGACAACCTCGAAGCCGCCCTGGAACACGCCGGGTCAACCCTGTCCCACCTGCTCAAGCTCACGGTCTTCCTGGCCGACCTTGACGAATTTGATGACTACAACGCCGCCTACCTCACCAGGCTCAGCGGCCACCCCCTGCCTCCCAGGACCACCGTGCAGGTTGCGCGGTTCCGAGGCGAAAAACGCATCGAGATCGATGCGGTCGCAGCCGTAACAGCCTGACCGACCACGGCCACGGATCTGTTGGGTTACCAACGTCGTTTTCCCTCATCCCAGATCGGAACCACCATGCTTTCCCACGCACCAGCACCTGCACCTCAAATGACCATCGATTCAGCGCCGCTGAACTCCTTCCACAAACGCCTCACCCTCTTCAGCTCAGGGGGCCCGTTCCTCGACGGGTACATCCTGGCCATCATCGGCATTGCCCTGGTCCAGATCATCCCGGCCTGGCAGATGAATGACTGGTGGAACGGCCTCATCGGCGCCTCCGCCCTGATCGGGGTCTTCCTCGGCGGCCTGATCTTCGGCAACATCACCGACAAAATCGGCCGCAAGCTTATGTACACGATCGACCTCATGGCCATCATCGTGTTCTCCATCGCCCAGTTCTTCGTCCAGGAACCCTGGCAGCTGTTCCTCCTGCGGCTGCTCATCGGCATCGCCGTCGGCGCCGACTATCCCATCGCGACATCCCTGGTCGCCGAATTCGTGCCCAAGAACTGGCGTGCCCGGCTCCTCGGCGGCCTGAACGCCATGTGGTTCGTCGGCGCCACCGTCGCCGCCTTCGTCGGCTACTGGCTCCTCTCCTTTGACGACGGATGGCGCTGGATGCTTGCCTCCTCCGCCGTGCCCGCCGTCCTAATCCTCATCGCCCGGGCCACCATCCCCGAGTCCCCCCACTGGCTCGTCGGCAAAGGCCGGCACCAGGAAGCGCTGGAGATCCTGAAGAAAACCATCGGCGAGGGCGCCACCCTGGACGGCATCACCGCCCATGACCCCAACGCGGCCAAACTCAGCACCGCCAAGGCCTTCAAACTGGTTCTGACCGGCGGCTACCTGCACCGGGTCATCTTCATCTCCATCTTCTGGACCTGCACCATCGTGACCCTGTTCTCCATCTACGCCTTCGGACCCCAGATCCTGGCCCTGTTCAACCTCCAGTCCGGCGACGAAGCCAACATCGGCTACGGCCTGATCAACCTCTTCTTCCTCGTCGGCAACGTCGCCGCCCTCCTCGTCGTGGACAAGCTCGGCCGCAGGCCCGTCCTGATCTGGGGCTTCATCCTCTCCGGCGTCGGCCTGCTGTTCCTGGCGATCTTCCCCACCGCGCCCTTGGGCCTGATCGCACTGGCCTTCGCCTTCTACGCCATCTTCAACGGCGGCCCCTCGATCCTGGAATGGATCTACCCCAACGAACTCTTCCCCACCAAAGTCCGGGCAACCGCCGTCGGACTGTGCACCGGCACCAGCCGCATCGGCGCCGCCATCGGCACCTTCGCCACCCCGCTGGCCCTGACCCACCTCGGGCTCTCCGGAACGATGTGGATCGCCGCTGGCATCGCGCTGCTCGGCGCGGCCGTCAGCTTCTTCATGGCCCCCGAAACCAAAGGCCAGAACCTCGAACAAGCAGCCGCCCTCCACCCCTGACACCACCTACCAAACACAGCGAGCGGGAGCGACTGTCCATCCGAGGCCATGCCGCTCCCGCCACCGCGTGAGACGACCCCGCCCCCAGCTTTACCCCGGCGTTCCAGGGAAAGGGGCCGGGACTGTTTCGGGCCGCAGAGCCACGCCAGCCCCATCATGGTCATCTCCAGGCAATGTCGAACCGTGACAGGGTCCTCAGTTCCGCAGCGAGTCCGGCATTTTTCCGGAAGTCCTGCCCGAGGTACGGTCCAGTCCCCGGGTCAGGATCAGGCGTTCCCGGAGTACGGCGATGTGGTCATCCGGGTGGACAGTGAGTAGGCTGCGCAGGGTGGCCTTGACAGAGGCGTTTTGGGGGTCGGGGTCGGTCAGGACCGCTTGGATGATGTCCCGGGCCTGGTCGTGCAGCGACATGGCCGTGTCGTTTTCAGGTCCTTGGGGTCGGGGTGCCGTTCCGGTCCTGGGACCCTGGGGCTGTTTAGAGTTCATCGGCTCGTCCTTTGCTTGCGAGCGTTCGTTATCGGGACCTGCTGGCAAGGCCTTGCTTCGTCCAGCACAGACACCCACGGGACCGTGCATGCGCGTGCAGAACGCATCGGCGGCTGCGGGTCTTCGGGATGATTGGTTTCCCAAGATACTGGCTGGCCGGGAGTTTCGCTTTGGAATAGCGGCGCAGCAGGGCCCTCACCGGTTCGGGCTTTGATCCTTTTTCGGACGTACCAGGCTGCCACCGCGGCCGTGAGGACGGCCAGCAGCGCGATGGTTACTGTGGGTCCGAAGGTTTTGGCGGCCGTAAGGTAGGCGTTTCCGGCGAAGTATCCGGCGAGGACCACCGCGGCCCCCCAGATGGTGCCGCCGGCGGTGTTGAAGGCCAGGAAGCGGCGGTAGGGCATGTGGGAGAGCCCGGCGAGGGCGGGCATAACGGCACGGAAGAACGCTGTAAACCGTCCGAGGAACACGGCGGATCCTCCCTTGCGGGCGAGCAGTTCCCGTGCCCGGTCCAGTTGGGTCCGTCGTTTTTGGAGTAAGGGAATCTGCAGGATCCGGGACCCGAAGTGGTGGCCGATCTGGTAGCCGACGGTGTCTCCGATGATGGCTGCGGCTATGACGAGGACCAGGACCAGCCAGAGCTGGAGATGGTTCTGGCTGGCCAGGACCCCGCCGAGGACGGCTGCCGTTTCGCCGGGCAGGATGAAACCGATGAACAGGGCGTCTTCGGCGAAGACCAGGGCAGTAATGATTAGGTAGGCGGGCAGGGGCCCGGCGTTGCGGACAGCGTCGATGATCCAGGTCATGACTTGACCTTCTGCTGCCGGTCCGCCGGGCGCATCGATCCATTACCGGCGGTCGGGCCCGGGCTAATAGGGATCTGCATGGTGGTGCCTCCTGCGGGTTCGTATCGGTACTACCAGCATGGATGCTGACGCCTGAGGGGATCCTGAGGCGTGTCCCTAGACCGGTGCGTGGCCCCGGCGGGCGCCCGTCTTAGTCGATTTTTTCGCCGGTGCCTTTGGCTTTGGTGGCGGTCGCGGTGGCCGGGGCGAGTCCGGGTGCGGCTGCTTCTACGCTGATTTTTACTTCATTGGTGGAGGTGCGGTAGAGGCTGTATTTGTTTTCCGGGTAGTGACCGGGGCCGGTGCCGTTGTCGAAATACACTGTGGCGGAGGTATCCGGTGCCAGGGTCAGTCCGTCGAGTTTCTGGTAGTAGGACTCCGTCTGTCCGGTGCCGGCATCCTTCATGGTGTAGTAAACCTCCAGGCCGCCAAGCGGCGCGGCGGTGGAGTTGCTCAGGGTGAATTGAAGCCGGTCCGGAACTGCTGCGTTGGTCTGCGGGTCGGTGTTGTCTTCGGCCTTGGCCTTGCTGATGGTCAGTCCGGGGGCGGTCCCGGTAGCGGTGATGGGGTTTTTCGTGACGGGCAGCACGGTGGCCGCGGGAGCCGCTGATGAGGGCTGGGCCGATGGCGTGCCGGCCCCGGAGGTCCCCTGCCAGATCAGGATCCCGGCCACGGCGGCGATGACGAACAGTGCCAGGGGGAGAATTTTCTTAAGGGTGAGCGTCTTCATGGTTTTAGACCTTTCGGAGGAGTTTGTCCCGGGTGCCGGCCAGGAGTGCTGCGGTGACTGCCGCGGCGAATCCGGCGAGGAGCCAGAGGGTGTGGTTGAAGGTCCCTGCCCACACAAATGCCGGGGACTGTTGGTTGTATTGGTTTTTGATGCCGAGCCAGGCGAACAGGGGGCGTTCGTATTGTTTGGTCAGGGAGGTTTGTTCGATGAGGTCCCGGGATGTTTCGTAGCCGGTGAAGTTGGCCATGACGGCGTGTTCGTGGGCTTTGTCGATTTGGAGGCTGGCGAACAGGCCGCCGGGGATCTGGTTATCCGGGTCCATGGTGTCGCCGATTTGCGGGATGATCAGGACCACGACGAGCCAGAGGACCAGGGCAAGGATCAGCCCTGTACCCGGGGCCCGGGTGAGGGCGGCCAAGGCCAGCGCCGCGAGCGACCACAGGGTGAGGTAGATGGTGGTGTGCGCTGCGGCAATGATCAGCCGGATCAAGTCTGTTCCTGTCAGGGGTGCGTTGCCGGCAATCAGCAGGGTCGCGGTGATGACGGCGAACAGGGCTGTGGTGACGGCGGTCCAGATGATGAGGGCGGCCAGGATTTTTCCGGCGGCGAAGCTGTACCGGCCTAGCGGACGGGTGAAGAGCAGTTCCAGGGTCCCGTTGTTCTTTTCCTTAGCGATCAGTCCATAACCGAGGATCACGGCGAAGAGGCTCCCGACGATTTCCAGGTACTCCATGCCCGCCCGGAGCATCTGCAGCGGGAAGAGATCCGGCGGGGGGGCATTGACGGCACCGCCGCTGGCTTTGAGGGCCTGAAGGTAGCTGGTGTAGTCGGCAGTTTTGGTCCGGAAGTCTGCGGCCGCGACCAGGACGGAGAGCACGACGACAACGGCCAGGAAGGCGATGAGCAGCTGCACGGAGCGGTTGCGGGAGAGGTCCCGGAGTTCCTTCCCGCAGAGCGTGATAAGGCTAGTCATGAAGTTCCTTTCGCATACTGGTCCGCCCGGTCAGGACGACCGCGCTGATACCGGCCGCGAGGAAGGCCAGGATCACCGTGATCCCGCCGGCCATGGTGCCGGTGGCCTGGGGGTCCTTCAGCAGGATTGCGGCGACGTGTTTGAATTGCTCCCCGAGGGACAAGGGACCGGTGAGGGATCCGGTGAGTGCGAAGATCCCGGTCTGCGGGGCTGCGGGCGGTGTCACGGGGTTCAGCAGCGAGACGGGGTGCGCGGCGGTACCGAGCAGCGGCAACACAAAGATGATGACACTCCAGATCACGATGGGGACCAGCAGTGCGGAGGTGTAGCTGGATGCGTGGATCCCGCTGAGCATGCCCAGTGCCACGAAGAAGAGCAGGAAAAGCCATGCCACGCCGAAAAGCGCGAGGAGTCGGAGCAGCTGATCGAATGCGGGGATGGTTCCGGTGACTGCGCTGATGCAGGCCGCGCTGATCAGGGCCGAGGACCCCAGCACCGCGAGGAGCCCCAGACTGATGCCGGTCATTTTCGCCGACAGGTACCCGGCCGGGGACAGGCGCCGGGTAAGGACCAGATCGACCGTCCGGGCACGCCGGTCACGCATCGCGGACTGGACGCCGGTCACGATGGCCAGCAGAGCCCCAATCAGGAGGATGTAAATGACGGTGTTGCGGGCGTAGTAGAGCGGCGGGACATTTCCGAACGGATTAGGGGCACTCGTGAGGCCCTGGCCGGCCGCTGAGTTATAGACCTCGGTAACGGTTGCTTTCGCGGCCGAGCCGATAAACGCAGCGGATGCGGTCATGCCGATGAAGATGACGAGGAGCAGTTGGGGCAGGCGTTCACGGCCGGCGCTGCGCAGTTCATGCCCGACGGTGGCAGCCCACGGGCTCATGAGGGGGTGCCTGCTTCGATGTGGAGGTAAATGTCTTCCAGCGACGCCTGGTCCGGGAAAGCCCCCAGCGTGGCCGCGACGGAGTTCTGGTAGATCAGCCGTCCTGAGCTAAGGATCCCGATGCTGGTACAGGTCTTGGTCACTTCTGCCAGGAGGTGGGTATTCATAAACACGGTCATCCCCAGCGACTGGTTGAGACTGATGATGATCTCCCGCAGTTTGGCCACACCCTGCGGGTCCAGCCCGGAGGTCGGTTCGTCCAGGAACAGCACCTTCGGTTCGTGCAGGATGGCCTGAGCGATCCCGGCCCGTTGACGCATCCCTTTGCTAAACGTGGACATCCGCTCCTGGCCGTGGCCGGTGAAGTCCACGGCCTCCAGTGCCGCCGCGATCCGGGCAGCGGGATCAGGAACCCCGGAGAGCCGGGCGAAGAACATCAGGTTCTCCGCCAGCGTGAGGTTGTCGTAGAACTGGACATTCTCCGGAAGGTATCCGATCGACCGGCGCACCAGATCGGCGCCGGTGGTGACGTCATGGCCCGCTATCCGTGCCGTGCCGGATGAGGCCGGAAGCAGCGTGGTCAGGATGTTCACGGTGGTGGTTTTTCCCGCCCCGTTGTGTCCGAGCAGGCCGAAGATCTCACCGCGGGGAACCTCGAGGCTCAGGGCCTCAAGGGCCTGTTTCGATCCGTAGGTCTTAGCCAGCATGCTGGTTTGAATTGCCATGTCCGTCATGCTTTGAAACCTATGCTCCAGTCGATAAGAGAACCCTGAGGATGCGTCGGTCATCGGATTCCCGGTCTTAGCCGCTCAGCCCCAGGATCGGCGCGAGCCAGTCCATGGCCGGGGCCAGAGACTGCCGCGGTACCTCCCAGGAGTGTCCCTGACCGGGCACCAGTGCGGTCGTGACGTCCATGCCGGCCTTGGCCGCCGCGTCAGCGACCCGGGCCTGGTAGCCAGAGAACGTCCCGTCCTGCGCCCCGGCGGCAAGGTAAATCCTGCTGTGGGCGTAGTGCCGGGCCGCCAGCACCTTCAGGGGCACCACCGCGTCAAAGGCGGCCGTGTTGCCGCCGAACGCCTGCCCGATGGTCGCTGCCCGGTCGGGACCCAGGGCCGGCTCCGCTTCGCCGCTGAGGTCGATCGCTGATGGGTAGACATTCGCGTGCAGGGACGCCATCTGCAGGGCGCAGGTCCCACCAAACGAGAAACCGCCGATCGCCCACCGGGCGGGGTCCGGATCCACCCTCAGAGTGGCCTTGATCCAAGCCGGGACATCGGTAGAGAGGTACGTGTCGGCCTTGGCGATCCGGGAATCCATGCACATGGTGTTGCCGTTCGCCGAGCCGTTGACATCGGGGATGACCACGACGGGCGCGAGCCCGTCGTGTGTTGCGGCAAAAGCATCCATGGCCGTTGCTACCGCGCCGGCGGTGATCCAGTCGGCCGGGGAGCCGGGCTGGCCTGCGACCAGGACCAGGACAGGCAGCGCCGGCCGGGACGCGTCCTGGTAAGCCGGCGGGAGGTAGACGTAGGCATTGCCGGCGGCGAAGCCGGACACCGCACCCGGGATCTGCACCGAGTTGACCGTCCCGGCCGCCGGGAGTCCCGCGGGTTTCACCCACGTCCTCGCCAACGGCCCCGCCTTCGGGCCGGGCGCAGGCTGGAGCGCGGTCTGGGGCCCCACTCGGGCGCCTTCCGGAAGCGTCTGGATGGCTGCGGTACTGGCCCCGGTCAGGTCCCTGAGAGTCCGGTAGGCGCCGAAGTAGGCATTCACCTGCAACGCGGCACCCAGAATCAGCACTGCCATGGCCACCGGTGCCAGTGCTCTGCGGCGCCAGCCGGTTCCGGCCAGGTTCAAACCCGCCAACAGCACAGCCAGGCACGCGATGCCGATCCACGCGGTAACGGGCCACGGCAGCTCCTGGGCTGATACGGCGGCCACGTGGACCAGAAACCAGCCTGTCCCCAATGCCAGCAGGGCCGCGGCGGCGACCGCCGCGGCTATCTTCATCCACCAACTCCGCCCGCGGCGGATGAGGAGGTATAGTCCTGCCGCCGCTGCCGCGGACCCGACACTGAGGGGAACAACCCCGGTGAGCAGATCCAACCCGGAAAGAGCGTTCATGCCTTAATCCTTCGAACTGCCGGGGCTCCCGGACGCTGGAGTTGATAACGGACGCTGGTGCTGTTGCCCGGGCGCCGGAAAACCCGCGAAGCGGGGTGCTTCGCGGGTCCCGGTACGTCGGCGGCGCTGTGTTGTCGGCCGGTCCTTTCCTCAGGTCCGCCTGCGCGGCGGCGCTACGGGGAACCCGGGGCGTCGCCGGGATCGGTGTGGTCACCGGTCTGTTCGACGTTCGGGCCGGTGTCACCGGGGGCTTCGGGGGCGTCTGTCGTTTCGGTACCCTCGACAGCCCCCGGGGCATCCGCAGCGTCACCGGCTGTGGGGGTGTCGACAGCACCTGGTACGTCGGCCGTGTCGCCCGGAGTGGGCGTGTCCGCCGTGACGGACTGGGTGGTGGTCGGCGTCGGGGTTGCAGCGTTAGCGGCCCCAAGCCCCAGCCCGGCCATGCCGAGGACTCCTGCACTGACGATGACGATCTTGGTCTTGGTTTTCAGGTCTTTGACGTTCATGTCCGGCTCCTTTCCTAGCGGACTCTTGGGTCCGCCGGCGCCTCCCGGTGCGGGTGGCTCTGGATCCAGTGTGGTCCGTGGAGGCTGAGAGGAGACTTAGCGTGCTTGAGGCCTGGCTGAGACAGGCCCCGGGGGCGGGGTTTGTTTTCTGCCCGTTGCCGGGCCCATCCTTGGAACATGGATGCTGCTCAGGGTTTGGCGCGCTGGCGCCGTGCACGATGGGGTGTGCGCAAGCGCGCGACCGCGACCGCGGTACTGGTCGTCGCGGCGGCACTGGCAGTGGGCGGGATCGTCCTGCTCGTCCTGCTCCAGAGCTCCCTTGTGGCGTCAACGGAAACGACGGCACGGCAGCAAAGCTTGGACGTCATCGCACAGATTTCCGGCCAGGACGTCGGTGAGGCCGGCCAGTACATCGCCTCGACCGCCCACACCGGACAGTACGTCCAAATCCTCGCGCCGGGAGGTTCTGTTTTCGCCTCATCGATACCTGCAGCGGCCGCGGCCCCGTTAACTTCCCTTCGTCCCGGGGCCGGACAGACCCTGACCCAGGACGTTTCCGGGCTGCCGAGCCTGCGTGACGATGATGATTTCCTGATCGTGGCGACCGGCGTCGATGTCGGCGGCAGGCTCTACACGGTGGTCGTCGCTGCGACCGTCCAAGTCCAGGCCGACACCGTTTCCACAGTGGCCTGGTTCATCCTCGGCGCCACCCCGGCGCTGCTGGCGGTTGTGGGCATTTCCGTCTGGGTGCTGGTGGGACGGTCACTGCGGCAAGTGGAACGCATCCGTGGCCAGGTCGCGGGGATCAGTGCCCGGAGCCTGGACGGGCGCGTGGACGTGCCGCCGACCGCCGATGAGATCCAGGCCCTAGCCGAGACGATGAACATGATGCTGGGTAGGCTGCAGGCCTCGGACCAGGAACAACGCCGCTTCGTTTCCGACGCCAGCCACGAACTGCGCAGCCCGCTGGCGACCCTCAGCGCCGGGGTGGAGATCGCCGCCGCAGACACCTCCGGGGCCACCTGGGAGCAAATGAAAAACATCCTGGCAGGGGAAACAGCCCGCATGCGTTACCTGGTGGAGGATCTGCTGACCCTGGCCAAAACCAACGACGGCGGCCTCCGGATTGAGACCACAGACGTAGATCTTGATGATGTCCTGAATGAGGAAGTCCGCCGGCTGCGTTCCACCACTACCCGCCTGATCGAGGTCACCCTTGAGCCCGTCAGGGTCGCCGGAGACCCGCGGCGGCTGGGCCAGGTCATTCGCAACGTCCTGGACAACGCCGACCGGCACGCCGTCTCCCGGATCAGCATTAGGCTGCTCAACACTACCGACGGGGCGCTCGTCACGATCGATAACGACGGGCCGCCGGTGCCGGTGGGGGAACGGACGCGGATCTTCGAGCGGTTTGTCCGGCTTGATCAAAGCCGGTCCCGTGAAAGCGGCGGCAGCGGCCTCGGCTTGGCCATCGCCGCGGGAATCATGGCAGCCCACCACGGCTGGATCCGCACAGGTGAAACCCCCGACGGCGGATGCCGGTTCGAGTTGGGCTTCACGCCGGCCCCCGCCACAGCCCGCCAACCAGGGGCGCCGAACCATGCAGTGGACCCGCGCCTGGCCGAAGCGCCGTAAAGACGCCGCGCCCGGCTGCTCAAGGCGTCGAAAACCTGGCACAGGTCAGTTGCTGCCTCATCGGATGCAGCGGATGCGGCCTTCCGGCGCGGGAAGCCACAGTGGTTCCTCAGTTCACCTACGGAAAGGTGGTCCGTTTGAACTGTCGTAGCGCATCCAGCACCACACTGGCGATCATCCTCGCTTTGACCCTCGGCTTGGGTTCGGCGTCAGCGGCGGAGCACGGCAAAACGACGGGAACCGCCGCCAGCGCAGCCAGGCCCCGGGACCGGGCACGGCGGGCAGAGGTAAGGTCGGCCCGGATCTGGATTTTCTCACCGGGTACCCCCAGGAACTCCACACTGACGAGCGAAAGATCGAAGCGGAACGCTAATTCGGGGAAGCCGTTCCGCGCACGCTATGGCGATTCCACACCGGCAGCGCAATGTTCCGGCCGAACACCACTGGCCGCCGGGTGCCCGAAGCAGGAGCCGGTCGCGGACGTTCTTTATGCGGGCGGCCGGTCGGCGGTAAGTTTGTAGCCCATTCCCCGCATGGTGGTAAGGGTCTGCAGCCCGAACGGGGTATCAATTTTCCGCCGCAGATAGCCAATATAGACCTCTACGACGTTCTCACCGCCCTCGAACGCCGGGTCCCAGACGTTGTCGAGGATCTGGGACTTTGACACGACCTGGTCGTGGCTGCGCATCAGGTAGTGCAACAGACCGTACTCCCGGGCGGTCAGTTCGATGGTGGAGCCGCGACGGCGCACATTGCGGCTGCCCGGATCCAGGGTGAGGGACCCGAGAGTCAGTGTGACGGGCCGTACCGGGGCGCCGCGGCGGACCAGGGCACGGATCCTGGCGACCAGGACGATGAAGCTGAAGGGTTTAGTCAGGTAGTCATCGGCTCCCAGATCGAATGCGTCCGTCTGGTCGTATTCGCCGTCTTTGGCCGTCAGCATCAGAACAGGGGTCCAGATCAGGCGTTCACGCAGTTCCTTGAGGACGTCGTACCCGTTTTTGAGCGGAAGCATAAGATCCAGCAGGATCACGTCGTACGGGTTCTCCGTCGCTGCCCACAGGCCGCTGACCCCGTCGGCGGTGACGTCGACGACGAAGCCCTCATTAGTGAGTCCGCGTCGAATGGTCTCCGCCAGTGTCGTTTCATCCTCGACCAGCAAGATCCGCATGATGGTCCCCTTTCGTTGATAACCGCAGTATCCCCGACGCAGCTTGAGCGGCGCCTGAGAAACGGCGGTGATCCTCTCAGCTTTCTCTCAGAGCCGCTGCTCCATGCTGGTGGGCATAAGGCCCGCAACGACCAGCTCACTGTCAGGACAACATGATGGATTCATTTTCCGAACACCCGAACACGATCTTCCCCGGGCTGCGGTCCTGGTGGTGGGCGACGGCCGCGCTCTCCATTTTCGCGACCACGACCGCGGCCGGGATGGCCGCGAAGTCCTTCGGGCCCCTGGCCCCGGAGCTGGGCCTGGACATCTTCCTGAGTCATGGGAGGAACAGTGCCTTGACTGCGCTCAGTGAGGCCATTCACTACGGACTTGGACCGGCCGGTGCCCTGGCGCTGGTGCTGATGATCTGCGGGTACCTGCTCTGGTACCGCCGTCGACCGGTTCAGGCGCTGGCCTTCGGCTCCGTTGTTGCTGTCGGGTGGCTGGCCGCAACAGCCGGAAAGATCTTGGTCAGCCGTTCCCGGCCGCCTGCCGACGCGACCGGAGCGCTGATCGCCGAAACGGGCAACAACAGCTTCCCTTCCGGACACACGGCCTTCGCAGTCTCCCTGGCGCTGGCCGCCGTGCTGGTCCTCGCCCACGGAACCGGGCAGCGCCTGACAGTACTTGCCGCAGGCTCCCTTTTCGCAACCGTTGTGGCGTTCTCCCGGATGTACCTCGGGGTGCATTACCTTAGCGACGTCATCGGATCCGTCCTGATCAGCAGTGCGGCGATCCTGGCTTGGCTGCCGGTCTGGAACAAAGTCATCGCGCCGCGGATCTCCGGAATTGGCCTGATTCGCGGATTCGATGCAAAGACGCTGGATCGGCGGCGACGCCACAGGACCAGCAACCATGCGGGATAGCCTCGGGCAATTTCCGTTCCCTCCGCATCTGCTCAAAGGAATTCCCGTGCCAGTGCCACCGCCGGATCCCGGAACCGTGCCCCACCAAGGGCGTTGGCTGTCCCGGATCGAAATTCTGCGCCGTGCCCCGGTTACAGCGGGTTTTGTCCTGGTCTTTTGGGCCGCCGGAGCTCTGACATCCACCATCATCACCGGCCCGGCCGGCACCTTGCGTCCCAACGTGGCAGCAACAGCGCACTCACTGCCCGGCCGCTGGTGGGCGCTTCTGAGTTCCGGGCTGTGGGCGCAGAACCTGACCGGGTACCTGCTGGGAAGCGCAGTTGTGCTCGTAGTCGGGCTGGCACTCGAATACCGGATGGGAAGCCTCAGGTTCGCCGTAGCGGCCCTGGGCAGCCAGATACTCGGAATTAGTGCAGCTCTCGCGTTCCTCACGGTTGCACATCAGATCATGGGGACCTGGACTCAGGAAATGAGCGGGCACCTCTTCCTTGGTCCCACTGCACTCATGACCGGGGCCATTATGGCGGGGACGGCGATGATGCCGACCCTGTGGCGGCGGCGGGTCCGCCTCGTCGTCTTCGCCCTGCTGGTACTCCTGGCCCTCTACAGCGGCGGGTTCGCGGACCTGGTCCGCCTCAGCGCCGCAGGTGCCGGGGCGCTCCTGGGCCCGGTCCTGTGTGGGAGGGCGCCCCGTTTCGTCCGCCCCGTCAGCTCCCGGCATGAGGGCCGGGTCCTCATCGCGCTGCTGGTGGCCGTGTCGGCCGTCGGGCCCGTCGTCGCCGGCCTGACGCCGCACGCCGCGGGACCGCTATCGGTGCTGCGTTTCCTGTTCACCAACATTCAGCCCGTGGACCCGGCGACACTCCAAGTCCTGTGCGCCGACCCGGGACAAGCGAAGGAATGCGCCGGCGCGCAACTGCAGCTGCGCGCCGGCGCCGGCGCAATTTTCATGGCGGTCCTGCCATCTTTTCTCTTACTGATCCTCGCAGACGGTTTACGCCGAGGACGCCGCTTCGCCTGGGCCGCCGCCGTGCTGGTTCAGCTGGGTTTGTCCGTGCTGGCCGGAATCACCATCGCAGGGGTGCTGTATCCGGGAGCACCGGGCACCGTGGCGCCCGAAGGGATCGGCGCCATCGAAACTGCCCGGTACACGCACCCTCTCGCGCTGGTGCTGCCGCTACTCCTGCCCGCGGTGCTGACGCTGGTGCTGCTGATCTTCCGCGGGCTTTTTCCGGTGTCGGCCCCTGCCGGAACCTACCGACGGCTCGCGGTCAGCACCGGGAAGACAGCAGCCGTCCTTGCCTCCGTCTACCTGTTGGCCGGAATCCTCCTGGCTCCCAGCATCACACCCGTCCCGGGACCCAGGGAACTGCTCGCAGATATACCGGATAGGTTTCTGCCGCTGGGATACATGCTCGATCTTGCCCCGGCGTTCGTTCCCCAGGGCGCCGCTGCAACCGTTCTCTATGAAGGAGTCGGCATTGTCTTCTGGGCTGTCACCGCAATCATGACCTTAAAAACCTTCCTGCGCCCGGCCCCAACACAGCACCACTCCGGTACCGGACTCGCACGAGAAATACTGAAAGCCAACCACGGTGGCAACTTGTCCTGGATGACGACCTGGCCAGGGAATATGTACTGGTTCTCCTCCACCGGTGAAAGTTTCATCGCCTATCGTGTCATCGCTGGGGTTGCCCTGGCCCTGGGCGGCCCGGTCGGACCCGTGACCCCTCGCCATGCCACGTTCGAGGAGTTCACCCGTTTTTGCAGTGGGCAAGGCTGGACCCCGTGCTTCTACTCCGTCCCCCTGGATCTGCGCGACCACGCCGCGTCCCTGGGCTGGGGCTCAGTGCAGGTCGCCCAGGAAACGATCCTGCCGCTTGATGCGGTGTCCTTTAAAGGAAAGAAATTCCAGGACGTCCGAACCGCGATGAATAACGCCGCCAAAGCCGGGATCAGTGCCGAATGGACCACATACCGGACCGCATCGTTCTCGGTACTGGCACAGATCCAGGAGATCTCGGAAGAATGGGTCGCCGACAAGAAAATGCCCGAAATGGGATTCACCCTCGGAAGCCTGGACGAACTCAACGACCCCGAGGTCCGACTGCTGGTTGCCGTCGGCACTGACCACATGGTCCACGCCGTCGCCTCTTGGCTGCCCGTCTACAACAACGGCACCATCGAAGGCTGGACCCTGGACTTCATGCGGCGCCGCACCAACGGATTCCGTGCCGGCATCGAATTCCTTATCGCTTCCGCCTCACTCAGCCTCAAAAACGAAGGATACGGGTTCATCAGCCTCTCTGGAGCGCCGCTGGCCCGGCACAACGAACCACCACAGCGCGGACCAGCTTCGGCAAGCAACCAGAGCTCCGGCAGCCTGGACCGGCTCCTCGACCGGCTCGGCGCGACCCTGGAACCTGTCTACGGGTTCAGGTCCCTGCTGGCATTCAAAGCAAAATTCCAGCCCCGCTACGAACCCCTCTACATGCTCTACCCTGACGCAGCCGCACTGCCCGCCATTGCCAACGCCATCACCCGCGCCTACCTCCCCACTGTCAACCTCGCAGAAACCCTAACCCTGGCCCGGCGCCTGCTAAGTGCACCCAAACAACCCCGCACCCGAGTCAGTAGACCGTACCGTCACCCGCCATCCCAGCCCGAAACGCCGGTGAAGAAAAGCGAATAACAACTTGACCCTGCCCATCACGGTCTCGGAGGTTGCCCGCCGCGCCGACGTCAACCCCGGGCTGGTCCGGTCGGAACTACTCATGCAAGAAATCAGAAACTCCAAAGCCCTACTCACCAGCGGGGCGCATCCAAGGAGACGGACTCAACCGGCGATTCGCTCAGCGGACGTGAGCTCCTGCGCCAGTAAGACCACCACCTCCGCCCCGAGATTCGTCAATACCGGGCGGATCGCGAACTCATGGTCGAGCAGATCGACGGGACCGACGCCGACTCACAGCCCTCCCCGCCGACCCTGTCGAACAGATCTCTAGTTCCGGATCGGGGCAGGACCGGCGCCGGAGTGCCGGCGCTGCCCGAACCCGCTCCTCGTTCCTAGCTCCCGGGCACGACGGGTTCGGGGAGGTAGACCTTCCCGCCGGATTCGCGGAACTCGTCGGATTTAGCGTTCATTCCGGCGATGGCTTCCTGTTCGGACATGCCTCCGAACTGGTCGCGGATGTCCTGGGAGAGCCGCATGGAGCAGAACTTGGGTCCGCACATGGAGCAGAAGTGCGCGGTCTTCGCCGGCTCGGCGGGCAACGTCTCGTCATGGAAGGATTCGGCTGTTTCCGGGTCCAGGGAAAGTGCGAACTGGTCCCGCCAGCGGAACTCGAACCGTGCTTTTGACAGGGCGTCGTCGCGTTCGTGGGCTCCTGGGTGTCCTTTGGCGAGGTCGGCGGCGTGGGCCGCGATTTTGTAGGTGATGACGCCGGTCTTGACGTCATCCTTGTTCGGCAACCCGAGGTGTTCCTTGGGCGTGACGTAGCAGAGCATTGCGGTGCCGTAGCGGGCGATTTCGGTGGCGCCGATGGCCGAGGTGATGTGGTCATAGCCTGGGGCGATGTCGGTCACCAACGGGCCGAGGGTGTAGAAGGGGGCGCCGTCGCAGAGTTCCTGCTGTCGCTCGACGTTTTCGCGGACGAGGTGGAAGGGGATGTGCCCGGGGCCTTCGACCATGACCTGCACGTCGTACTTCCAGGCCCGCTTGGTGAGTTCGGCGAGGGTGTCCAGTTCGGCGAACTGGGCGGCGTCGTTGGCATCCGCGGTCGCGCCGGGCCGCAGGCCATCACCCAGGGAAAAGGCGACGTCGTACTTGGCGAAGATCTCGCACAGTTCGTCGAAGTGTGTGTAGAGGAAGTTCTCCTGGTGGTGGGCCAGGCACCAGCCGGCCATGATCGACCCGCCGCGGGAGACGATACCGGTCACCCGGTTGGCGGTCAGGGGGACGTACCGCAGCAGCACCCCGGCGTGGACGGTCATATAGTCCACGCCCTGCTCGCATTGTTCGATCACGGTGTCCCGATAGATTTCCCAGGTCAGGTCATTGGCCTCACCGTTGACCTTCTCCAGTGCCTGATAGATCGGTACTGTCCCAATCGGGACCGGAGCGTTGCGGATGATCCATTCACGGGTGGTGTGGATGTCATCGCCGGTGGAGAGGTCCATCACGGTGTCGGCGCCCCATCGGGCGGCCCACTGCAGTTTGTCCACTTCCTCAGCGATGGAGGAGGTGACCGCGGAGTTGCCGATGTTGGCGTTGATCTTCACGAGGAAGGCCTTGCCGATGATCATCGGTTCGGATTCGGGGTGGTTGATGTTGTTGGGAATGATGGCCCGACCTGCGGCAACTTCGCCGCGCACCAGCTCAACGTCGCAGTTTTCCCGCACTGCCACAAACCGCATCTCGGGAGTGATGACGCCCTGGCGGGCGTAGCGCATCTGGGTAACGGTCTTACCCTCGAGGGCGCGGCGGGGAACCGGCTGCGCGCCTTTCCATTCAGCAGAAGCGGCACCCCGTCGCACGGCGGATTTACCGTCGTCGAGCAGGTTCCGTTCCCGGCCGCCGTAGGGCTCGGTGTCGCCCCTGGATTCTATCCATTCGGACCGGAACGGCTCCAGGCCGATCACAGGATCGCTTCCGGGCCCGGCCGTCCGGTAGACCGTGAACGGTGGATTCTTCGTCCCGTTCGGAGAGTCCTCCAGAGCAATCTCCGTGACAGGGACCCTAATGCCATTTTCGGGGTCTCGGGCGTACGCGAGCGAATGTGAATTCATGGAGCTCATCAGTGGTTTCCTACTTCCTTCGCCGGCATGACCCGGACAGGTTCAACGGTCGCAGACTGCATCAGCCCGATCTCAGCCCTTGCATGGGCACCCGTGTGGATGGAAAAATCGTAGCACCCCAGCGTGCCCGTTCTACCGCTCTGGATGATCCCGGGTATCCCCCGGACGGCAGCCATTATCGGAAGCAGGCCCTCCAGCAACGCAGTGCACGCCGAATCACCGGAAGCTGAGACTCCTGTCGGCAGCTGCCGAGGATGATGCGCTCCTCTGGCCAGCCGGCAGTCCTCCGAACGCACAGCATTCGAAATGATGCAGACGCCTGCACTGTTGATCCGTGCCGGGGCAGCGAGGGCGAGAGGGTGCGAGGACGATGTCGGTAACCTGTGAGGACGGAGGTCGGCTGGATCGATGAAGTCGTACTCAACGAGGCCTGCTGCATCCGTGTGGAGGCCTAGCTGGTCACGAGGCGCAGCATGAGAGTTTGGAGACATCGGTGGTGAAGGACTGGGCGGCGATCTTGATTCCTTCGGCCATTGTGAGGTACGCGCTCCATAGGTTCGCCACCTGCTCCACAGTCATTCCAGCTTCCATGATGAAGACCCCGGCCGCGGCCAGGTCACCGGCGTCCTTGGCGACGGCGGTCATTCCCACGATCCGTCCGTTGTCCGCGTCGGCGACAATTTGGATGAAGCCTCGGGTGTCCCTGTTCACCAAGGCTCTGGGGACGAATGCCAGGGGAAGCACCCGGCATTCGCACCGGATACCGGCTGCGTCGACCTCACGGCCGGCGTTGTTGAAGGCGTTCTCCACCAACAGGGAGCCGTGGGCGGCTGCGACGTAGACGAATTCGGGGTGTCCGGTCCCTTCCCCGGCGGCCCAGATCCGTTCGTGGGAGCTGGCTAGGATGTTCTGCAAGAGGATTTCGCCCCGGTGCCCGGTTTTGCCGCCGACCGTGGCCAGGTTCAGTCCGTTCGTGACCGGCCGGCGTCCGGTGGCGACGAGCAGTCTGGCGGCCCGGAATTCCTGCTGCCCGCCTGAGACGATCGCGGTCGCGATGATCCCGCCGGTGGCCGGGTCCGTGCGCACCGAGGACACGGCCGCCCGGCGGACGACCCGGATACCTTCGTCGGCGAAGACGCCCATCAGGGCCTGGGAGGCGTCGGGTTCCTCGGCCGAGGCCAGACTCTGCTGCGTCGACAGTATGGAGGGACTCGTCTGCATACATGAGGACGGCAAATTGCGGCATTGACCTCGAAGCCGCCGCCGGTATCCTCGCTGTCGAGGCTTATCACGCCGGAATCATCAGAACCACCCTCTACGCTCGTGATCTGCAGGTACCAGCCCAAGCGATCTCCGACGCCCGGGACAGCCTCGATGGATCAACTGATCTCGATCAGGGTATTGGCACTAAAGACACCGCCAACCTTGTCCCGACCGACGCAAACGGCATCGCTTTCAGCCGCAGCCCGGGGCAGGTCCTGAACATCGCCTACCTCACCGCCAAAGCAGAAAGAGAAGGCGGGTTCTTCCCCAAGGGGGTAAACGGCGAGATCAACCGGAGCGCAGCCAGCGCCTGACCCACCCCACACCCATACAGAAACGGATGGACCACGGCAAGCGGGCACCCCGGGGGCTGCCCGCCGGCCGTGGTCGGGGCAGAAAGGCCCATGCGCCGGCGGGCCTCACCGGGCTGATCCGCTTCCCGCCAGGCACATGGTGCGCGGCTGACCCGTTGCGCCAAGGGCTAGAGATTCCCCAGTTCGGAGCCGGGCGTTGCCAGGTCCGCGCGGGCTTCGGTCTCCGCGGCAAGCTTGACCGTCCGCCGTTCCCGGCGGCGATCATTAAGCAGGCAGAGCCCGATGGCCGTGAAGAACAACACCAGCATGGGCACGGCAAGATAGAACATACTCGTGGCATCCGCGCCCGGCGCGGCCATGGCGGCAAACAGACACACGAGGAACACAGTGATCCGCCAGCTCTTGAGGAGTTGGGCGCCCTTGACCAGCCCGGCCAGGTTCAGGCCGAACAGGACCACAGGGAGCAGGAACGCGATGCCGAACGCGAGGAGCAGGCGCAGGACGAAGGACAGGTAGATCTGGGCGCTGATGAAGTTGGAGCCCCCGGCGGGAGTGAAATCCGTCAACACCCGCACGGCGTTCGGCAGCACGAGCCAGGCCAGGGCCACGCCGCCGAGGAACAGCGGCACGGCTGCCGCGACGAACGACAAGGCGAGCCGGCGTTCCTTCTTATGCAGGCCCGGCACGATGAACGCCCAGAGCTGGTAGAGCCAGACCGGACTGGCGAGGATCAGGCCCAGGAACACGGATACTTGGATCAACAGGTCGAAGGAGCTCGCCACGCCGTCGAAGTTCAGCGTGGCCTGCCGGCCCTCATGTTCGTTCAGATCCCGGATCGGCTTGATGAGCGCCGTAAGAAAGGGCTGGTATACGAGGAAGCCGACGACGGTCCCCAGCACGACGGCGACCGCAGCCTTGAAAAGCCGGTTCCGCAACTCCTTGAGGTGGTCCAAGAGCGCCATCCGCCCCTCAGGGTTGGATCGGCTGCTCTTACCGGCTGCCATGGTGTCTTAGGCGCGGGTCGGCGGCGGTACGTCGGTTCCGTCTCCGGTACGGCTTTCGACCCCCGTGGACTTCGGGTGGTTCACGGTCCGGCCCTCGACGGGTTCGGCGTCCGCGGCGTTCTTCTCAGGAGGGCCCTCCTCCTTCATCTCGCGGACTTCGGACTTGAAGATACGCATCGATTGGCCCAGGCTCCTGGCCATTCCCGGCAGCTTCGGTGCAGCAAAAAGCACCAGAACTAGAACGATGATGATGATCAGATGCCAGCCCTCAAGCCTCATGACGGAAGTCCTTTCCTGTCACTGAATTCTACGTCGAACTGAGTTCGGTGTCGCGTCGATACCGGACCGCCCGGCCCCCGGTCATGCGCACTCCTCAGACGGTGCAATCCCCGAGTTTCTGGCATCTGCTGTCGGTCATGGAGCCCGGGCACGGCGATACTTTGCTGCCGATCGGACGCTTAGCGATCCCCAAGACGGCCCAGCAATTCGTTAGCCCATCGTTGAACAGCCCTATAACAAGCGAGCGCATCCCAACAGAACTGTCCGAATGCGCGTTCCTGCCCTTGTTGTTGATGCTGGCCCCCATGAGGACACAGCCGTAGCATGCTCCCGGATCAGCCGCTTAATATGCCTCCCCATGGAGAAACCAAAAACCCGAGGCAGTTCAATTAGCCGGGACAGGTGATCTCCGATCTTGGCGCCAAGAGGCCATCATCCAGATCCTCCTCCAAGAATGACAACCCGGTGAGCGGAGCCCGAATTCGAGCAACCCGGCAAACTGGCTCGCGCAGCGAGTCCCTACGCGAAATTAATCATGGCCCCTGCGTGGACCTTTTGTGTGACCCCCCGATCATCATTGCGGCATACGCGGCAGCGTCCAATTGTTCATCGCTCAAGCCACGCCCTCTGGGCGAACTAGACCCCCTGCATGCCGCCTAGGCGGCATGCGCCCCCGAACACCCCGGCAGCTCCGGAACCAAAGACGAAGTCGCTCCGGACGTCACCCATTTCGGTCCGGCTCCCAGACCCCTGCTCCGAACTTGCGCCGAGTCCTGTGGACCGCCCCGGCCAACATCTGCCCCTGTACCCTGAAGACGGCTGATCTCCCCCGAACCCGGCGCGCAGGCCGTTCGGCGGCGGCTGACCAAGCTGTCGGATGTCGAGAAATGCCCGTGACGCCGCCGGGATCATCCACGATCCGACCCTGGTCCGGCTTCCCCGCCTGCGCATGCTCTGCGCGGACTGCTTGGTGACGCCCTGCGCGCTGAGAACGAGAACCCCTGACCCATCCCAGCCGCACCCGAAGCCAGACCACGTTTAGCGAGCTCTCGCGGATGATGGGGGCACGCCATTTCGCGAGCACTATTCGTGAGTCTCGACGGGCTCTGGCGTAGAGGCCGGTCGGAGCGCATAATCGTCACGTGCTGACCTTGACCCTCGTCAGCACGGGATGGGTATGCGAGGGCGCTTCGTGGGCGGACAGGGTGAGTGGATTGTCAACAAGCCAGGCACTGGACGATGTGGTCAAGGTCGCGAGGGAGCACGCCGAGAGGGTGGACACCGACGGGGTATATCCTCTTGAAGCGGTCGCAGAGTTGCGGGCCGGCGGACTCCTGGGACTGGTGCTGCCGGTCGAGGTTGGCGGTGCCGGTGCCGGGCCGGAGGTATTCACCGAGACGGTCAGTGCTCTGGCAGAGGCGTGCGGTTCAACAGCCATGATCTATCTGATGCATGCCGCCGCCGCAGTTACGATTGCGGCCGCGCCGCCCCCTGATCTGCCGGACCTGCTTGCAGGGATGGCGCGCGGGACGACGCTGGGCACCCTCGCCTTCAGTGAGCGGGGATCCCGGTCGCATTTTTGGGCCCCCGTGTCGATCGCTACCGCCAGCGGGTCGACTGTCGTGTTGCGCGCTGACAAGAGTTGGGTGACTTCGGCCGCTCACGCCGATGTCTATGTGGTCTCGACCGGCACGCCCTCGGGCGTGCCGGGTGAGGTGGATCTGTACGCCCTTCCCGCCGGCACGCAGGGTGTGGACGTCGCCGGTCCCTGGCGGGGGCTCGGGCTGCGCGGCAACGACTCCGCACCGATGACTATCAACGCTGGCATTCCGGTCGGGTACCGACTGGGCGGGCCGGCGACGGGCTTCGCGCGCATGATGGAGACGGTGCTGCCGTGGTTCAACCTCGGCAACGCGGCGGTCTCGCTGGGTCTGGCATCTGCCGCTACCCGGGCCGCTGTCGAACACGTTGGAGTTTCCCGACTCGAACATCTGGGCCATTCACTGGCTGGGTTGCCAACGATCCGGGCCCAGATCGCCCGAATGGCCATCAGCCTGGCAGTGCAGCGTGCTTATTTGGCCCAAGCAGCCGGCACCGTCGCGTCTCCCGGGGAAGACACGCTGCTGCATGTCCTCGGGGTCAAAGCCTCGGCCAATGATGCTGCACTCGAAATCACCGACGCGGCAATGCGGGTCTGCGGGGGTGCGGCGTTCTCCAAGCACCTGCCCATCGAGCGGGCCTTCCGTGATGCGCGGGCGGGCTCGGTCATGGCGCCGACGGCGGATGCGCTCTACGACTTCTATGGTAGGGCCCTCACTGGCCTGCCGCTGTTCTCAGGAGGCTGAACCATGTCCGAGCAGTTACTGGTGGGCGCTGTGGCCTACACCCCGAACGTAGTGCCCATCTGGGAAGGCATCCGCGAATACTTCAAGGACTCGCCGGCACCGATGGACTTTGTCTTGTTCTCCAACTATGGACGCCAGGTCCAGGCGCTGCGCGCCGGACAGGTCGACATCATCTGGAACACCAATCTGGCCTATGTGCGTACGGTCATGCAGACCGGGGGGCGGGCCCGCGCCCTGGCGATGCGCGACACCGACACACGGTTCGCGACCGTGTTCGTCGCCCGCGCCGGTAGCGGACTCTCCGGCCCGGACGCCCTCGCCGGTCAGCGGCTGGCCTTGGGGTCCGCGGACTCGGCCCAGGCCGCCATTCTGCCGCTGTACTATCTGGCCCGGGCAGGCCTGGACCTCACCTTGCTGGAGGTGACGCGGTTCAATAGTGACATCGGCAAGCACGGTGACACCGGGCGCAGCGAGCTGGACGCCATCGACGCCGTGCTCGCCGGCGAAGCCGACGTCGCGGCCATCGGAATCACCACCTGGGAAGGCATCGGCGGCGCTGAACTGATGCCGGAGGCACTGGAGGCGGTCTGGCAGACCGAACCGTATTGCCATTGCATGTTCACCGCCTTAGACACCCTGCCCGCAGAACGCCACGAGCCATGGGTCAGCACGTTGCTGGCTATGGACTGGGAGCGGCCCGAACACCGACGGATCCTCGAGCTTGAGGGGTTGAGGCGCTGGGTCCGGCCCGAACTGGACGGCTACGCCGGGCTGTTCGCCGCCGTCGAGGAACAGGGGGTGACCAAGTGGTGGTGATCTTGGACCTGGTGCGTGTAGTGGGGTCCCTGGCCGAGGGCGCCACCGGCGCGGTGGCTGTTGGCTCCGCAAGCGAGTTTGACGTGGTCCAACGCTGGTGTGAACGAACGGGCAACACCCTCATCACGACGTCGTGGACTGACGTCGGGCCCGGCACCGTCATCGTGCGTCGCGGTCGGCTGCCCGACCCGGCATTGACGCTGGGACCGGACCGACTTCCCGGGGCCCGGCTCTGGCTGTATACGAATTTCCACTGCAACCTGGCCTGTGACTACTGCTGTGTCGCATCTTCACCCAAGGCCGAGCGCCGGGAGCTCGGCGTCGAACGGATCGCCCGCCTGGTCCGGGAGGGCGCAGACTGGGGCGTCCAGGAGGTCTATCTCACCGGCGGCGAACCGTTTCTGCTGCCTGACATTGCCCGGATAGTCACAGACTGCGTCCGGCTGCTTCCAACCACCTTGCTGACAAACGGCATGCTGTTCCGCGGGCCCGGGCTTCGTTCCTTGCAGGCGATGCCGAGGGAGCACTTCGCCCTGCAGATCAGCCTGGACTCCCCCACCCCGGAGATCCACGACGGTCACCGCGGCGCCGGCAGCTGGGCCCGCGCGGTGGCCGGCGTCGGCGTCGCGCTTAGCGAAGGTTTCCGAGTCCGGGTGGCTGCCACGATCGCTTCGCCCCACGCGACCGATCTCGCCGCCCTGCACGATTTTCTCGACGGGCTCGGCATCCCGCTGACCGACCAGGTCATTCGACCGGTCGCGCAGCAGGGTGCCGCCGACACCGGAGTGCAGTTCAGCCGCGAAACACTGGTCCCCGAAGTCACCGTCACCGCGGACGGGGTGTACTGGCATCCGGTCGCAGCGACAGATGACCACGCCCTGGTCAGCACACAGATCGAACCCCTGGGACCGGCGCTCAGCGAGGTCTACCGGCTCTTCGCCGAACACTGGGTTGCAGCAGGCGCCGCCGCCAAACTTTTCCCCTGCGCGTAGGACGGCCGCCAGTGTCCGAACCTGCTCAGCTGACCGAACTCAATCCGCGCGCGCTCGTGCACCCCGCGACCCACCCAACGCACGCCGACCGAAATGCTTTTCGGCTCGCCCAGGACACTCCTGAGGTCTAACATGAATCCATGAAGCCCAACGACGAGGTGCTTGTCGTTTATCTGTACGTCAGTTGCGGGGAATCGCCCGGCGGCCCCGTCCCCTTCAGCGGCACCCACATGAGGGAAAACAGCAAGGTCTCCGACCGTGTCTGATCTACCCGCGACCACAACGCCGGCCGGCCAGACCGCCGCCGAAGGAATCGACTCCGGGCGTTCCGCCCGAGCCGTCATCGCCGGACTGCGAATCGCCGTAGCCCTGTTGTGGATCCAAAACGTCAGTTGGAAGATCCCCCCCGACTTCGGCCGCAACGACCACACTGGTCTCTTCCAATTCACCAGCTACGCCCTCGAGCACCCGGTCTTCCCGCCTTTCTCCTGGCTGATCCAGTACGTTGTCTTACCGAACTTCACATTGTTCGGCTACGCCACACTGCTGGTCGAGTTCAGCCTCGGCGCGTTCCTCATCGTCGGCCTTCTCACCCGCTTCTGGGCAGCGATTGGCATCATCCAGACCCTGGCGATTACCCTGTCCGTCCTGAACGCACCCAACGAATGGCACTGGTCCTACTACCTCATGCTCGCCGTGCACGCCGTGCTGCTCGCCACGGCCGCCGGCAGATGCGCAGGGCTCGACGGCCTGCTCCGTCCGCACTGGCGCACCTCGTCAAACCGCCTGGCCAAGTGGGCGCTGAGGGCATCATGACCGGTCACCGCGATATCTCCCGGGCCCGGCTGGAACCGGAAACCCGACGACGTTCAGTGGCGCTCAGTGCCGTTACCGCGGCAAGTGCCGTCTTCGCACTCATCGACTACGACCCGCTCAAACTGGTGCCTGTCAATCCGGCACAGGCCGTGACCCTTCTCGTTCTTGCCCTCATCGCTTTAACCGGCACCTTGCTCCGGCTGCGCGCCCTGCTGTTCGGCGTCGGTGCAGTAATGATCGTCGTAGGTCTCCTCCGCCTCATCACGTACGGAGAGTGGTTCGAGCAGACAGCCGGCAGCGTCGGGACTGCAGCACTGCTGACCGGACTCGGCATGGCCTTCATCGGTATCATGCTCGCCGGTGACCAAACACCACCTGAGCGACGAGCAACGCCCACCGGGCCGGACTAGTAGCTGTGGCCGGCGGAGCCTTGAAAGTCCCGACGCGAGTCCCGCCATACGTGGACCGGCCAGGGACCGAACCACTTCGGCGTACCTGGACCCCGGGCCCCCCGGAGTCATCGACATGACCGGCCTCTACAGGTGCCGGGCCATCGAGCTTCCGGTGGTGTGCGCCCCATGGACGGTCAAGTCCACGGTGGCCGGGCCAGCTCTGGGCACAAGCAAGGTTTTGCTCGAAATGTCGGCACAGCTAGGGGCAGCAGCGGCCGCAGCTGCTGCCCGGCCCGTCAGCACTCTTCCCGGCTTCGAGGAACAGCAATGAGGCCAACGCTGCAGCTGCGGGTGGCGGTCTTCGCCAAGGAGTGCCGGCCTGGCCGGGTGAAGACCCGGTTGTCTCCGCCGTTGACGCCTGATCAGGCCGCCGACCTGGCACAACGCAGCCTCAGCAGGACCCTCGATACCATCAGGGTCTTGCCTGTAAGCGAACGGCTGCTGGTGATGGACGGGACACCGAGCGCCCGGGATGCCGCAGGATTCGCGGTTATGGCCCAGACCGGCGGCCCGCTAGATGAACGGCTCGCTGCAATCTGCGACGAAACCACCGGCCCGTTGCTGATAGTTGGCATGGACACACCCCAGATTTCAGCGGCGCATCTTGCCCCGCTACTCATGGACTGGTCTGCCGCGACTCCCCAACACGATGCCTGGCTGGGACCGGCCGAGGACGGCGGCTTCTGGGCGCTGGCCCTCCGCCGGCCTGAGGGCGCGCTGGTCCGTGGAGTGCCGATGTCCACGGATAAGACCGGATCGGAACAGCTCTCCCGGCTGGCGGCGGGCGGACTCTCAGTGGGGCTGCTAGCTGTTCTGAGGGACATGGACCGCATCAATGATGCACGGGAGATCGCCGCGGAAATCCCGGGCACCGAGTTCGCAGCCGCGGTGGCGGCCGCGATCGAAAAAATACTAGTCATGGGCCGCCGTGACAAGCCCGCGGACCGGGTTACATTCCCCGGGCCGGCCCAAGTGCAGCATCGAACGCCGGCGCCGGGTTCAGGCTCGCGGACACTTTGACGGCGAAGCAGGTACGCAGGAGAGCCCGCGTCCCTGCGGGGGTCGCGGAACGCTCCGGGCGTGTTGACCTTGCGCATCGGGTCGTGCGACTTATTCCGTGCCGTTGTCCTGCGCTTCGAGATGCATGGCCATGGCTTCAGCGGCCTGGTTCCAGCGTGCTGTCAGGGCCTGTCTGCTGAGCGGTTCGAACAGGCTGGTCAGTACTTTTTCGACTGCATCGTATGCGGCGTCTTTGGCCCGTTCCTGCGCCGCCGGGCTGTAGTATTTCATGCCCTTTGTTCGACGCCGCAGCCCAAAAGGATGCCCGGCTTGGTCACCCCAGGTCAATCCCCGGGAGTCCCTACCCTGCGCATCCCCGGTCCCTTACAGGGTTGTCCGGCGGGGCCGAGTTCAGCGCCCCCGACTTTGAAGCCCAGGGCAGGGCCGGCGAACCACTCATCGCTCCCAGCTCGCACCTGCGCCTGGCGCATCCCTCGCACAACAACGGGGTGCGGATGCTCCGCCGCGGGTACAACTACACGGACGACTCCGACGGGCCGGGTCACCTGGACGCCGGCCTCTTCTTCATCGCCTTCGTCAAGGATCCCCGCACCCACTACGTGCCCATGCAGCTCGCGATGGCCCGGAATGACACCTTGGCGGTGGAATACCTGGAACACACCGGCTCCGGGCTGTTCGCTGTCCCGCCGGGAGTCCAGCCCGGCGGGTAAGTCGGTGGGGGTCTCTTCGCGATCTGACGCAGCACCGCCTTCACCGATGCGCCTGCCTGACAACGCCCCGGCCCACTCCGCCCGGGCGCCGGGTCGCGGGTTCAACGCCGCCGGCAACGCGGAACCAGGAAGCGGAGGCGCGGGTTCCACGCCGCCGGCAACGCGGAACCAGGAAGCGGAGGCGCGGCGACGAGCAGCCGTCCGGCTGTTTCGGGGGCTTCCCCGGCGGGAGCAGGGTCTGGTTCGCCGCAGCCGGGGTCTCCTTCTGCTGTTTCGGGTGCGGGCACGGCGGGTTCCCCGTCGGCTGCGGCGTTGATGGTGTGCGGGGAGGAAACCCGGGCAAATATCGTCCGGATCCTGGCGATGTCATCCGCCCCCGGCACGACCGATTCCTGGGTCGACAATCTGTATACCTGCACCTATGCCCTGACTCAAGGGTCCTTCGTGCTGTCTGTGAAGGAAGCCGCGGACCCGGATGCTGCACACGCGTATGTTCGGGATCTGCAGCGGAGCACGGATGCGGCCGCCCCGATCGAGGGGCTGGCGAATCTGGGGTTCCCGGCCTTCCAAACGCCAACGTCCGCAGCCTTCGTTAAGGACAACTTCGTCCTGACGGTGGACGCGGCGGCCCTGCCGGAAACGCTGGGACCAAACCAGGTCACCCGCGCCGCATTCGCTTACCAGGTCGCCACCACGGTACTGGCCTGCTGGTCCGAATATGTCCTACACAACTGGCAGAAACAGAACCCCAGGGGTTTCCGGAGGTGTGTTTGAGCTGGTGGGTGCCCTGTTCCGAGGCGGAAAAGTATTTCTTTATCCCTCCCATCCGTGACGTGGAGCACAACGAACCGTTAGAGTCACCACCATGGGCGTGACCATCAGGGGAGCGTCCATTTCCGATGGAGGAAAAAGTCATGAAGAAATCCGCTTTCCTGATCGCCCCGGCCCTGGCCTTGGGCGCCCTCGCACTCTCCACCAGCCCGGCCCTCGCCGCGGACAACACGAACTATCAGGCGAACCTTGCCGCGATCAACGGCAGCAACGCCACAGGCACGGTGATGATCACCGTCAGTGGCGACCAGGCCACAGTGACCGAAAAAGTCTCCGGGCTAGCTGCCATGTTCAACGGCAGCCCCTACCCGCACGTCCAGCACATCCATATCGGTGCGAAGGGTACCTGCCCTGACATGTCCGCTGACACCAACAAAGACGGAGTGATTAGCACCACCGAAGGCGCCCCCGCTTACGGTGGCATCGGCACGACCCTGTCCACCAGCGGAGACACGAGCCCCGCAGCCGGTACCGACCTGAAGGTTGCCGGGATGGGTGCCTCCTACACCTATAACAGGACCTTCACCCTGGACGCCAAAACCGCTGATGCCCTCAAGGCCGGCACCGCCGTCGTCGTCGTCCACGGCCTGGACCCGGCCACCTTGTCCGACGCAGCGCAGAAGGCCCCCAGCGACCTCGTGCCCTCCCTGCCCCTGGCCGCCACGTCACCTGCCCTGTGCGGAACCCTGAAAGCCATGCCCGCAGGGGCCCCCGGCACCGGCATCACCACGCCCGCCCCTGCCGGCCCTGATCTCGGTCTGCTGGCCGCAGGTGGCGGCCTCGTCATGGCCGCCGGCGGCGCGTACGCAATCCGCCGCAAAATGGCAGCCTAGGGTCTGGGAAGACTCGGGGAACAAGCAGGGAACTGATGGGATCTGAAAACAGCCGCCGCCGTGGACGCTTCAGCGCGTCCGCGGTGGCCGCGCTGCTCCTGGCCGGCGGCATCACCACCATCGGGCTGGGACTCCACGCCGAACCACCCGCACCGGGGCCAACGACCAGCGTGTCCTTGCCGTCGCCGTCACCTGGCGCTGCCACTGCTGCGGCAGCACCCATTCCGGACCCGCTGACCGCACCGGCCCCGCCTAACCCGTCTTCCGTGGCTGTTCCGTCCGCGCCGGACACGGCTCTGCCCGCGTCCGCGCCGGATCGGGTTGAGGTCCCCTCCATCGGCGTGAACGCGGCCCTGACCCCTGTGGGCAAGCAGGCCAACGGGGAAGTTCAGACCCCGTCCGGGGAACCGGGCTCACCCGGTGGCTGGTACCAGGACTCGCCCACCCCGGGCCAGACGGGGTCCGCGGTCATCCTCGGCCACGTCAACACCACCAGCAGCGATGTGGGGCTGTTCTACCGGCTCCATGAGCTCACCCCGGGCCAGACCATCACCGTCACCCGCGCGGACCACACCGCCGCGGTCTTCACGGTGGACAAAGTCGATGTCTACCACAAATCAACTTTCCCGACCGTGGAGGTCTACCAGAACGCGGACCGGCCCGAAGTCCGGCTGATCACCTGCGGCGGGTACGACCCCACCACGCGGGAGTACCTGGACAACACCGTCGTCTACGCCCACCTGACCTCCAGCCACCCCGCCTGAATCCGGAACCACTGCCCCTGCTTCCACCAGGAGCGCCCGTCAGCTCCCTGAAAGGGAACAATCATGAAGGCGACAAAAATCCCTCAACGTCTTACCGTTGCCCTGATCGGCGCGGCCACCGTCATCGGTGCCAGCGCCTGCGGGACCACCCAAGGAGCGCCCAGCTCATCACCTGGGTCTCCGACGTCAATGCCTTCCTCGTCCGCTTCCATGGACCCCGGAATGGGAGCTTCGCCGATGACACCGTCAACGGGAGCCCCAAACGCGTCCACCGGGACGGCGGCTGACGTGACGATCCATATCAAGTCCTTTGCCTATACCGGCCCGGACAGCGTCCCGGCCGGGGCGAGCGTGACGGTGATGAACATGGACTCTCAAGCCCACACCGTCATCGCTGAGGACGGTTCCTTCGACGCGGTCGTCAAAGCCGGGACCAGCACCACTTTCACCGCCCCCGCCAAGGCAGGCACCTACGCCTACCACTGCACCTACCACTCCAACATGCAAGGAACCCTGACCGTCAAATGAGCCAGGACCACACCCCAACCCACGGCGCCCGAGCCCCGGAGCCGGGCCGCCGCGGCCTTGGCAGCGTTGCGGGTCTCGTCCTGCGGGTCCTTGCAGCGGCCGCTCTCTTTGTGGACGCCATCGTGCACGCCCGCCTAGCAACGGGCTACCAGTCCGCCGCCCCGGAAGGCTTCGGGGAGGGCAACCTCTTCCTCGCCGAAGCCGGCGCTGCGGCAGCAGCCGGACTCTACGTCCTGGCCCGTGGCAGCCGCCCCGCCTGGCTCCTTGCCCTACTCACTGCCGGCGGAGGGCTGGCCGTCCTGCTGCTCTACCGCTACATCGATGTTCCGGCGTTCGGGCCGTTCCCGGCCATGTATGAACCCGTCTGGTTTTTCGATAAGACCCTCACCGCCCTCGCCCAGGGCGCCGCGGCCCTCCTCGCCGCCACCGCCCTGATCCTGGACCGGCGATCCCGGCCGAAAACTGTCTCCGGTACGTCCGCCACCACCGGCAGAGACACTCCCTGACCCCGACAATTCCTGTTTAGTGGAGCACGTGGAGATAGAAAGTGCCATGCACTCCCTGGACCAATGTCCTGGAGGATACCGACATCCTCCTCAGCTTCCTTGCCAAGTACCTCGACAGAAAACGGAGAAGAAAAATGACCGGATCGAACACGTCAGAGCGCGCGCAGCAGTTGAAAGCGCTGCATGAGGCCCCGGAGATCCTGCGGGTTGTCAACGTCTGGGATGCCATCAGCGCGTCCACGGTCGCGGCGCTGCCGGAGACCAAGGCAATCGCGACCGCCGGCCACTCCATCGCCGCCGCGTACGGCTACGCGGACGGGACGATGCCCCTGGAGATGGCGCTGGCAGGGGTCAAAACAATCGTGGACGCCGTTGATCTTCCCGTCACGGCCGATCTTGATGATGGTTACGAGAACCCGGCCGAGACGATTCGCAGGGCTATCGCGCTCGGCGTCGTCGGCGCCAACGTGGAAGACCGGCTTCGGCCCTTCGATGAAGCCGTCGCCCGCGTGCACGCCGTCATGGCAGCTGCCCAGGCCGAGGGCATAGCCTTTCAGCTGAACGCCCGCACCGACGCGATCGCGAGGGGCGGTGACCGGCCTATCAAAGACAGCATCGATGACGCCATCACCCGGGGCCGCGCATACCTGGACGCCGGTGCCGCGCTGGTGTTCGTCCCGGGAGCACTGACCCGCGAGGTCATCGAGCCGCTGGTCGAGGGACTCGGGCGCGGAAAGCTATCAGTGATCGGCGCACCCGGTGCCCTGCCGGCAGCCGAGCTGCAGTTACTTGGGGTGGCCCGTGTCTCCTATGGCCCCTTCACCCAGCGTGTCGCCCTGCGCGCAATCCGCGACCTCGCCACCGATCTGTACTCGACCGGTGTCATTCCCGCCGACACCCCGCCCCTGAATTAGCTACACGACCACCCATCGGCTCGGCCGCATGAATCTGGTGCGTGTCATCGCAGCGCTTCATGCGGTCTACGCCGACCAAAGACCCGGTCATTCTGTGTCTCATGAACCCGCAACATACCCCGGTGTATCCCCGTGCCCGTCCCGGACCGGAAGTGCAAAGGCGAGTGGTTTTTCGGTCTGCGGTGAGCAGTCCTTAATTGGGCAAGAAGAACTCCAACGCGATACCGTCCGGGTCTTTGAAGTTCAGTGCCGTGCCATACGGGGCATCTACGGGTCCGCTGTGGATCACGCCGATGTTATCCAGATGCGCGGCCCATTCGAGGAGTTCCTCTGCGCTGGCCACGGAAAAACCCGCATGGTCCAGACCTGGATTGCGCTCACTGAAGCGGCCCTCCCCGGAAGCTGCGCGATGCTCTGTGAGTCCCAGTGACGCCCCTCCACCAAGATCGAATTTACTTCGAACAAACGGCCCATCGAGCATCGTCCCGGTGGGCGATGTACCCCATAGGCGGGAGTAGAAGGCGACGCTGACCTCGAGGTCGGTCACGGTAAGAGCGAGGTGGTCAATGGCAGGCGACGCGGGCATCAGGACTCCTAGTGGGGAAGGCGGGGAAGAGTCCGCCGAGGTATAAGCCCACATCGTCTCACAGGTCCTGCGGACGCCGCTTTCAACCCGGCGGACACAAATCCCCGCGACGCACCCCCGCCGCAACGGCTGCAGGTCGCTGATTTATGAGCGTCGGCCTTTGATGGGGCGCAGGTATCCAGCGAGTACGGATCTATCCTCTATTTCGTAGCCCCGATGGCCCCAGACAGAAGCGACCCTAACGCGGGATACTTTACATTTTCACATTCCCCGAACTTCAAGTCACACGTCCCCTAACGATCGCCCAAGTTCAGTGGGACCGTGCAGGCTTTCGCCACTCGTGGTTAGCGCCCGGGACGACATCGGCGGCCACCGCCGCCTGTGGCTCTGGATCGATCCTGCGGCCGAATTTCTCTTCCGCGGCAGTCTCGATGCCGGGGCTTTCAGTCGACTACTAACGAATTTCTTCTGGATCGAATTGAGCCTGGCTTCGTTTCTTGCGGCGGGACTGGTGGAGATAACGGTATATCTCGCTCGACACGCTGGGCGGTGAGCGTGGCGGGGTGGAAGCTCGATATGGCCGCGAGACGAGAGGCTGTGCCGAGTGCGTAAACCGTGGACAAGGAAACAGAACAACCGAGGCCGACGCTGCCTGCGAGCTGGTCAGGATGGCGAAGGAACGGGGGCGCTTAATTTGGCCGCGTTCGACCACAGGTGTGCCTAGGGGGCTTGGGTGCCCTTCAAGGTGGCCGCTACCCTGTTGCTGTCGGATTCGAAGCGGGAGAGCAGCCGCAATAGGTCGTGGCGGTCTTCCTCGTTCCAGTCGCTGAAATTACATCGATAAGGGTGTTGCCCGAATGCCGTAGCGCGGCGCCGGCCCGTTTCCCGGCCATGCGAGCCTGATCAGCGAGGCGCGCATATCCCTTGGGTCGTCTGATCTTCCAACCAGTCCTGCTTCTTGGAGGCGTGCGGTGATTGTGGAGATGTTGGAGGCGCCTGTGACCATTCGCTCTGCCAGGGCCGACGGGCGTTGGGGGCCGGAGTTGTTCAGGATGCTGAGCCGTGTCAGGGCTCCGGAGTCCAGTGCCGCGTATCGCAGTATGCCGTGTCGGCATTCCTTCATCGCGTGTTCGCGGGCGATCTCCACGGCGGCGTTCAGATCCTTCTCGACGGCGTCCGGGT
The DNA here is from genome assembly GCF_040547075.1 of Arthrobacter sp. UYCu512. NCBI lineage: Bacteria > Bacillati > Actinomycetota > Actinomycetes > Micrococcales > Micrococcaceae > Arthrobacter > Arthrobacter sp. UYCu512. The sequence continues at coordinate 66,188 of NZ_JBEPPA010000016.1, forward strand.
GGTGGGCAGTGACTTCCAGGACGACGTCCGAGTGGCTCTTGATCATCATGGTCTCTTTCTCGGCGGATGTGCCGGGGCTCTCAACCAGCACAGGTTCCGGGATCCGGGTACGGCAGGGAAAGCGGAAAGCGGTGACTCCAGAGGGGTTGCCCAGCATTCTCTGATGGGGCGGGGCCGGCCGCAGTATTCGGCGGGCTGGATCGGCGGAAGCAATCTGCTTCAGATCCGCTGCCACAGTCGCCTCGTCAAGCGTTTCGGGAACGAAGGCGCAGGACGCTCCGGCGTCCAGGAAAGCCTTACAGCGTTCGATGGCGTCAGCACGGCCGACGGGCGCGTGTCCTGTCCGGAGGAACGCGTCCGTTCGGGCATGGAGGAGAGGACGAAATCGATCTCCTCGCGCTTCTTGGCCAGGAGGGGATCGCCCATCTGCTTCACGGTCTCCGCCAGCGGGCGCATCCGGTCCTCAATGTTGGACCCGACGACCCCTGCACCGATGGCCCACCGCAGGGTATCCCCCAGGTTGCCGTAGCCCGCTTCCAGATCGGGACTGACCGTCCCGGACCCTGGGCAGCATCTGCCAGGACGTAGCATAACGGATTGGTCACGGTATCTGGTGAACCCATCCGGGGCGGCGTGGATGCCGAAGTACTCCTGACAGACCAAGCCGGACCCGCTGGATTCATTGTCAGGACCGCACCGCTTACGGTGTGGCCGCGGGAACGGATACATCCACTG
>NZ_JBEPPA010000017.1:0-65808 GCF_040547075.1 Arthrobacter sp. UYCu512
GAGGTCATGACGGACAACGCCCTGGCCTACATCCGGTCCGCGGCCTTCTCCAAAGTCATGGAGGACCTCGGCGCCAAGCACCGGCGCACAAAACCCCGCAGCCCGTGGCAGAACGGCAAAGCCGAACGGTTCAACTGGACCCTGCAGGAAGGCTGGGCCTACAAGAACGCCTACGACTCCAGTGACCACCGCGCACAAGCCCTCACCGGCTGGCTAGACTTCTACAACCACCGCCGAAACCACGCAGCCCTCGGAGGACGAGCACCCATCAGCAGATGTAACCAACCTGCTGGCTGAGTACAACTAGTGCTTGAAAACTCTTACCGCCAGGTAGTACCGTCGCGGCAAGCGGTCGCAAACCACAAGCGGAAGGCGTTTGATGCTGAAGCAAGTGGCTAAGGGCGTTTACGTCCATAAGAGCAAGTTCATCCAAAGTAACTCCGTTGCGGTGCAGGGCCTGACAGGTGTGTTGCTCATCGATCCCGGTATCACGAGCGAGGAAATGGCCGACCTAGCAAACGACCTTCGAGGGTTGGGCCAGCAAGTCGTGGCGGGGTTCTCGACGCATCCGCATTGGGACCACGTGCTCTGGCACGCGATGTTCGGCGACGTGCCCCGTTACGGTACGGGCCGCTGCGCGGCGTCCATCCAAGACCTGCTGTCGCACTCGGACTGGAAGGCCCGCGTGGCCGGGGCGCTACCGCCGGAGCTCGCCGGGGAGATCCCGATGGATCTGCTCGGTCTTATGACCGGTCTGCCCGCCGGAGCAGCGCAGATTCCCTGGGATGGACCGAAAGTCCGGATCATCGAGCACCAGGCCCATGCGCCAGGCCATGCGGCGCTGCTGATCGAGGAGCACGGCGTCCTCGACGCCGGCGACATGCTTTCCGACATCCTGATGCCGTTTCTCGATCTTGAGGCTGTGAATCCGGTCGAGGACTACCTCGCCGCGCTCCTGCTGTTTGAGGGTGTTGCCGACGAAGTTGCTGCCGTGATCCCCGGTCACGGCTCGGGTTGCGGGGCTGAGCAGCTTCGAGCTCGAATAAAAGAGGATCGCGTGTACGTAGAGGCTCTGCGGGACGGCGGGTTTTCCGAGGATCCCCGGGTCGGCCCGTCGGCCCCGTTGGATTGGCTGCCCGACGTGCACCGATGGCAACTAGGGCGGCTCGCCCACAGGGCAAAGAACGAGACGCCACAATAGCGGCCGCCCAGCGGCACAGTTCCTCCCGGCGAAAAAGCGGTGTACCCCGCGCAAGCTTTGCCCCCATCGAGGCGTTCGTGCACATGACCACTCACGGAATTGCGCTAAGCCGACACCTCCCAAGAATTTTGCTAAGCGCCCTGTGTCATGCAGCCACGGAAGCTGCCGGGCCTGTTCATCCCGGCAGCCCGGCCGCGCAATCTGGGGCAGACGACTTCTAAAACTGACAACTCGGCCGGCTCAGCCGGGCTCGTGAGGCGTGCCGTGAAAGCCGTCGATGCTCCAATAGCCGTCAAATTGGATTTGGCGGTTTGGTCAGGACCCCGCGCGCACGGGGCTTGATCCTGACGTGGCGTCAGGTCCTAGGGTGGGAAACATGTTGGAGACCGGTGGGCAGTCGTGGAGCATTGGCGAACTTGCCACATTGTGCGGGGTCACTGTGCGGACCTTGCACCACTACGACCAGATCGCCCTGTTTCCACCAACAGGGCGAACGGGCTCCGGGCACCGGCGATATTCGGAAGATGATGTCCGCCGCCTCTACCGGATCAGGGCTCTGCGGGCGCTGGGCCTGTCTCTGGAGCAGGTCCGCGAGGTCTTGGCGGCGTCGCCGGACGACGTCGGCGCCGTGCGGCGGCTGCTCACCAGCCAGTTGTCGGCACTGCATGACCAAGCGGAGCAGGCGCTGCGCCTCCAGCGGCAGATCCAGGCCTTGCTCGACAGCATGGGCGACGCCATGCCGGGCGTGGACCACTTCATAACAATTTTGGAAGGGATGACGATGTACGAGAAGTACTTCACGGAAGAACAGCGCACCGAACTGGCGCAACGGAGGGCCGAGGTCGGCCCGGCAGCCGTCGAAGATGCCAGGACCACGCTTGCCAGTCTTATCGAAGAGGGCCTGGGCCACGTGTCAGCGCGCACGCCTGTGGACGATCCCGCGGTCCGCGACTTTGCAAGGCGTTGGGACGGGCTCGGTTCCCAGTTCCACAGCAATGACGCGACTAAGGCTGCGGCGCGGAGCATGTGGCAGGAAAACAGCCCGGAGTTGAGCGCCCGGCTACCGTGGCCCGCGGACCGGCTCCAGGAACTAGTTATGTACCTCCAGCGGGTCCGGGACGCCGGCTAGTTCCTGGGGCGAAGATCCGTAAGACGGTCCGGCCGAAGGCGAGGGCGTGTACCCGGAGATCTGCCGCAGCGGCAGCGCCGTCATCGGCCCTTATGCCGGTTCCCGGGAGGGTCTCCGTCGCCGGGAATAGCGGCCAGGCTCATCTTCCTGCGGAACAGTCAGGCCATTTTTAGGGACATCCGGCTGATACCCGCCGCCTCAGGGCCCACCTGACCTGTCGCTAAGATTTTCCCCTCGACGAAACCACTTCCAAGTGCTAGACCAAGGGCATAGTACTCTCACCTCGAGAAATTGGGGGCACCCGTGCTGTATGGGGTTATGCTTTTACACCGTCTTGGCGGGGTGAATCACCGGCCGTGAACGGCCCCATTACCCCGGCCCTGGTTGAGGTGGCGGACCTGCTGCCGCCCTTCGATGTGGCCGTGGATGCGTCCACCGGCTCCGCGTCGTACTCCTACCCGCTGCCGTTGCCGTCCGGGCGCTTGGGCTTCGGCCCCGGGCTGGCATTCAACTACCAGGACGCGGCGGGGAATTCGCCGTTCGGGTTCGGCTGGGCGCTCGGCGGGATGGCCTCGGTGAGCGTCTTTGACCGCCGTGATGTGCCCCGCTACGACGCCACGGACCGCTACTCCCTCGCCGGGGACGAGCTGGTGCCCGCCCTCACATCAGGTCCTGGCGGGCAGACGGCCCTGGAATGGGACGCCCCCGCCCACCACGTCCGACGCTTCCGGAGCCGGCACGAGTCCACCTTCACCCGGGTGGAACAATGGACCGCGACAGCGGATGGCGACGTGCACTGGCGGGTGCGACGACCAGACGGCAGCGTGGCCATTTTCGGCCGCCGCAGTGATGGATCCGGCCGGATCCGGGACCCCGAACGTCCGTCCCGGATCTACGAGTGGCTACTCGAGGCCCAGTACGACCGCTTCGGCAACGCCATCCGCTATGACTACGCGGCCGAGGACGGCGCCGCCGTGGACTGGAGCTCCCCCGCCGAATTCCCGCGCCTCAACCCCGCCGGTCACGCCCAACGCCTCCTCAAGCGCGTCCGGTACCTCAACCAGGATCCGCTGGACGCGAACGACGACGGTGCTGCCGCCAACTGGCATCTGGAAGTGGTCCTCGACTACGGCGACCACGCCCCCGGCCAGGCTGCCACTCCGGCACCAGACCAAGACTGGCTGGTCCGGCAGGATCCCTATTCCAGCCGCCGCCCCGGCTTCGAGGTCCGCACCTACCGGCTGTGCCGCCGCATCCTCGTGTTCCACCGCTTCGCCGCATTGGGCCCCGCCCCCGTCCTCACCCGCGCCGTCAACCTCATCCACGACCAGGCACCCACCGGGACATTCCTGCACCGGATCGAAGTCCAAGGCTTCCGGCATGATGCCACCGTCACCGTCCAATCCCTCCCCGGCGTTACCTTCCGCTATAGCGACAGCGTGGTGGAACAGCGGCTCCGCACCCTGGACTCCGCCAGTCTCGAAAACCTACCCCAGGGCCTACACGGCTCCGACTACCGATTCGCGGACGTCCGCGGCGAGGGCCTGCCCGGTGTCCTCACCGTGGCGGACGGCGCCTGGTACTACAAACCAAACTTGGGCGGCGGTATCTTCGGCCCGCAAGAACGGCTCGCCGAAACCCCCTCGGACCGCACCGCCGGGTCGTTGCTGGCGGACTTCGACCGCGACGGCAACTTCAACGTGGCCGTCCTGGACGGCCGCCACGCCGGCTTCAGCGAATACAACAGGGACGAACGCAGCTGGCATGCCTTCCAGCCCTTTGGCCAGGTCCCTGTCTTCGCCGGGCCCGGCCGGCAGGACTGGGTCGACGTCGACGGCGATGGGCTGCCGGAGACGATCCTCGCCTTGGGCGAAAATTCCCTGTGCTTTCCCGCCCTGGGCAAGATCGGTTACGGCGCCCCCACCAATCTCCCCCAGCACGCAGCGACCTCCGTCCCGCTCCTTGCCGAGCGTCCGGAGGTGGGCGTTTTTATGGCGGACATGACCGGCGACGGCCTCCTGGACTTGGTCCAGGTCCAGGAAGGCCGGATCGAATACTGGCCCGGACTGCCCGGCGGCGATTTAGGCGACCCCATCAGTATGCTCAACCCGCCCAGCCTCCCGGACGGCACCACACTGGACATCCGTCGGATCCGGTTTGCGGACCTGGACTCCACCGGCACCGCGGACCTGGTCTACGTGGGCGCGGACTACCTGCTGTGGTGGCGGAACGCCGCCGGCAACGGCTTTGTCTCCGGCGGCCAGGTCCTCGGCCTGCCCGCTGCGGATGACCTCTGCAGCGCCCAGGTCCTGGACCTCCTGGGCGACGGCACCCTCAGCATTGTCTGGTCCTCCGTCCTCGCCGGAGACAGCTCCGCTCCCCTGCGCTACGTCCGGTTGATGGCGGACGGCCCACCCCGCCGCCTCGTGTCCGTCGCCAGCGACGCCGGTGCGGAGACCGTCGTCGAATATTCTTCCTCCGCCGTGCACTACCGCCGCGACGAAGCCGGGGACGAACCCTGGCTGACCCGGCTCCCCCAGCACGTGACCGTGGTGGACCGTGTTTTCCTCATTGACCACATAGCCAACACCCGCTCCGTGGCACGCTACGAATACCACTGCGGCTACTTCGACTCCGTCGAGCGCGTCTTCCGCGGCTTCCTGCACGTGGACATCCATGATTCCGGCTCCTTCCACCGGCCCGGCTGGGGCGCCCCCGGCGTGGCCGAAATCCGGCCCCTCCGCCCCGATGAGCTGCCCCCTGACGACCTCGGCGCTGCCTCCTGCCACCGGCTCTGGCACGCCTCTGGGGACCCCGACGTCGACGCCCGGCTCCGCACCCGCTGCTGGGCCGCAGACCCGGACGCGCCCACCCCGCCCAGCGGCCCTGACGCGCCCACCGAAGACCCCGACGCCCACCGCGCCCTGGCCGGTTGGCCGCTGCGGGACGAACTGTTCGCCGTAAACCGCACCGGCCAACGCAACCCGCAGCCCCTCAGTGTCTCCACCACGGGCTACGCCGTGCACCAACTCCAGCCCGCGCTGGGCGGGCGCCCTGCCGCCTATACCGTGCGCGAACGAGAGACCCTCGAAGCCAGCTACGAGGAGCAGCCCGCAGATCCCCGGGTGGAGCAGCGCGTGGTCCTGGCCCGGGACGAGGTGGGCTGCGAACTGCTCACCTTGGACCTGGGCTGCCCGCGCCGCCCCGGCCAGCCTGCGGCCGATCCCAGCCAGGGTGTGCCCATCTCCCAGGTGACCCGCCGCCGGGTCACGCACGTGGACACCGAGGACAGCTACCTGCTGGCGATCCCCGTCGAGGAGGAAGCATTCGAGGGCAGAGGATTAGGCGACGCCGGCCCGCTCAGCTTCACCGCAGCGCGCGCCGCAGCCACCGCCGCGCTGGCCGCCCCGCTTGAGAACGGCGCGGCCTTCACCGCCGGCATGGAGCTGCGCCGCGTGTCCTGGGACCGCACGCTGTACCGGGACGCCGCCCGAACCGGCACCCGGCCACTCGGCGATCCGGGGCCTGAGGGCTTGGTCCACCACGAGGAGCACGCCTGCTTCGCGGCCGCCGAGGTGGCCCGCATCTATGCTGCCCGGGTCAACGCCGCGGCTCTCACCGCCGCCCACTATGTAGCGGCGGATGGCTACTGGTGGGCCCGCGGACCCGTGGCCGCACTGCTCCCCGCCGCCCGTTTCAGCCTGCCGGAAGGCTCCCTGGAAGCCGACGGCGCACAAACCGCGTGGGTGTGGGACCCTGCCGCGCTGTCAAGGCTCAGCTTCACGGACGAGGTGGGCAACACCACCACCGCGGACCTCGACTACCAGGTCATGGCCCCGTGGCGGATCACCGACGCCAACCAGGCCACCTTCGAGGCGCGCTATGACGCCTTCGGGTTCACCGTTCTCACGTCCGGGCACGGCACGGCATTGGACGACGGCGGCACCTCCCAGGCACACGGGGCCCGGCCGTTGAGTGCCCACCCGGGCGGGCTCCCCGGCACCGTGACGGCGGCCCTCGCCAACCCGGCTGGCGCCGTGGTACAGGCCAGCACCTTTGCCTTCTGCGACCTCGCCGCTTTCCGGGACCGGGGTGAGCCGATCTGCAGCGTTGACGTGGCGCGCGAGTCGCTGGTGGACGACGGCGCGGGCGGCCCGGCCCAAAACGGCGAGTTGAAGGTGGCCGTGCAGTACTTCGACGGGTTCGGCCGGCCCATCCAAGGTAAGCAGCGCGTGGACGCGGGCCCCGCGGTGGTCCGCCGCCCGGACGGCAGTATCGACGTGGATGCCCAGGGGGTGCCGGTGGAGGCCCCCGCCGCCCAACGCTGGCGGGCATCCGGGCACGTGGTGTTCGATTCCAAGCAGCAGGCTGTCCTCGAGTTCGAGCCCTTCCACACCACCACGCCCCGCTACGAGCCGGACCCCGAATTGCAGTCGTTCGGAACCGCCGTGCGCCACCGCTACGATGCGCTGGGCCGGGAAATTGGAGTCAGCCTGCCCAACGGCACCCGCACGCAAGTCACCACCGACGCCTGGTCCACCACCTCCGCGGACCCCAATGACACCGTGACCGGCTCGGACTATGAACTGCAACGCCAAGCCCTGCCCGCCGGCGATCCCGAACGCCGCGCGCTCGAGCGCGCGAGAGCCCACGCCGGCACTCCCACCACCGTGCACGTGGACCCGATGGGCCGCACCGTCCTGGAGGTGCGCCGCGGTGCCGCGGCCGAGGAACGCCGCTGCCGCCGGACGTTGGACGACGACGGCAACGTCACCGCCGTCGTGGATGCCCGCGGGGTGATGATCACCCAGGTGGACCTGGACATGGCTGGCCGGCTGCTGCGCCAACGCAGCGTGGACGCTGGCGAGACGGTTTTCTTCCTCGACGCGCTGGACCGGGAGGTGCAGCGCTGGGATCCGCGGGCGTACCGGATCCAATCCAGTTACGACGCCGCGGGCCGGCCCACGGAAATCCGCGTGTCCGGCAACGGCCTGAACCACATGGTGGAACGGCTCACCTACGGCGAGGATCCTGCGGTGCCGCAGGCCGTGGCCCGCAACGCGCGCGGGCTGTTGGTGGTCCACGAGGACTCGGCCGGGCGGCATGAGGCCCTGCGCTTCACCCCGGACGGCAACCCGCTGGAGGTTTCGCATCGGCTGCGAACAGTGGTGGACCGCGAACCGGACTGGGCCGCTCCCGGCGGCGAGCCCCTGGATGCCACCACCTACACCGCCGTCTCCGCCTATGACGCCTTCAGCAGGCCGTTGCGGCGAACCTCCCCGGACGGCACCACCCGCATGTTCAAGTACCGCCGCGCCGGCGGGATGGACACCATCACCGTCTCCACTTCTGATGGTCAGCTCAGCAACCGGTCCATTTTGGCGGGCAGCAGCGCCAACGCCCGCGGCCAGCAGGAACGCGTCGAGCTGGGCAACGGCGTCACCACGATCAACGGCTACGACCGCGCCACCGGACAGCTCACCCGCTCCACAACTGCCTCCGCTGGCGCCGCCGCGCAGACACTGCGGGACGTGGAGGTGGTCCGGGACCCGGCAGGCAACATCACCTGGCTGCTGGATCACGCCCAGGAACCGGCGCACCCCACCCCGGTCCTGCAGGGGCTCACGGTGACGCCGGCCCGAGAGTACCGCTACGACCCCTACTACCAGGTGGTGGAGGCCACCGGCCGCGTGCACCAGGCGCTGCTGCCCACCGATGCCTGGTCCGGCGCGGCAGGAGTGGTACAGGGCACCCGGCACCTCAGCCTGGCCAACGGCGCCGCGGTGGAGCGCTTCACGCAGCGCTTCCACTACGACGTCGCCGGCAACCTGGACCAGATCAAGCACACCGGGACCACCCGGTCGTGGACACAGGACATCTGGGTTTCGGCCACCTCCAACCGGCGTCTCCCGGCTCTGGACACGAACGGCGTTCCCATCGCCGCGCCGGAAGGGCGGTTCGACGCCGCCGGAAATACGAACTCGCTGCCGCACCTGGCCGCGATCGTCTGGGACCACCGCAACCGCCTCCGCTCCGCCACCATCATTGACCGGAGCGCCCAAGGCCAACCGAACGACGTCGAACATTACGCCTACGACGCTGACGGCCGCCGCGTCCGGAAAGTCACCGAACGGCTCACGGCAGGTGGGCTGGAACGCACCGAGAAAATCTACCTCGAAGGCTGCGAACTGTTCCTCCATACCCGCGCCGGCATCACCGCAATCCAACGCACCGTGGCGCTGATTGAGGACGACGATCGCTGCCTGGCCACCGTCTACCGTTGGAGTGCCGATACCAGCGCCGCCGAAACGGACACCGTGGGCACCGCCGAAGTCCGCTTCCTCATCCCCGATGACCTGGGCTCCACGGCCATGGAACTGGACTCCAACGGCGTGGTCCTCAGCTACGAGGAACACTTCAGCTACGGCGGCTCCTGCTTCATCGCAGGGGCCGCGCTGCGCCGCACTAAACTGCGGGACCGGCGCTACACGGGCAAGGAGCGCGACGACGCTACCGGCCTCTACTACTTCGGCTACCGGTACTACGCGTCCTGGATTGGCGGCTGGCTCAGCCCGGACCCGCTGGGCAATGCCGCATCCTTGAACCTCTACGAGTTCGTCCAGAACAACCCGGTGAACCTGGTGGATCCGAACGGCTTGCAGGCCACCGGCACCATGAGCCGACTGGACAGCGTGCCCGCCAATTACACCGGCGCCCAAGCCATGCGCCATTTCAACAATGGCCGCGGCAGGGAGCTGGGCATCCGGGCCCTGGAAGTCAAGCGCAGCGGCAACAACTGGATGATTGTCCGGCAGGAGAACTACACGCCGCGGTTGCAGCAAATGATCGCCGAAAACGGCGGCAACGTGGAAAAGGCCGGGGCCCTCTACGACATCGAAAAGATGTTTGACGAGCTCAAACTGGACGAACCAGCCGTGCCAGCTTCTGACGCGCCAGCTTCTGACGCGCCGGCGGGAGATCCGCCCACGACGCCGGCCCCGCCCGCCACTGGTGCCGGCAACGGCGGTGGCGCCACGAGTGCCCAGACGGCGCCAACCGGGGATCGGGCCACCGGGAATGCGCACAGTGCCGACGGTTCGAACAGCAGCAAGGACGGCGGCTCGGGCACGGCCACCCAACCCGGCGCGCCCGGTAGCACCGGCAGCGGTTCCGGCACCAAGGGCACGGGTCCCGGCGGCGGCGGTATGGGCGAGGCGGCCACCGGCCCCAGCGCGGGTCCGGGCAATGGCAACGGCCCAGGCACCGGGCCGGGGACGGACACCGGACCGGGCAACGGCAAGACCCCCACCGAGCCGGGCGGCACCGGCGGTGGCACCACGCCGGGCACCGGCGGCGGCAAGGCAGGCGGATCGGGCACGGGCGGCAAGGGCACCAGCCCCGGCGGCGCGCAGGGTGGCGTGGACGGCGGCACCGAAGGCGGCGCTCCTGGCGGCCAGGTGGGCGGAAACGTCAATGGCAGCCCCACCGGCAGCGTTGACGGAAAACTCGATGGCAACACCACGGGCGATGGCACCACCCCGGCCGAAGGCGGCAGCCCCACCGGGTCGGCAGATGGAACGGCCGACGGCGGTGCCACCGGCCAGGGGGACGGCCCCTCGAAGGACCCCACCAAGCACGGCACGGAAAAGTCCGGTCCGGGCGGCGGGACGGGCACGGGCACCAAGACCGGGGACAGCGAGCCCGCGGATACGGGCACCGGGACGGGAACCTCGGGCAGCGGCCCTGCAGGCAGCAATCAAGAACCCACCACGCTGGACAAGATCACCAAGATCGCCGGTTACTGGCATCTCGAGTTCAGCGGCAGCGCCGATGGCGTCTCCGGCGGCATTCCCGGCGGCATGGGGTTCCTGTCCGGCTGGGGCGCGCAGGTAGCCTTCCTGGCCCTGACTGTGGTCGACATTGTGCTTACAGTCTTGACACTTGGCGAGTTCAAGGCCGCCATGGTGGGCCTCAAGAATGCGCTCAAGGCGGGGATGACCTCGCTAAAGGGTGTGGTGAGCCGCGGGCTCCGCGGTATGGGGACGGCGCTGCTGGGACTGTTCCGGCGCGCGGCTCCGGGACAACGCACCCCGCTGCTGCGCCGCCTGGGGCGGTTCTTCTGGGAGGACCGGCGCAGCTTCGGGATGTGGAAGGACTTCCGGAGGCGCTGGAGCATCGCGAAGGGCTCCGGCTGGTCCATGGAGCACATGATCATCAAACAGCGCTGGTACCGCACCGTCGGGAAGAAACCGCCCTTCTTCCGCTACGGCACACGAATGAACCGGATCATGCAAGGCCTCGGCGACGCTGGCTGGAACGTGGTGCCCATCAAAGGCTGGTTCAACACGTGGCTCTACAACAACAAAGCCGTCTCGGCGGTCTTCAACTACGGGACCTATGCCGGTGGCGGCTACGGCCTCTACAAGTTGTGGGACTACGCCCTGGAACCCCTACGAGATCCACCCGGAACCGCACCGGCCCCAGCCCCTGCAGCCGCGCCATGAGCATTTTCCACCCTTAGGAGGAGCTATGAACCGAGACGAATTGCTGCGCCTTGACCGGATTGCGGGTCTCGCCCCGGGCGAGGTGGTGGACGCCAAGGACCTCGAGGTGGTGGCTGCGGTCCAGGACGCCCAGCGGGCGGCGCTCGGTGCCGCCTTGGCGGACCAGATGCAGAATTCCGGGCCGCCGCGCTTGTGGGAAACGGCCAAGGATATCGATCTTTCCGGCGCGGAAGGCCCGGGTGCGGCGTTAATGAAGGGACTGCTGGCCCGGCAGGCCCCGCCTGAGTTGATCGCCCAGGCCAAAGCGCAGATCGACGCGGTGGAGTCCGCCGGTTTGGCGCTGGCAAACCTCCCGTTGGGTGCGGGGCCGCTGGTCCGCGACGATGTGGCCGCTGCCCGCATGCATCGCCTGGCCGAGATCGCCGTGTTTGACCCAGACCGTGCGACCAAACTGGTGGAGGGCGGGCTGCGGCTGAGCAACATCGACGATACCCAGCTCGATGACCTGGTGGGCCACCGGCTGCTCACCGTTGCCGAGGCGACGTCAATTGGTTTGGCCACCAGCATTTACCGGCTGGTGGACGAGGACACCGCCTTGGCCGGCACCATCCTCAAGACTGGTGCGGCCGGCGGCGCCGTGGCGGCAGTGCGCGATCTCGTCGATTTGAACACGGAGGGCTGGAAAGCGGCCATTGCGACGGCGGGCATCACCCCGCCGGGCGGCATGGACGCAGATCAATACGCGCTGTTGCTCGCGGCAAGGGTGGAGGCCACCTACCCCACCGGCGCGGTCCGGGCCCGGCTGGCGGCTCCGGTAACGAACGACGTCTCCGCCGCGATCACCACGGCGAAAGCAGTGCTCGACGTCGGCGCTGATGTTTTGGGTACCCCTGACCTTTCCGGGGTCTCCGCCCAATCGCTGCCCAACGTCCAAGCGGCGTTAGGCAGCCTGGCCGGCTTGGCGGGAGCGCACCGCGGGCTGGGACTCGAAGCCATCATGGCTGACGCGACCCTCTCCGCCGGCGAGCGTGCCAAGAAGGTGGGCCAGCGGGTCTCACAGTTCGACAGCTTCTTGGCGAAGAACGCCGACGTGGAACTTGTCGACCTCGACCTCACCCCCGAGAGCGCCGACGTCGCCGCGTTGGACTTTGGCGGGGTTGCGCAAGCGGAGCGGCCGTTGATGCTGCGGCACGCCAAGGTGATGCAGCGCGTCTTCGCCATCACCGGAGACGCTACTGACGCGGCCAAACTGATGAGCGCAGGCTTCGATTCGGCCACCGCGTTGGCGTCGGCGCAGCTCGCCGATGTGATCACCCGGACCGGGCTGAGCGAGGCCGTAGCCTCCCGCTACTACGACACCGTGACCATGACAGTGGGTACGGCCTCGGCTTTGGTGGGCTCGATCATCGATATGAAGCACGGCGGCTTCGGGCTCTTGACTGTGGCCAACGCCGATCCCAGCATCGAGGACTACTTCAAACAGATCGATGGCTATGAGGACCTGTTTGGCAGCCAAGCCTTTTGCGCCTGCCAAAACTGCAAGTCCATCACCGGACCCGCTGCCTACTTTGTGGACCTAATGCACTTCATCGAGGAACACCTGCTCAGCCGCGTCTTCACCGGAGCCTTGGCGGATCATGTCCTGAACCTGAAGACCCGCCGGCCAGAGCTGTGGACCCTGCCGCTGACCTGCGATAACACCACTAATGAGATACCGCAGCTGGTGATCGTCAACGAGATCCTGGAGACGTACCTGGCCAAGCGGACGGGCTTCGCCGGGGACACCGCGGACCGGATCGCGGTGGAGCGCGCCGTATACCGGGACAAACTGGCGTCCGCCAAGGTCTGCTTTGGGCTCCCCTTCTCTCGGCCGCTCTACCGCACGCAGACGTATCTGGAACACTTCGGCGTGCCACGCTCCACGTTTGTCCGGCTCAGCGGTGGCACCCCCGACCAAGTGGCCATAGCCGGGTTGGGGCTCAGCTTAGAAGAGGCCACCCTGATCACCACGGCCAACACTGCCCACGCCTTCCTGGACACCATGTACGGGCAGGGTTTCGACTACAAACCGGCAGGAGTCACACCGTTCGATGCACAGACCCTGCTCCGGCCAATGTCCATCGCGCAGACCGATCTGGCCCAACTTGTGTCCACCCGGTTCGTCTCGGCTAGCGGCGCCGAGCCGGTCACGATCGTGGGCGGCAAGCTCAGCGCTGCCAGCGTGCAGAACGATATTGAACGGGTCACCGGGCTGAAGCCTGAATCGCTGGACAGGATGCACCGGTTCACCCGGCTGTGGCGGGCCTGCCCGGGCTGGTCCATTCGCGAGCTCGACCTCGTGGTGGGAGCGCTCACGGATGCCGGCTTGGCTGCCGGGATCGACGCCGCGGCCGTGCGCGTGATTGCCGAACTCCAAGCCCTGCAACAGAGCCTCGGCGGGTCGGTGGAGGACCTGCTCCCGCTGTTCACCGAGGTACCCACCAGCCCCGTCAGCAGCTCGGCACCTGGCCTCTTTGACCGGCTGTTCAACCTTCCCGACCTGGTGGCCATGGACGGCCCGCTGCCGTTGCCGGGCACCCGGTTTGTCCATCCTGCACTGCGGGATGATCCCACAGTGGCCGCCTCGGATCACATGCTGCACCGGCTGCTCGCCGCCACCCGCACCGATGCCAGCGGACTGTTCGAGCTCATCGCGGGCCTAGCCGTTCCATTGGGCGCAAACCCCGCCGCCGCAGCAGAGGCGGCCCGTGGCTTTGCCCTGACCGCCAGCAACTTGGCGCTCTTGGTCCGGCACGCCCGGCTCGCAAAGCTCCTCAAGATGAGGCTGCCGGACCTGTTCCGGCTCTTGGCCCTGCTGCCCAGCGGACCGCTGACCCACGTGGGCGGCCTCAACGACCTTCGTGTGCTGCTGGCAACTGCCGCCTGGGCCAGGGGCGCCAAGCGCTCAGTTGACGATCTTGCCAGCATCACCGGCGCGGCGGTAACCAACGCCGCAGCCTATCCCGCCGCCGACGCGCTGGCCAAGGGTGCCCTGGACCGGCTCGCCGCCGACCGCAGCCTGACCTTCACCGACACAGTGTTTACGCTGGCCGGCGTATCCGAGGCCGGCTCGCGCGCACTGGTGGCGGCCAACCCCGCCGCCTTCGATGCCTCGGCTGGCCAGCTGGCGTTGAGCGCCGCGTTCACCCCGACCACTGTCCTCACGGTGCCAGCCGCCGTCACCGTTGCGGAGCCGGAGCTTCGAGCGGTCCTCCTCACCCACCACGCGGGCACGCTGCTGAAGCCGGCCTTGGCTGCCCTGCTCAAGGTGCCGGTGGCCAAGCTGGCCGCTATCGCCGCCCTTGCCGGTGCCGACCTGGACGCAGCGGCGATCGTTCCCGAAGCGCTGGGCAACGGCTCCATCGCCGCCCTGAGTGCCGCCGTCGGGCCCATCCTGCCGCTGGTGACGCTGTTCAACGCCAAAGCCCTCGGTGCGGAGGCGGTGGAGTTTGCTGCTGCCCATGCATCCATGTTTGCGCTGCAGGCACCCAACGCGCTGACCATCGAGGCGGCCCGCAAGGTGGACCAGTTCCGGCGGCATCTTGGCACGGATCCCGCGGGCACCGCGGCACTGACGGCAGTGGCCGGCGCGTTCACCAATGCCGCCCACTTCGGCGCTGCCGATCAGGACACCCTCGCGGCACTCCTCGCCGCCGAACGTGCTGTTTCCGTCTCCCTGCAAGCCAACCTGGCGTTGCCCGCCGACGCGCTGGACGCGCTGGACCTACTCGCCGAGGCCGCCGCTGTGGCCACCGCGGTAGGCATCGGCGGCGAAGCGTTCGCCCTGGTAGCCGAGGACGACTACGACCTCCTCAGCCAAGGCGCCGATGCCCTCTTCGCCGTTTTCCGCGCCAAGTATGCGGACGAAACCGCGTGGCAGAAGGCGTACGGACCGTTCCGGGCCCGGCTCCTGGAGCGCTGCCGGGACGCGCTGGCGAACTACCTGGTGCACGCGCTGCACCCCGAATTTGAACGGCTGGAAGACCTGTTCCGGTACTTCCTGATCGATCCCGAGGTGGAGGGCTGCTTCCTCACCTCGCGCGTGGTGTCCGCCATTTCAAGCGCGCAGATGTACGTCCACCGGGTGCTGATGAACCTCGAGCAGGACCGGGCCGGAAACGTGCACGTCCAGCCCACCCAGGTGCCGCGCGACGAGTGGGAATGGCGGATGCATTACCGGGTCTGGGAAGCCAATCGCAAGGTGTTCCTGTGGCCGGAAAACTACCTCTTCCCGGACCTGCGGGATGACAAGACCCCCTTGTTCGAGGACCTCGAGAAGGAACTGCTGCAAACCGACATCGACGAGCAGGCGGTACTGGATGCCTACGGCACGTACCTGGACGGTTTTCAGGAACTGGCCAGCTTGACCATCGCCGGGTCCTACCAAGAGGTGGATCCCCGCGCCGATTCCGATGTATTGCACCTCTTCGGGGTCACCCCCGGCGACCCGGCTACCTTCTACTACCGGCGCGTCGAAAATGCTGCGCCGCAGGGCCGGAAGTCCGGTGGCACCGTCTGGGGTCCGTGGCAAAAGGTGGACGTTGCCATCCCGGTCCGGGAAGTATCCCCGGTGGTTCACAACGGCCGGCTGCACTTGCTGTGGGCGGAGATCACAACTTCACCGGTCAATGAAGTGGCCGACGCCGGATCCCGCTTCGCCGGGTACAACCACAAGCTGATCATCAAGTTCACCACCCTCCGCCTGGATGGCAGGTGGACCGCGCCACAGCGGGTGCGTCTGTACGGCACCGATCCATTTGGCGAGAGCGACGGCGTCATCGAGGATCCGCTGGCCGAGCCCGAGGAGTGGCAGGACTTCCTGAGCGCCATTGGCGGGCTGTTGGGCTGGGGTCTGTTCGGTGGTTCCTCGTCGGTGGCCAGTTTGACGGCCGCCCAAAAACGCCTGATCACGCCCAGATATGACGACGACGTCCACGTCAAGGCCCGCGACGGGTACACCCTGCGCGGTCTGGAGTGGACCCAGCTGTACCCGGAGGTGCAGGGCAACTCGCTGTTTGTGGCCGGTGCCGGTTACCAGATGCGCGCCTACATCGACACGTTCGACAAGTCCACGTCCACGGCCGCCAGCCTGCACCTGAGCCGGCAGGCAGTGACGTGGAACCTGACCCCGCACTCGCCCATTCTCACCAAGAAGAACGGGACGCTGTACTACGGGACGCCGTCGGCCTCCTTGTTCGATAACTACGCCCTCGCCGGGCTTGCCGCCGACAAGATCCGGCTGGACCGCGTGTTGGTGGACTGGTCCACGCCGGTGAAGAACATCATCACCAAGAACCTGTACGTCGGTGCGCTGGCGAATATCGGCGCGGGCCGGCTGATGCCCATCAACGGTTCGCTGTCGGACGGGATCATCGACGCCGGCGGGGACCTGTACCTGCTGCAGGCCACCGCCTCGAACGCGGCCAGCTGGGCGCTGCGCAGGTTGGGCACCACGCTGGCGCGGCGGGTGGCCCGCGAACTGTTCACCGGCGGCGTGGAACACCTGCTGGACCTGGACACCCAGCGAGCGCTTGCCGAGGCGCCGCTGGCATTTGGTTTGTCCGGGAACCGGATCGTCAACCGGGTGGTGTCCGGGAGGCTGGACTTCACCGGGCCGTTTGGCACGTACTACCGGGAGATTTTCCATCACATCCCGTCGCTGATCGGCAACCACTGCAACAGCCAGGGCAAGTACGCGCAGGCCGAGCGCTGGTACCAGCACATCTTCGACCCCACCACCTCTGAGGTGGTCACGCCTGACCCGGTGCTCTCCGCATCGGCCAATGAAGCCCGGCGCCGGGACCGGAACTGGCGCTACCTGGAATTCCGCGGCCTGACGTTGCCAACCATGCGCGCCATCCTCACGGATTCCTCGGCGATCGCGGCCTACCACAAGGATCCGTTCAACCCGCATGCCATTGCCCGGCTGCGGCTGAGCGCTTACCAAAAGTCGATCGTGATGCGGTACATCGACAACAAGCTGGACCTCGCCGATTCCCTGTTCGAGCAGTTCCAGATGGAGACGGTCAACGAGGCGCTCATCCACTACGCCACCGTTGCGGACATCCTGGGCGACCGGCCGGCGCAGTTGGGCTCGTGCGGCCCAGACGCGGTGGACCCCCGCACCTACGAGAAGATCCAGCCGCTGATCAGTAAGGGCTCGGAGTTCCTGGTCGAGGCCGAGCACCTGGTGATCCAGGGAAAGCGCACCAAGGAGATGGGCAGCCGGCACAAGTATGTGCTGGATTCAGTGTCCTTTGAGCGGATCACCAAGCGGGCGCTCTCGTCGGAGCGGCTGAAGGCTGCTGGTGTGTTCAGTATCGAGGACGCGGGCCGGGTGGCACCCGACTCAACCAAGGCTGTCTTCGCCGCCAGCAATGCCGCGGCCATGCTGGTGGAGGACGCTGCCGCCGTCGCCGCTCCCGCCCCGGCGCCGCCGGGCCGGCAGCCGGCGGACCCGCGGCGGCTGTTCGAACGGCGCGCGGAACTGCCGGTGGCCGGGCTGGCGATCCGGGCCAGGCTGATGGCCAACCGAATTCCACGATTCGAGACCGCCGACATTGACTCGCCCGCGGGTCTGGCCGGGCTGGGCCGCACCGGGACGGACGATCTGTACCCCGAGGCGATCAAGGAGCGCGAGACCGAGCGGGCGGACATCGACAAGGTGTTTGTGAAGTCCGTGGGATCGGTCGATGCCGGGACCCGGGTACTTGCCGTGCCGCCTCGGAAGGGGCTGCGGGAATTCGAACCGGACACAGCCGCCGTCAGCGCCGGGCCGGATTGGAAGCGGCTGGGCGCCTACGAGGGCAAAAACCGGCTGCGGCCGGACGGGAAGGACCGGCCCACCCGGGTGCGGCCGGACAAGCGGCGGCCGGGAAGGTTTGGGGTGGCGTTCATTCGCCAGGTCAACCCGGTGTTTTGCATCCCGCCGAACAAGGACCTGCTGGCCTACTGGGACCGGCTCGAGGACAGGCTGTGGAAGCTGCGCAACTGCCGCGACATCAGCGGCGCGGTTCGCAAGCTCTCGCTGTTCGCCGCGGAGATCGATCCGATGGCATTGGTCCGGGCACGGGCGGAGGGCATGTCCTTGCAGGACGCGCTGACCAGCCTCAATGGTGACGTGCCGCAGTATCGGTTCTCGTTCCTGTTGGAGAAGGCCAAGAGCCAAGCCACCGCGGTGCAGGGTTTCGGCAACGCACTGCAGGCGGCGGTGGAAAGGCGCGACGGCGAACAGCTGAACCTGCTGCGGGCCCAGCATCAGCAGCAGATCCTGGACCTCACCACCCGCACGCGCGAACAGGAACGGGACGCGGCGGCAAACGCGGTGGCCAGCCTGGAGCGGCACCGAACCACTGTGGCCAACCGGAAGGCCTATTTCGATGGGCTGGTGGACGGCAGCCTCACGGCGTCCGAGCGGACGGAGCGGATCAGCAAGCACATTGCCAGTGGCGCACGGATGACCGAAGCCACGCTGGGCTTCCTCTCCGGCGCGCTGCACCTGATCCCCCAACTGGGCTCCCCGTTCGCCATGAAGTACGGCGGCGTGGAGGCCGGCTGGAGCGCCCACAACTTCGCGGTCGGAACCCGGGCCACGGGCGACTTCGCCGATGCGCTGGCCACGAGCGCCGCCGTCGAGGCCGGCTTCGACCGGCGGGAGCAGGGCTGGAAGCAACAGGTGGATGCGGCAGCGGATGACTTGGCCGAGATCGATCTGCAGCTGACGGGGATGAAGCTGCGCCGGGACATTGCGGAGCGGAACATCACCATCCATACCAGGGCCGCCGAGCAGGCTGAAGAGGTCCTGGACCTGTACGAAAATCACTTCACCGGCGTGGGACTCTATGCCTTCCTGGCCACCACCTTGCAGCGGCTCCACCGCGAGGCGTTTAATACGGCGCTCTCCATGGCGCGGATGGCGGAGCAGGCGTTCCGGTTTGAGCGGGGCGAGGATTCCTATCGGCTGGGCGGCTCGTATTGGGATAGCGAGTATTTGGGCCTGTCTGCCGGGGCACAGCTGGTGGTGGACCTGCAGCAGCTGGAGCGGCGCTACGTGGAGACCAATATCCGGGATCTTGAGATCGATCAATCATTCTCGCTGAGCCAACTGGATCCCACCGCATTGGTGCAGCTCAAAACCACCGGCGAGTGTGCCTTCGACATTCCCGAGGTGCTCTTCGATGTGGTCTACCCCGGGCACTACTTCCGCCGGATCAAGTCCGCCCGGATCACCATTCCCTGTGTCACGGGACCGTTCGCGAACGTCAGCGCCACGTTGCAACTGAATGAGAGCTGGATCCGGAAGGAGGCCAAGTTGGGGGCCGCGAATGTGACGCAAATGCCCGACGCGCGGGCCGCCCTGATCGCCACCAGTACCGCGCAAAGCGACCCGGGGGTGTTCGAACTGAACTTCCGGGACGAGCGGTACATGCCGTTCGAGGGGGCGGGCGCCATCAGCAGCTGGCAGTTGACGTTACCGAAGAGCTTCCGGCAGTTCGACTACGGCACCATCAACGATGTTGTGCTCCGGCTGGCGTACACCTCGAAGTACGACGGTGTGCTGCGGGACAAGACCGAGGCGCTGCAGGCCGCCACCGAGGGCACCATCCTGAACGTTCTGGCTAACAATCCGCTGCAGCACGTGGTGTCGCTGCGGAACCAGTTCTCCAACACGTTCAACGCGTTGCTGCACTCCCCTGCCGCTACCGATGCCGGATTCACGCTGATGAGCACACACCTGCCGTACTTCCTCAACGGCCGAGGCGTCACGGTGAGCTCGGCGAAGCTGGCGCTGCGGACCAAGCCGGGCGGGCCAGCGTTGGCGGGTCTGAAGTTCTCGGTGGACGGGACACCCACCGGTGCGTTTGCCGCGGATCCGACGCTGGGCGGGTTGCCGTCCGTGGACGTCACCGGAACCTTCGCCAACGGTTTCGCGGACGCACACGTCGTTCGGGTTGTTGCTGCTGGCGGGCTGGCGCCTGCTGCCCCGGTGGCCGGTGATCAATCGGCACTGGATGGGACCGAGCTGTTGGATGTGATGTTCGTGCTGGAACTGGCGGTCGCCTAATGGCTGTGGTCCGGGCCGGGCGATTGCAGCCTTCGTCGAAGAGGCCGCATACGTCAGTGCCGACGTGGATCTTGGGCGAGTGTTCCATTTTGATGTTCAGGAACCTCCATCTACCCGACGTTGGCCATCACGAGGTCGCACATTTGACGCACCCGTGCGGCCCGCTCAAGGGGTGACGCCGCGGCCCCTGGCAGGCCGATCTTGAGACCAATGATCGGCGGCCTGCCGGCTTCGCGAAGGCATCCGGCGATTTCGCGGGTGGTAAGCAGGGAACTGGCCGGAGCTCCTTCGACCTCGACGGCAGGCAGATGGGCATCGATCCACGGGTAACCGAACTCGGTGGCTTCGGGGGAACACCCGGAAAACATCAGGCCGTTGAGAACTCCCGCTTCGCGCGCCTCGGCCACATGGACTGCTGCCGTGCGCCGCTGACCTGTCTCGATGACGGACCGGGCCCAGTTCACGAGCATTCCGATGTCCTGGCCCTGCTCCCGAAACGCCCGGACGAGGTTGGTTTCGTCGCTGAATGAAAGAAATCCCTTTTCAGGAACCCGTCCGGGACGCGGTGCATCGCAGTGTTCAACCACTAGGGAGGTGCCCTGCCAGTCCCACCCTAGGATCTCCCAGAGCGACTCCGCGAAGGCCGCTGGAGTGCCATGCCCGGACGGAGCAGAATGCAACGCGACGGCCTCCACCCGGTGCCCCTGGTCCCGAAGGCCTGCGACATAGCCCAAGATCCCTGCCGTGAAGTCAACGGCGGCCCGACGCCCTTCCCGGTCCGTGGAGGCGAGTCCGAACCGCGCGTCTGCGCCGGCTCTCTGCATGGTTCCGGGAATTGCGGTGACCACCGCTGACCAGTCGGCGTTCGCCCCGGCAGGCCACGGGTCGCCGCCCCAGGCGCGGTAGGGAAGCTCGAGGCCGCGGATAGCGGCGAGTGCTGCGAGTTCCTCGAAGAACTGACTCTGCAGCAGCCCCTCGGGCTGGGCCGGATAGGCGCCGACGATCAGTGACACATTCTCTCCTTCGATCTGGATGCTGCGTACGTCGCCCGGGGGGTTCGCCAACTTGCGGTTCTACACCCGCTTGACGGGCCCGTGTGATGCCCCTTACAGTTTTCACTACAAGCATCGGACGTCCTACATCCGATAAATATACTCGAATGGTGAGGCAAATTATGAGCAGGACATCAATGAACTTGCCGCTGGTCAATGACGCCAGCCGCCGGAGCTTCCTCAAGTTGTCGGGCGCCCTGGGCATGGCCGCGGCTTTCACCACTTCTCTCGCCGCCTGCGGCGGAGCCGCCACCACAACGGCAGGACCGGGGGCAAACACTGCACCGATCAACAAGGACCTCATCATCGAAGCGGGCATCTCCTACGCCCTGTCTACCGGGTTCGACCCGCTGTCCGCTTCCGGGGCAACGCCGCTGGCCGCCAACCTCCATGTCTACGAGGGCCTGGTGGAACTTCATCCCGCCACCCGCGAGCCGTACAACGCCCTCGCCGCGGCCGATCCGAAGCAAGTCAACGACACCACGTACCAGGTGACCCTCCGCGATGGCGCGACGTTCCACAACGGCACCCCGGTCACCTCCGAAGACGTGGTCTTCTCCTTTACCCGTGTGATGGACCCGGCGAACAAGTCGCTCTTCTCCCAATTCATCCCGTTTATCCAGGACGTCAAGGCCATCGACGCGAAGACCGTCGAGTTCACGCTGAAATATGCGTTCCCGGGCTTCGGCCCGCGCATCTCCGTCGTCAAGGTCGTTCCCAAGGCCCTGGCCAACTTCCCGCTCGGATCGGATCAGCTCAAAGCATTCGACGCCAAGCCCGTCGGTACCGGCCCCTACAAACTGGTGTCCGCGGTCAAGGACGACAAGATTGTCTTCGAGGCAAACCCGGACTACAACGGGCCCATGCCGGCACTGGCCAAGGGCATGAACTGGCTCCTGCTCTCCGACGCCGCCGCCCGCGTCACGGCGATGCAGTCCGGTCGTGTGCAGGCGATCGAGGATGTCCCGTACCTTGACATTGACGGACTGAAATCGAAGGCGACGGTGGAATCCGTCCAGTCTTTTGGGCTGCTCTTCATGATGTTCAATTGCGCCCGGGCCCCGTTCGACAACAAGCTGGTCCGCCAAGCCTTGCACTACGGCTTGGACAAGGACTCCATCATTAAGAAGGCACTGTTCGGGAACGCCAAGGCCGCCAGCTCCTACTTCCAGGAAGGGCACCCGGACTACGTCAAGGCCAAGAATGTCTACGGCTATGACCCCGGGAAAGCCGAGGATCTGCTGAAGCAGGCCGGCGTCACAAACCTCGAATTTGAACTGCTCACCACGGACACAGCCTGGGTCAAGGATGTGGCCCCGCTGATGCTGGAATCCTGGAACAAGATCCCGGGCGTCAAGGTCACCCTAAAGAACCTGCAATCCGGTGCGTTGTACACGGACCGGGTGGGCAAGGGAGATTTCTCCGTCGTCGCCGCCCCGGGCGACCCGTCCGTCTTCGGCAACGACGCCGACCTGCTGCTGAGCTGGTTCTACGCCGGCGACACCTGGATGAAGGGCCGCGCGTATTGGGCCGCCACCCCGGAACGCGCGACACTTGTGGACCTCATGGCGAAAGCCGGGCGGTCCACCAAGGCTGAAGCGAAAAAGGTGACCGGCGACATCGTGGATCTGGTGTCCGAAGAGCTCCCGCTGTATCCGATCTTCCACCGCCAGCTTCCGAGCGCCTGGGATGCCAAGAAGCTCAGCGGCTTCAAGCCGCTGCCCACCACCGGTGTCGGCTTCATCGGCGTCGGGCGCACGGCCTGATTCCGGCCGAATAAGTCCAGGTCCGGGCGGGCCCCCTCCCGCCCGGACCTGGATGACCTGCCCCCCGGTGCCGGCTGAGGCCGGGACAAACTTCCACGAATTCCGGAGACAATTTTGGTCACGATATTGCGCCTGCTGGGCCGCAGGCTTGCGGCGCTGCCCCTGATGATTCTTGGCATTACCCTGCTGGTGTTCCTGGTCCTTCAGGCCGCCCCAGGCGATCAGGCGAGCAGCGCCCTGGGCGACGGTGCCAGTGAGGAAGCCAAGGAACAGTACCGCCAGAACAACGGGCTCAACGATTCCCTGGTTCTGCAGTACTTCCGGTTCCTCGGGAAGCTGCTCCAGTTTGATCTCGGGGTCACCACGCCGCCGGCAAAGTCGGTGGCCGACATGATCGCTGCCGCGTTTCCGCTGACCCTGCAACTGACCTTCCTGGGGGTGCTGATCGCCGTTCTGCTCTCGCTTCCCTTCGGCATCATCGGTGCACTCTACCGGGACAAATGGCAGGACCAACTGGTCCGGGTGTTCTCCATCGCCGCCGTGGCAACACCGTCATTTTGGCTGGGCATCCTGCTGATCCAGTGGTTCGCCCTTGGCGCCAGCCCGTCCTTCCCCTCGGGCGGCCTCGCAACACCCGAATCCGGCTTCGGCGGGTGGCTGAACTCGATGACGCTCCCGGCCCTTGCCCTCGCCATCCCGGTCTCCGCCTCCCTGATCCGTGTGGTCCGCACCTCGATGGTCGAGGAACTTGACCGCGACTACGTCCGGACAGCAATCGGCAACGGTGTCCCCTACCGGGAAGTCGTATCAAAAAACGTCCTCCGGAACGCGCTTGTCACACCGGTGACGGTCCTGGGACTGCGGATCGGCTATCTACTCGGAGGCGCCGTTGTGATCGAAATGATCTTTGCCCTGCCCGGCATGGGCCAGTTGATCCTCAACGGAATCACCAACCTCGACGTCAACCTCGTCCAAGGGGTGGTCCTGACCATCTCAGTGACCTTCGTACTCGTGAACATCGCCGTCGACCTTCTCTACCTGCTCATCAACCCCCGAATCAGGACGGTCTGACCCATGCGCAGCAAACTCGCTGAACGCCTCAGCGCCCCCGGAATCCGGTTCAAGGCCCTTCCATGGACCTCCCGGCTCGCGCTCCTCTTCCTGATGGCCATCACCGTTTCCGCCATCTTGGCGCCCCTCATCGCCCCGCACGACCCCCTGGAATCCTTCACCCCGGCGACGGCGCCCGGCGGGGAGCACCTCTTCGGCACCGACCGGCTGGGACGTGACATCTTCTCGCGCCTGCTCTATGGCGCGCAGTCCTCCCTGATGATCGGCCTGGGCGCCGTGTCGCTGGCCATGGCTGCCGGCGCGCTGCTCGGCTCCCTGGCCGCGACCTCCAGCAAACCGGTCAACGAACTGATCATGCGGCTTATGGACATTCTTATGGCGTTCCCCGGCATCGCCCTGGCCGCTGTGCTGCTGGCGGCATTCGGCAATACAGTGCCCACCATCATCGTGGCCATTGCGGTGATCTACACGCCCCAGCTCGCCCGGGTGGTCCGCGCCAACGTCCTCTCCCAATACGGCGAAGACTATGTCCGCGCCGCGCGGGTAATTGGCGCCGGCCGCTTCTACCTCCTGCTGAAGCACGTCGTGCGCAACACCGCGGCCCCGGTCCTGGTGTTCGCCACAGTGATGGTCGCGGACGCGATCATCCTGGAGGCTTCGCTCTCTTTCCTCGGCGCCGGCGTCCAGGACCCCGCGCCGTCCTGGGGCAATGTGATCTCCTACGGCCGCAACCTCGTCCTGTCCGGCGGCTGGTGGGCCACCACGTTCGCCGGCCTCACCATCCTGCTCACAGTGCTCGCCCTGAACATCCTGGCCGAGGGCCTCACGGATGCCATGGTCAATCCGAAGCTCCGCCGGGCACCCGTTGTCAAGGACGACGACGGGTCATCCCCCGCCGCTGTGGCCGTCGACGCCGAGATCGGCACCTCGGTAGCCCAAGGCTCCGTGCTGGAGCAGCATGAGCTCGACGTCGTCCGCGCCGCTGTGGCCGATGCTGTCCCGGAGGCCGGATGCCCTCAGGACAGGCAGGTCCCAACGGCCAATCCCCACGCCCTGCTGGACCAGGAGCTGAAACTGCTCGCCACCGTCGAAGTCGGACGGACCGACCGCCTCCCCCAGGTCCCCGACACCGCGCGCACGGTCCTCGAGGTCAAGAACCTATCCATCCGCTTCCCGGGGCGCTTCGGCGACACCGACATCGTGGACAACGTCTCCTTCAACGTCCGCGAGGGCGAAACCATGGGGCTCGTCGGCGAATCCGGCTGCGGCAAGTCCATCACGTCCCTGGCCATCATGGGACTGCTGCCCAAGACTGCCAAGATCTCCGGCTCGATCACCTTCAACGGCAAGGAACTGCTGGACCCCTCAACCGGCCACGGCAGCACCCAGGCCTACCAAGGTCTACGGGGCCAGCAAATCGCCATGGTCTACCAGGACGCGCTGAGCTCGCTCAACCCCTCGATGAAAATCAAGGACCAGCTGGAGCAACTCACCCGCCGCGGCGGTCGCAAGACCCCGGCCGAGCTTCTCAAAATGGTCAAGCTGGATCCCGTCCGCACCCTGGCCAGCTACCCGCACGAGCTCTCCGGCGGCCAGCGGCAGCGTGTCCTGATCGCCATGGCACTGTCCCGCTCGCCCCGGATCGTCGTCGCTGACGAGCCCACCACCGCACTGGACGTGACCGTCCAGCACCAGGTGGTGCAGCTGCTCAACGAGCTGCGCGAGCAACTGGGCTTCGCCATGGTGTTCGTCAGCCATGACCTCGCCCTGGTGGCGTCACTCGCGCACCGCATCACCGTGATGTATGCCGGGCAGGTCGTGGAGTCCGCGCAGGCATCCGCCCTGCTCCAGAACCCGCGGCACGAATACACCCGGGGCCTGCTCGGCGCCGTGCTCTCCATTGAGGCCGACGCCGCCCGCCTGCACCAGATCCCCGGCACAGTACCATCACCGAGGGCGTTCTCCACCGGCGACAGGTTTGCTCCCCGTTCGCTGCGGCCCGACGCCGACCCGGACCAGCGGCTCGTCCTGACCCCAGTTGACAAAAAAAGCGACCACTACTGGGCCAGCCACCTCAAGGAGGATGCCAAGTGAGCACACCAACCGGCAAGCCCGTGATTGAACTGAAGAACGTCAAGGTTCACCACCGGGCCCGAACCGGCGGCCTCTTCCGGCCCAACATCGTCAAGGCAGTCAACGGAGTGGACTTCACCATCAGCCGCGGCGAGACCGTGGGGATCGTCGGCGAATCCGGCTGCGGCAAATCCACCCTTGCCTCCGTGCTGGTGGGACTGCAGACCCCCACCTCAGGTGCGGTGTTGTTCCACGGGAAGCCCGCCATCAAGCGGAACGCCGCCCTGCGCAGGGAATTTGGCCGCGCAGTATCGGTGGTCTTCCAGGACCCGTCCACTGCGCTCAACCCCCGGATGACCATCCAGGACATCCTCACCGACCCGCTCAAGATCCACGGGATCGGCACCGCGGCGACGCGGGCAGCGAAAGTCAAGGAACTCCTCGCACTAGTCGGGCTGCCGTCATCCGCCGCCGAGGTCACGCCTTCGCAGGTATCCGGCGGCCAGCGCCAGCGCGTTGCCATCGCCCGCGCCCTGGCCCTGGACCCGGACATCATTGTGGCGGACGAGCCGACCTCGGCGCTGGACGTCTCGGTCCGGGCCCAGGTGCTGAACCTGCTCTCGGACCTAAAGACTCAGCTGAACCTCGGTATGGTCTTCATCTCCCACGATATCCAGACGGTCCGCTACGTCTCGGACCGGATTTGCGTTATGTATTTCGGCGAAATCGTGGAACAAGGTCCCGCCGGAGAGGTCTTCGACCATCCCGGCAACGACTACACCAAGAAACTGCTCGGCGCCGCACCCAGCCTGCTGCACCCCTGATCCCCCCATCCTTTCCCAACTCACCAAACCATCATTGGAGATACCTTTGTCTACCCAATTCCAGGGCGTCATTCCCCCGGTCGTCACCCCCCGCCACACCGACGGCAGCATCGATACCGACTCGCTGAAGAACCTCACCCGGCACCTCCTCGACGGCGGGGTGTCCGGCCTCTTCGTCCTCGGATCCTCCGGCGAGGTCCCCTACCTGACAAATGCCGAGCGCGAACTCGTTGTCAGCACCATCGCCGATGCGAACTCCGGCAGCGTGCCGTTGATCGTCGGCGCCAACGAACAGACCACCAACCGCGTCATCGAGGAGGCCCGGAAGGTCATCGACCTCGGCGCCGATGCGATCGTTGTGACCTCGATGTACTACGCGATCGGCAACGCCGAGGAGACGGAAACCCACTTCCGCGCCGTACACGACGCCGTCAGCGCGCCGATCTTCGCCTATGACGTCCCCGTCCGCACCCACTTCAAACTGCCCACTGACCTGCTGGTCCGGCTCGGCCGCGACGGCGTGATCGCCGGCGTCAAGGACTCCTCCGGCGACGACGTCGCTTTCCGCCAGCTCCTGCTGGCCGCCCGGGACATCCCCAACTTCGACATCTTCACCGGTCACGAGGTCGTCGTCGACGGCGCCCTGCTCGGCGGCGCCCAAGGTGTCGTCCCGGGCCTGGGCAACGTGGACCCCCGCGGCTACCGGAGCCTTATGGACGCCGCAGCAGCCGGCGAGTGGGCAAAGTCTGCTGCCGAGCAGGACCGCATTGCCGACCTCTTCGAGATCGTTTACACCCCCAACGGCCGGGTCTCCGGCGGCGCGGCGGGCCTCGGCGCGTTCAAGACGGCCCTGCAGCTTATGGGCGTCATCGAGTCCAACACCATGAGCACACCCATGCCTTCCCTGAACGAGGACGAAACCACCGCCATCAAGGTCATCCTTGAACGCAACGGCCTGCTCTAGGCTCCAGTGTTCACGGACCTAGGGAACTTGGATTGAGGAGGAACATGGCGCACGCCATCGGTGTGGACCTTGGCGGCACCAAGACTGCAGCAGGACTGGTCTCGGAAGACGGCAAACTGCTGTTCTCGGAGACCACCCCAACACTCAGCCGTGCCGGCGGCGAGGCTGTCCTGGACGCCACCGCGGCGCTGGTGTCCAGGATACGGCTCCGGGCCCAAGCCAACGGCATCACCACCATTGGCGTCGGGGTGGGCTCCGCCGGCGTGATCGACGCAGGGCGTGGCGTTGTGGTTTCCGCGACCGACGCGATCCGGGGTTGGGCGCGGACGGCGCTGACCAAGGGCCTTGCAGGGCGGCTGGGGCTTCCCGCGGCCGCGGTCCGTGCCGTGAACGACGTTCACGCCCATGCACTCGGCGAAGCGTGGCGCGGTGCCGCGGCTGGGACGGCGAGTTCGCTGCTGATCGCGTTCGGAACCGGTGTGGGAGGAAGCCTGGTCCTGGCCGGCACGCCGGTCCTCGGCCACCGCTTCGTGGGCGGTCACGTGGGGCACCTCGCATCCCCGTACGCGTACTCCGGCGGCGAGGCGCTGCCGTGTTCCTGCGGCAACTCGGGCCATGTGGAGGCCGTGGCCTCCGGGCCGGCCATCCACGCGGCGTTCCTGCGGCTGGGCGGCTCCCCTGCAGTCCCGGACACCCGAGCAGTCTTTGCCCTGGCGCACGACGGCGATCCTGCGGCGGGAGAGGCCGTCAGCACCGCGGCCGCTGCGGCTGGCCAGGCGGCCGGCGGGCTTCTCAATATCCTGGACCCCGAGGTATTGGTAGTCTCCGGCGGGCTGGCCGACGCCGGCGAGCTGTGGTGGGAGCCCATGGAGGCAGCCCTGCGCCGGGAACTGCTGGCCCCGCTCGCCCGCATGCCCGTCCTCCGCGCCACACTGCAAAACTCCGCGGCAGTCGTTGGCGCCGCAAAGCTCGTCTTCAACTGACCGAACCTGTCCGCCAACACCGGGCCACACAGAAACAAGGCACTTATGATCCTGACCCCCGACGGCCTCGAGTCCCTCCGCTCCAGGCTTATCGTTTCGTGCCAGGCCTACCCTGGCGAGCCGATGCGGGATCCCCGCACCACCGCGCAGCTCGCGGCCTCCGCCGTCATCGGCGGTGCCGCAGCCGTCCGGGTCCAGGGGCTGGCCGATATCCAGCACACCAGGGCCGCCGTCGAGGTCCCGGTCATCGGGCTCTGGAAGGATGGCCACGACGGCGTCCTGATCACCCCGACACTGCGGCATGCCCTAGCAGTCGCCAATGCCGGAGCGCATATCGTGGCCATCGACGGCACCCGCCGGCAGCGCCCGGACGGGTTGAGCCTGGCAGCGACAGTCGCCGGCATCCGTGGCGGCTCCCACGCGCTCGTTATGGCCGATTGCGGCTCCTACGACGACGCTGCAGCGGCCGTCGACGCCGGGGTCGACCTGATCGGCACCACCCTCGCCGGCTACACCAGTGAACGCACCAAGACCCAAGGCCCTGACCTTGAACTCCTCGAACGGATCGCCGCTGCAGCCTTCGGGAAACCGCTCATCGCCGAAGGCCGAATCCACACACCGGAGCAAGCCCGCCAGGCGCTCGGCGCCGGCGCGTTCGCCGTCGTCGTCGGCACCGCCATTACCCACCCGGCCACCATCACCGGATGGTTCACTGCCGCGCTGCACTGCTGAGGACTGGCGCCATGGCACGGACTCATCGCGGGCATCAACTCCGAAGGGCGTTCCTCCCGCACGCCCGCTGCGGCGCGCCAAACCCGGCATGGCTCCGGGACCCCGACCAGTGGTTCGGATTGATGCGAACGCGCCTGGCCCGCCTTGGCCTTTAGCTGGCCGCGACGTCCTTGAGCTTCCGGCGGATGCCGTCGAAGTGGCGTTGGAGCCGCTCGGAGGCCAGCGGCTTGTCCTTGTCGACCACGGCCTGGAAGATCTCCCAATGGACACGGGCCTGATCGCCCAGATCCACGGGTCCTGAGCCCAAAGCCTGATGGATCTGCCGGTAGACCTTCCAGAAGACATCCATGAGATTGATGAGAAGCTCGTTGTTCAGGGGCGCGTAGAGCCTGCGGTGGAACTCCGCATCCAGTTCGGCCAGCGGCTCGCCTGCTTCCGCGGCAGCGTCCATCAGCTCCATGGTGGTGCGGAGACCGTCGAGGTGCTCCTCGGTCATGAGGTCGATCGCGGACCCGATGAGTCCGGATTCCAGCGCCTGACGCACGTCAATCAACTCCATGGCCTCTTCACCCCGGTGCCGCAGCGACAGACGGCCGCGGAACGCCAGCCCGTCGGTCAGTGCACTGAAGTTGTTAGGTGCCACGAACATGCCAAAACCGTGCCGGATCTCTATCACACCAAGCGCCTGCAACACCTTCAGGGACTCCCTGACAGTGTTACGCCCGACACCCAGCACCGCCGAAAGCTCACTTTCAGTCGGCAATGCGTCCCCAACGTCCAGTCCCTGTTCTAGGATGAGGTCCATGATGCGCGTCTGCAGCGCATGGGACCTGATCTGAGCGCTGAAACGGGCCGGGGACACTACCTGGGATTC
Source organism: Arthrobacter sp. UYCu512 (assembly GCF_040547075.1). Classification (NCBI taxonomy): domain Bacteria; kingdom Bacillati; phylum Actinomycetota; class Actinomycetes; order Micrococcales; family Micrococcaceae; genus Arthrobacter; species Arthrobacter sp. UYCu512. The sequence goes on from NZ_JBEPPA010000017.1 coordinate 30,277, forward strand.
GATGCTCATGTCGCTCCTTCTGGCCGTGGCTGTGATCGACCACTCTTATTAGTCAGCCTACAGGAGATGGGACGTCCAATGTCCAGTTTCCCCTGCGACGACTCGAAGATATTTCTGACCCCTGCGCCGATGCACTGCTGATCCAGGGTGGCCGGAACCGGCGCCCGGCCCCCGCCACCAGGATGTGCGTTTAGGGGCCTCAAGCCTGGCCGCCGGAATGCGGAACCGCCGCCTTCCGGTAAGTTATTCACTGCCGTGTACCGGCCGCGGCAACTTAACGCCGCGAGAGCCACCGCACCCCGCTCCTATCCCCGCGTCGGCTCCCGGGAGAGAAGTTCCAAGACGCCACCCGCTCGGAGCTATCAGCGGGGTCACGCCCCCCCTTGCCTGCATCCGCCGCGGCGACCAGACTTAGTTGCAGGAGCCGATCCGGGGAGAAACGATGGGAAACAAAGACGAACTGCGGCAGGCATACGGGCGCCTCATCGCCGCCGTCACGGCGAATGACGAGGATGCGCTGGCCCGGGTCGTCAGCGCCGACATCGTGGACCATAGCGCCGATCCAGGCCAGCTTCCAGGCTCGGCTGGAATTATTCACTGGATGCAGGGAATGCATGCCGGCCTCTCCGGCCTCACGGGAACGATCGAGGATACCGTCGCGGAGGGCGATAAAGTTGCAGGCCGGATGACATGGCGGGGGACGCATACAGGGCCGTTTCTAGGCCTGGCGGCCAGCAATAAACCCGTGACGGTGGCCTCCATTCACATCCTCCGCTTTGAAGGCGGACTAGCTGTCGAATGGTGGGGCGTGCCTGACCTCTATGGAGCGCTCACTGCGATGGGCGCCCGCGTCGAACTCCACGCTGACTGATCTCCGCACACACCGGTCAGTCGTTGAACATCCCGGCCAGGTAATCCGCCGTCAGGGCCGCTCCCGAGTACATGTCGCCACGCATAGGACCTGCCAAAGCCTTTGGGTTCCAGACCTTGCAACAATTCCCGGTTCACCCACGCCGTCGCACGGCGGCGGCACATCGTTCCGACTCGAGCCCATCGACGCCGGCGCCAACCATAACGAAGTCCAGCTCAGCCGTCACCCCCTCGTCCGTCTCAATGACGTGGAAGGAATGATCCTTAAGGCATTTCCACGGACCAAACGCCCCCGGTCTGCACCCGCGGCGCTCGGGGCGTAAGCCTCTGTTCCAAGGCTCTGCGGGGCCATAGCGTTGTTGCAGGAGGTTTGATCATGATGGATGGCTGGTACGGGTCTGGCTGGGGCATCGGCGCATGGGTGGCCATGGCCGCATTGATGCTGATTTTCTGGGGCGGCGTGGTGACCGTGGTGGTGCTGCTGGTCCGGCGACCCCATGGCGGCGATGGTGCAGGCGCGCCCCTGCCGCCGCACCACAACGCCGAGCGTATTCTCCATGAGCGCTTTGCCCGCGGGGAAATCGACGAACAGGAGTTCACTGCCCGGCGGGCGGCGCTCAGGCGCCAGGAATGAAGGCTATATCCCGCCGCGGGCAGCTGTTCCTCGGGATCGCCGCCACGATTCTTCTAACGGCACTGTCCCTCGTCGCTGTTGGACTCTTCGGCGGACTGGTGAATCCCGGGGTCACCGGTTTTCCGGCCCGGAACCGGTGCGTCGCCCCGGATCTTCCCGGGCCGGTCATCAGCGTGTCACTGACCAACATGGGCGGTCCCATGATGGGCGCGCGCAACGGCGGGATGGGCGGGGCCATGCGGATGACGGCAGACCGCAGCACGCTTGCGCACGGCGCGGTGTCCTTCCTGGCCGCCAATGCCGGCACCCTCAGCCACGAACTGGTCATCCTGCCCCTCGCCGCCGACCAGATCCCCGGCACCCGCCCGATCGGCGCTGACGGACAAATCGACGAGGCCGACAGCCTCGGGGAAGCATCCAATACCTGCGCCGAAGGAACCGGTCAAGGGATCCTGCCCGGAACCACAGGCTGGGTGACCGTCACCCTCCCGCCCGGACGCTATGAGCTGGTCTGCAATCTGCCGGGCCATTACGCCGCCGGGATGTACACACAAATTACGGTGAACTAGGCTCCCGCACCACAGCCAGCGACCACGCGGCGGTCTGTCCAGTGCTCGGTTCGCAAGACGTGGCTCGTGCCATCGACTCAACACGGCAGGTTCCACCCCAGGCGAGAATCCACTCTCTCGCCCATCGTCGACGCATCGGATAAGGGGACAGACATCCGGACCTGCTTGTCAGCTATACCCCCTGGGGGTATGTTTGGGATGTTGTCAGTGAAGTGCTTTGTCCGAGCCGCCCGCAGCCGGGGAAACAACATAAGGAGTACACCCATGGACCACGACCACCACCACGGACGTGCCGCCCGGCAGGACACGTCCGGCGTTCCCCTCAGCAGGTCCGTCGTCGGCAACGCTCCTCACTCCCACCCCGGCCATGGCGGCGGCATGGATGATGAGCACATGGTGCACACCCAGGGCCAACACGCCGGACACAGCGTCGCGATGTTCAAGAACAGGTTCTGGCTGACGCTGGCCATGTCCGTGCCTGTCGTGTTCTTCAGCCCCATGTTCGGCGGGCTGCTGGGCTATACACCCCCGGTTTTCCTGGGCTCGGCCTGGATCCCGCCGGCGCTGGGCACGGTGATCTTCTTCTACGGCGGGCAGCCCTTCCTCAAAGGTGGCCTGGAGGAACTGAAGAGCCGAAAACCGGCCATGATGCTGCTGATCGCCATGGCGATCAGCGTCGCATTCATCGCCTCCTGGATCACCAGCCTCGGGATCGGCGGGTTCGACCTGGACTTCTGGTGGGAGCTGGCCCTGTTGGTGGCGATCATGCTGCTGGGGCACTGGATCGAGATGCGCGCACTCGGCTCCGCACGGGGTGCCCTGGACGCTCTTGCGGCTCTGTTGCCCGACGAGGCAGACCGGATTACCGCTGAGGGCACCGAAACCATCAAAGTCAGCGAGCTTGCGGCGGGGGACACCGTCCTGGTCCGCTCCGGAGCCCGAATGCCGGCCGACGGCACCATTGTTGACGGCCAGGCCGAGTTCGACGAATCGATGATCACCGGGGAATCCAGGACCGTCCTTCGCTCATCCGGCAGTAAGGTCATCGCCGGAACCATCGCCACAGACAACACCGTCCGCGTGCAGGTCACCGCTGTCGGGGACGACACCGCCCTGGCCGGAATCCAGCGCCTCGTCGCCGAGGCGCAGGCCTCCTCCTCCAAAGCCCAGGCCCTGGCCGACCGGGCCGCCGGTTTCCTGTTCTACTTCGCCGCCGGCGCCGGGGTCCTCACGTTCATCGTCTGGTCACTGCTGGGCAGCGTCCCCGACGCCGTGACCCGCACCGTCACCGTCCTCGTAATCGCCTGCCCCCACGCTCTTGGCCTGGCCATCCCCTTGGTCATCGCCATCTCCACCGAGCAGGCGGCACGGGCCGGTGTCCTGATCAAGAACCGGCTGGCACTGGAGCGCATGCGCACCATCGACGTTGTGCTCTTCGACAAGACCGGGACCCTCACCAAGGGCGAACCGGCACTCAAAGACGTCGCGACCGCCCAAGGCGTGGACCGGAACGATCTCCTGGCACTGGCAGCAGCCGTGGAAGCAGACAGTGAGCACCCGGTGGCACGGGCCATCGTCCGCGCCGCACGGGAGCAGAACCTGACGATTCCAGCGGCGTCCGGATTTTCGTCCATGACCGGCCGCGGTGTCCGCGCCACGGTCGACGGCAGGACCATCCACGTCGGCGGCCCGGCACTGCTCCGTGACCTCGAAGCCCACGAACCGAAATCATTGGCCGCCGCCACCGGGGCGTGGATGGACCGTGGCGCAGCCGTCCTGCACATCATTGACGGGCAAAGGATCCTCGGGGCCGTGAGCCTCGAGGACGCCGTCCGCACCGAATCCCGCCAGGCCGTCAAAGCCCTGCAGGACCGCGGCATCAAGGTCGCTATGATCACCGGCGACGCCCAACAGGTCGCATCCGCCGTCGCCGAAGAACTCAATATCGACGAGGTGTTCGCCGAAGTCCTCCCGGCAGACAAAGACAAGAAAGTCGCCGAACTGCAGGCCCGCGGACTCAAAGTCGCCATGGTCGGCGACGGCGTCAACGACTCCCCCGCGCTGGCCCGGGCCGAAGTGGGCATCGCAATCGGCACCGGCACCGATGTCGCGATGGAATCCGCCGGTGTGGTCCTAGCCGGCAACGACCCCCGCGCAGTCCTGTCCATGCTGGACCTCTCACGGGCAAGCTACCGGAAAATGTGGCAGAACCTCATCTGGGCCACCGGTTACAACATCATCTCCGTCCCGCTCGCCGCCGGCGTACTCGCCTTCGCCGGAGTCGTCCTCTCCCCTGCCACGGGAGCCGTACTGATGTCCATCTCCACAGTGGTCGTAGCCCTGAACGCGCAGCTGCTGCGCCGGCTAAAACTCAACCCCGCCCAAGTCCGTTGACCCCGGCAGCGGCCAGTGTGCACTGGAGCACATCCGGTCCGTCAGATAAGCACAAGGGTGCATCGGCCATGGGTGTGGAACAAGCGCGCTGACTACACCCGTTACCTTGTGGACCCGGCACGGCCAAGAGAACCAGCAGTACGGCATAGATCAGGACGACACCAGCTGCGGCCGCGACCGCCGCATCCCAAAAGTTCATGCCCTGGCTTCGTCCGGGGTTTGCCGCACTTCGCGTCTGGCCCGCAGCTCAGTCATGGACGGATTCACCGGTGACTTTGTGGTCGGCGTGGTTCAGGCCTTCCATCACGAGACGGGCCAGGTGTCCGCCGGCGATGCTGTAGATAATGTGGCGGCTGTCCTTGCGGGTGGTGACCAGACCGCTGAAGCGCAGTTTGGCCAGGTGCTGGCTCACCGAGGTCCGGGACGCCCCGGTGCGTTCCACCAGGAAGCCGACGTCCGAGGGTTCCTGGGCCAGGAGCCAAAGAATATGCAGCCGGGTGGGGTCAGAGAGCATCCGAAAGGTAGCGGTGGCCGCGTCCAGGCGGAGAGCGTCGGGGGCGTCCGGGTGTTGGAGGCTGGCGGCGGGGGCGCCTGTAATGTTGTCCACCGGCTCAGCCTTTCGTCGTCTCCGGCACTGGACCGGTCCTGAACGCCGCGGGCCAGAACTTGAAGGCCGCTGCCGTGCTTATGGCAGCCACCGCTGCCAGTACGGCGGCGGCCGCTGGCTGTCCCGCGACGGCGCCGACCCAGCCGGCCACGGGGTAGGTGATGATAAAGCAGGCATGGGAGAGGGAGAACTGGGCCGTGAAGATATACGACCGGGTTCTGTCCGTCGCGGCGCGGCGCAGCAGACGGGCAGAGGGTGTGTTGATCATCGAGGTCCCGGCGCCGAGCAGGGCCCACAGTCCCAGCAAGACCGGCCACGTTCCCGGTACGGCCAGCAGCGCGAACGCCCCGGCGAGTCCGAACGAGACCAGCACCGCTCCGGCCCGCATAAAGGCCCGGTCCGGTAACCTGTCCAGGATCGCCGGTGCCGTCAGCGCCACGGCCATGGAACCGGCGCCGTAGCAGGCAAGGGCGATGGCGACGTCGGTGTTGGAGCCGCCGAACAGGTCCCGGGCGTAGACGACGGTGTTCACCAGCACCAGGGCGGTCGCGGCCGCGACGGCCAGGTTCAGCGCCATCAGTCCCCGCAGCTCCGGAGTCTTCGCAAAGATCCGGGCGCCAAGGGTGGTCCGGTGCCAGAGGGTTCCTTCCTGCCGCACCGCCGGTGCGACCGGAAGGCGCGTTGTGACCACCAGGGCCGCCGAGAACAAGAACCCGGCCACGGTCCCCAGGAAGAGCTCATGAAAAGAGACCACTGTCAGCAGGGCCGCCGCAAGCGCCGGGCTGAGCAGGGACTCCAGGTCATAGGCAAGCCTGGAAAGCGAGAGCGCCCGGGTGTAGTGGCGTTCCTCGGGAAGTACCACCGGGATCAGCGACTGGAACGCCGGGGTGAACGTTGCCGAGGCGCTCTGCAGCACAAAGACCAAGACGTAGATCTGCCATGCCTGGTCCACCATCGGCAGCATCAGGGCAATGCCTGCCCGGATCAGGTCCGCGCCGACGAGCACCGCTTTTTTAGGCAGTCGCTCGACCAACGCCGCCATCACCGGGGCCACGAAAACATAGGCGAGCATCTTGATGGTCAGCGCAGTACCCAGCACCGCCCCGGCCTGGCCGCCGGCGAGGTCAAACGCCAGCAGACCCAGCGCCACGGTCAACAGGCCCGTGCCCAGCAGGGCGACGATCTGGGCCGAAAAGAGCTTCCGATAGGCCGGAACGGCCAGGACTTGAAGCAACGCGGCTCCTCACGGTAATGGCGAACAATCAACAAGTGCTTACATGTGCACATATTAGCCTAGCCCATAAGAACAATACAGAATTGTATGAATACATTCCCGCGTGTACTTTAGAGTTATGGAATCCCTTACCCGCGCTCCAGTGCTGGCACGGTTCGGCTACGCTGTCTCCGACCCGACCCGGGCCCGGATCCTGCTGGCGCTGGCCGAGGCGCCAGCCTATCCCTCCGACCTGGCCGATTCCCTCGGCGTCTCACGGCAGAGCATGTCCAACCATCTGACGTGCCTGCGCGGCTGCGGACTGGTGGTGGCCGTCCCCGACGGCCGCCGGAGCCGGTACGAGCTCGCCGACGAGCGGTTGGGCCACGCCATCGGCGACCTGCTCGGCGTCGTCCTGGCCGTGGACCCGGCCTGCTGCGCCCCCGACGGGACGTGCCTGGCATGACGGCCCTCTCGCTGGGACCGAACCCCGTCCGCCGGGCAGTGCTAAGCCGGCGCATCCGGCTGTTCGCTGCCGCCACCATCAGCTACAACGTCATCGAAGCGGTCATCGCCCTCTGGGCCGGCGGCGTCGCGGAGTCCTCGGCCCTGATCGGCTTCGGCCTGGATTCCGTAATCGAAGTGGCATCCGCCGTCGCCCTGTCCTGGCAGTTTGCCGCCCGGGATCCGGAACGGCGGGAGCACCTGACCCTGCGGCTCATCGCGATCTCCTTTTTCGCCCTCGCAGCCTTCGTCACCGTCGATTCTGTCAGCTCGCTGGCCGGCGGCGGCGAAGCGCGGCACTCCACGCCCGGCATCATCATCGCCGCCCTCAGCCTGGCCATCATGCCAATGTTGTCCTGGCTGCAGCGCCGCGCCGGACGGGAACTCGGCTCCCGGTCTGCGGTGGCGGACTCCAAACAAACCCTCCTGTGCACCTACCTCTCTGCCGTCCTGCTGCTCGGGCTGGTGTTGAACAGCACCCTGGGCTGGTGGTGGGCCGACGCCGGCGCCGCACTTCTGATCGCCGTGATCGCCGTCCGCGAAGGCCTCAACGCCTGGCGGGGCGACGTCTGCTGCACCGTGCCCGGCGGCACGGCTGATCTATCGGCGGTGGCGGCAAAGACCACCGGGGTGGACGAATCGTACGCCTGCTGCGGTGGCTGTGATTCCTCGCCCTGATCGACGGCTGTGGCCCCGGGTCCGGGTTTGGGCTCCACCCCGTCCGGCAGGTCGAGCCGGAATTACCGTTTATTCCACAGTCACCGGGCGCGGGCTGCCGGAGCCAGGAAACCCTCCAAATGCACGAGCGGTGACACGTCGGGGGACGGCCTCGAGAAAAGGTAACCCTGCCCGAATCGGCAACCCATCTTCAGCAGTAGGTCCAGTTGCCCGGTCGTTTCGATGCCCTCGGCGACGACCTCCAGCTTCAACGAATCCGCCAACCGAATGACGCCTTCCACAACCGCCCGGTCGTGTGCGGACGTTTCGATATCGCGCACGAACGTTATGTCCACCTTCAGCAGGTCGATGTCGAAGGCCCGAAGGTGGGAGAGGGATGAATAGCCCGTGCCGAAGTCGTCGATGGCAAGTCGCACACCGATGTCGCGGAGTTCGTGGAACATCTTGGCCGCGGAGCCGATCGCTTCGATCATCGCACTCTCGGTGAGCTCCAGCCAGAGTCGTTCCGGCGGCAACCCGGAGATGCTGAGAGCCTGCTTGACCACGGCGCCGAAGTCGTCCCGCGCGAACTGACGTGGAGACACGTTGACGCTGACGGCCATGGCGCCGTCCAGCGCCGCGGCGGCCCGGCACGCCTGGTTCAGGACCGTGCTTCCGATCTGCTTGATCAGGCCTGTCTCTTCGGCGATAGCGATGAAGTCACCCGGCAGCACGAGCCCGCGCTCGGGTCGGCGCCAGCGAGCCAGTGCTTCGGTGGCCACGACCGTTTGGTTCCGCAGATCCACTATCGGCTGGTACCAGGTCTCGATCTGGCCCAGGTCCACCGCGCTGCGCAGGGACATTTGGGTGTCCAGCGTTTGTGCGACCCGGCCGCGCAGCTCGTCGTCGAAAACTTCGTATCGCGCGCGCCCGTGGTCCTTCGCCAAGTACATGGCCTGGTCCGCGTTACGCAGAAGCGATTCAGGGTCATCGTCGCCGACGCCGAAAGCGATGCCGATGCTGGCATCCACGGATGCGATGTGCTCGCCGATCAGGATCGGCAGGGCGATGGATTTCTGGAGCTCATCCGCGAGCCGGGCGACGTCTTGCCGGCTGTCGACATCTGGGCAGACGACGACGAATTCGTCGCCGCCGAGGCGAGCCACCGTGTCCGACGCCCGAGTGCCGCGGCGCAGCCTGTCGGCGACTTCGGTCAGGACCAAGTCGCCGGAGTGGTGCCCGAGGCTGTCATTAACGACCTTGAACCGGTCCAGGTCGATAAACAACACGGCCACACCCTTGCCGTGGCGTCCCGCCTGGAGAAATGCCTGGGCAAGCCGGTCCAGCAGCAGCAGCCGGTTGGGCAGGTTCGTGAGCGGATCGTGAAAAGCGAGGTGCTCCACACGGGCCTCTGCCAGCCGGCGGGCAGTGATGTCCTCCAGCTGGTACAGGAGACCCCCCACGTGTTTGCCTTCGTGGATTTCAGCGACACTGACCTTCACCCACGTCTCCTCGGCATCGCTGCGCCGCATCCGTCGATCCATACGCTGCCGGGAGCCCTCCAGCAGCCCGGCCGGCAGGGCATCCTGGCCGACTGTTTCGAGCGGCATAAAAACCGCCTCAATGGACTCATCCAGCACACCTGTCGACCGGCCGGTCAGATCGAAGAGGCGCCGATTGGCCTCCAGCACCCGGCCATCGAGCGACACGATGGCGGTTCCGAGCGGGGACCAGGCAAAGGCCGCCTCGAACCGTGCCCGGGCGGCCGTCGCCGACTCCTCCGCGGCCCGCAGGGCAGTCACGTCCGTGATGCTGGCCAGGTGTCCGGTCACGGTTCCCTCATCGCGGATCGGCGTGGTGGTGACCTGCACCGAGTTGACCTGCCCGTCCGGCATGCGAAAACGAATCGTGCTCGAATAGGAGGTGCCGGCGGAGACGCATTCTCCCCATGCGGCCAGTACCCGTTCGACGTCGTCGGGGTGCAGCGCGGAGGACCAGCCGCTGCCCAGGGACTGGACCAGGGTCAGCCCGCTCATATTGAGCCACTGGTCGTTAGCGGAGAGAAGCCCTCCCCCGGCGTCGAGCTGCACGATGCCGACCGGTGCAAGCCGGACGAGCGCCTGGAGCGCGTCCGCTGTCTCTGCCAGTTCCCCGGTCCGAGCCACAACCATGGTCTCGAGCATGTGGTTTGTCTCGGCAAGCCTCCTCAGCGCGGCCTCACGTTGCCCATCGAGTTCGCGAAGCCTTAGAGCCGCCAGCCAGGTGAACGCGCAGCCGAGGAACGTCATACTCAAGACGAGCATCGCGACGGCGAACGGGGTGTCGAACCAGCCCATACGCTGCGCCGTCAGGCACATCCAGCCGAGGGCGAACGGACCACCGATGAAGAACGGTATCGCCGGGCGAAGCAGCTTTCCTGCGCTGCCTGCGTCCCGCGACAGTCCGGCCAAACCAGTGGAAGGGTGCTGAAGCAGTATCGCCGCCGACAGCACTGCAATCCCGAGGGCCGTGGGCAAGGCCATGCTGGTGTACCCAGCAACTGTGTAAAGAGAGGAAACGCCATAGATATAGCCGAGGATCGCGATATGACTGATGCCCATGGCTGCGAGGGCCAGCGCGCTTCGGACAAGTCTGCCGGAAAGGAGGGAGCCGCCCAACACCAACAGCGAGAAGGCCGTGGACGGCGCCATCCGCGGCAGGCTCCCGCGCCACTCGATTCCCGGCAGCAAGGTATCGATGCCAAGCGAGGTTCCCAGTATGTTTTCGACAAATGACAGGCCGCCGATGACGAATATAGCCGAACCGAGGACTGCGGTGAGACGCCGATGGTCAACTGCGATCAGCGAAATCGAGAGGAGCACTATTCCCAGCGCCGCCGTCGGCTTCATCGAGAGTAGCCCGCTCGCCAGCAGTGCACCTCCGGTGTACCAGCCGAACAGGACGGCGAGCCCTACTGCGCCGACCAGGGCTGCTCCGGTACGCCCAACCAGCTGCATGTCATTCCCTTGTTCCCGAAGGGGGCAGACGTGCCGACCAACGTAAGAAGACTACAGGCAGGGCGCATTAGGGTTCGCGGAGCGTGATCAGCCGGGGCGCTGAGCGCACGGTGTACTTCCACTTGGTCTCGACCGGGCCACGGATGTCGCCTTCCTGCGCCCCCGCCACGGATGGAGCCGTGAGCGCTGTGGCGGGGAAGCAGAAGAGCTAGTGGCTTTTGCCAAGGGTGGAGTGTCAGGCGCTGGCTGCGCTCCGGTTGATCTCGCCGTTTACCCCCTTGGGGAAGAACCCGCCTTCTCTTTCGGCTTTGGCGGTGAGGTACGCGATGTTCAGGACCTGCCCCGGGCTGCGGCTGAAAGCGACCGCCGACCCGCTTTTGCCGGGCGCTGAGAACCCGGATGGTGGCATTACCCGCACAGTCGTAGGCTATTTTGGAGACCAGACACTAGCGGCCTGGCCTCGGGCCCCGAAGGAGTATCGAGTGGACAGTAATGCCGGTACGTGGTTCCTGAGTCGCGCTGAGCGGGGGAATCTGGCCACGGACGTACACGCCGGCGGTGCCGGATCCCCGTCGTGGTCGGAGGGCAACCTGGTGCGGCCCCTCATCCATGGAGCGAGCTACTTCGCCCGCCTGCATGAGGAGCTAACAGACCTGCAGGCGGGAGACCGTGTGTGGTTCACCGATTGGCGTGGCGATGCCGACGAGCGGCTCCTGCCGGACGGACCGTCGATTGGCGATCTGCTCGCGGGGTTGGCCCGCACGGGAGTCGAAGTGCGGGGCCTTGTCTGGAGATCCCACGGGGAGCGCGTATCGGCCCCGATCAGCGGCCGGGCCAATGAGCTCTTAAGTCGTCAGATCAACGACGCCGGAGGAGAGGTGCTGCTGGATCAGCGTGTCCGCCTGTTCGGCTCCCATCACCAAAAACTGTTCGTCATCCGCCGTCGGGACAATCCGTCGCGGGACATTGCTTTCGTTGGCGGGCTCGACCTTTCCCACAGCCGTCGAGACGATGCCGATCACGCGGGAGATCCGCAAGCGGTGGACATGGATCCCCGATACGGGAAACAACCGCCGTGGCACGATGCCGCCCTCGAACTGCGTGGCCCAGTGGTGGCAGACGTGCTGGCCGTGTTCGCAGAACGTTGGAACGACCCCCATCCTCTGGACCGGCGCACTCCCTACCGGATGCTGCTGCAACGTCTCGCCCGGATGCCCCGGCACCCCGAACCGCTCCCGGCAACTGCGCCCCCGCCACCACCGGCCGGCCCTCATGCCGTGCAGCTGCTGCGCACCTACGGGGTGAAACATCCCCCGTTTCCGTTCGCACCAAATGGGGAGCGCAGCGTCGCGCGCGGATACGCGAAAGCCTTTGCCCGCGCCCGTTCGCTGATCTACATCGAGGATCAATACCTGTGGTCGGCAGAGGTCGCAGCAGGCATCGTTGAAGCTCTCGAACGGAATCCCGAGCTGAGGGTCATTGCCGTCGTGCCCCGTTACCCTGACTCTGATGGGCCTGTCGCCGGGCCGCCCAGCCGGATCGGGCAACTGCGGGCCCTCAAAATGCTGCACCGGGTCGCACCCGGCAGGGTCGGCGTGTTCGACCTGGAGAACCGCTCGGGAACACCGATCTACGTCCACGCCAAGATCTGCATCATTGACGACACCTGGTTTACCTGCGGCTCAGACAATTTCAACCGCCGGTCCTGGACCACCGACAGCGAGCTCACCTGCGCCGTCTTCGACACCACCGCCGACAATCGGGGAACGCCCGGCACAGACACCGGCGACGGCGCTTCCCGGCCGTTGGCCCGCGGGCTCCGGCTCCAACTCTGGGCCGAGCACCTTGGCCTGGACCAGAACGACCCACGGCTCCACGACCCTGCGGCCGGACTCGAGCTTTGGAACACCACCGCCGATGCTCTTGACCACTGGCACGAAACCGGCCAGCGCCCACCCCGGCCCACGGGAAACGTGCGACACCACACGCCAGAACCCGTCTCGGCCCTCCAACGCCTCTGGGCGGATCCAATCAGCCGTCTCGTCGTGGATCCGGACGGCCGCCCCCGCCGGCTGCGAGGCACTGACCGGTTTTAGCCAGGCAACCTGTGAGTACGGCATGGGCCGCTCCTCCCCCAGCGATTGACTGCGGCGCAGCAGCCCCGACGGCAATCCCCCGGAGTTCCTTGGCACGGAGTCCCGGGGCGCAACCGGTACCGACTTGAGCCTGGCCCCGAAGTACGGGCAAAGTACGACGCTGCATCCGCTGACCTGGTGACAGCACTGGACCTCGTTGAAGAGAACGGTGACCAGAGCGACCGCGAGACGGAGTCTCGGCTCGATGCCTCCCACGAGTCTTATCTCGGTTCAATTGCCCGCATGTTCGACGCTGTAGATACTGGCAACACACCACTCGCCCTCAAAATCGACGGCGAAGAAGTCGACCCCAAGTTCGACGCCTTTGCAGAGACCGTCCGTTCGGCCGCTCAGGGGCACCGCGAAAATTCAGTTTCTCAGCTGGCGAAGCTCCGGGCGATGGAGGAACTCACCGGCTGGCTGACACCCTGGGTCTTTGTACTCGGGCTCCTCCTGGCCGCGGCGATGGCCTTCGTCACGCGGGGCCATCGCCGGCTACTGGACCGTGAACGGCGTCAGGCGTTGCGCGACTCGCTTCACGATGCCCTGACCGGTCTGCCGAACCGCGTGTTGCTCTTTGACCGTTGCGGCAAGGAGCTCGCTGCGGCTGAGCGCACCGGCGCGGCAGTCGGACTGTTGCTCATCGATCTGGACCGGTTCAAGGAGATCAACGACACCTTCGGTCACCACTACGGTGACGAGCTGTTGAAACAGGTCGGCACCAGGCTTCGTTCGGTGTTGCACGAGACCCACACCATTGCCCGGCTCGGCGGTGACGAGTTTGCCGTCCTGCTCCCGGACATCACCGACGTCGAATCGGCCAAGGATGTCGGCACCGCGTTGCGGGACGCACTCGAGGCCCCGTTCCTGATCGACGGGGTCGCCCTCGATGTGGAAGCCAGCGTCGGGGTGGTGCTCTCCGGGCAGCACGGCATCAACGCCACGGTGCTGCTGCAGCGGGCGGACATCGCCATGTATGTCGCCAAGGCCGGGAATCTCGGCGTCTGCGCCTACGACCCGGACCTGGACGGGCACAGCCCCGCCAAACTCGCCCTTCTCGGGGACCTCCGCCGGGCCCTGACCGCGGACCAACTCGTACTCCACTACCAGCCCAAGGTAAGCCTCGACAGTGGAGAAATCCTCGGAGCTGAGGCCCTTGTCCGGTGGGAACACCCCGACAGGGGATTGATCTTCCCGGATGACTTTATCCCGCTGGCCGAACACACCGGCTTGATCGGCCCCTTGACCACCCACGTGCTGGAAGCCGCTCTCGCCCAGACCAGGGCCTGGCTAGCCTCCGGAGTCCCCTTGACCATGTCCGTCAATTTGTCCGCGCGCAGCCTGCTCGATGACGGACTGCCCCGGCAGATTGCCGATCTGCTCGCACGCCACGGGGTGCCGGCCGAACTGCTCGAGCTTGAGATCACCGAAAGCGCACTGATGGCCGATCCCGCCCGGGCCCAGCGCCTGCTGGAAGCCCTGGCAGCCATGGGTGTCCGACTGTCCATCGATGACTTCGGCTCAGGCTATACCAGTCTGGGCCAGCTCAAGGACTTGCCCGTGACCGAGATCAAGATCGACAGATCATTCATCACCAGTATGGCAACGGAGCCAAGCGATGCCCTGATTGCGCGCAGCATCATCGACCTCGGCCACAGTCTTGGGCTGACCGTCCTGGCCGAGGGCGTCGAGACCGCCGAGACGCTTACGCATCTGAGGACGTTCGACTGCGACGTCGTCCAGGGGTACTACATCTGCTGCCCTATGCCCGCAGCGACATTCGATGCATGGCGGGCCTCATACCCAACCAGCACGATGCTCAGGCCCGAGGAACCTGCCCCGGCCGAATAACCGGTCGCAGGCAGTGGACGCATATCCTGCTCATCCACCACCCGGCAACTGCTCCCCTTGTCCCGACGGCGCCCGCGTCGGATTATCACTAGGCACTGCGATCCCACCGGGAAAACCGCTCAGCCACGCGGACGTGTCGATCGCAGTGCTGGGATGTCCACAAGCGTGCGGCAGGATGGGCACCATGGTCATTGCAAAGTCTGTGCTGCTGTTCATCCTGGCTGCTGTTGCCGAGATAGGCGGGGCCTGGATGGTGTGGCAGGCCGTCAGGGAAGGCCGGGAGTGGTGGTGGGCCGGTCTCGGAGTCATTGCCCTGGGCCTGTACGGGTTCGTGGCGACACTGCAGCCCGACGCGCACTTCGGGCGGATCCTGGCCGCGTATGGTGGCGTGTTCGTCGCCGGGTCCCTGGTATGGGGCGTGGTCTTCGATGGGTTCCGCCCGGACCGCTGGGACGTGGTCGGGTCCCTGATCTGTGTCGCGGGGGTGTCGGTGATCATGTTCGCTCCCCGTGGGCCCGTTTCCTAGGATTCCGGCCAGGCGGGCGAAGGTACCGGCGGGCACAGCGTGTTGCCGTCCAATCAGAAGACGCGGCAGCGCCCGGCACGGGGTTTGTTTGTCTTTTCAGGCGCAGGACCAGCGCATGATGATGTGGTTATGGCAGATTGCTGGTCCCGTTGACCGCACGATTCCGTGGGTCTAGATTCAATTCATTACTTGGTGAATCAGGCACCTGCAAAGGAAACCATGTCCCGGTCAGCAGCAGCCGTGCAGGTGAGCGGCCTGTCCATCGTCAGGGCGCACAAAGTCATTCTCCAGGAGCTGAAATTCAGCATTCCGGCGGGCCGGATCACCGGGTTGCTGGGTCCCTCCGGCAGCGGCAAGACCACCTTGATGCGCACGATCGTTGGGGTCCAACGCATTACCTCCGGCTCCGTGACGGTGTTGGGGAGGCCCGCCGGCGATCCTGCCCTCCGCCATGAGCTTGGCTACGTCACCCAGTCCCCCAGCGTTTACCCAGACCTCAGCGTCGAAGCGAACGTGCGGTATTTCGGTGCCATGCACGGCAGACACCGGCGCGACGCCGCCGCGGCGATTGCCGCCGTCGGGCTCGAAGGGCACGCCAGGATCAAGACTGCAGACCTTTCCGGGGGCGAACTCAGCCGCGTGTCGCTGGCCTGCGCCCTCGTGGCGCGCCCGAAGCTGCTCATCCTGGACGAACCGACCGTCGGCCTGGACCCCGTCCTCCGCGCGGACCTCTGGGAACGCTTCGGCGCCATGTCCTCGTCCGGCACCAGCCTGCTGATTTCGAGCCATGTTATGGAAGAGGCCAGTCACTGTGCATCGCTGCTGCTCCTGCGGCAAGGCCGGCTATTGGCTTCGCTCACCCCGGATGAGCTCAGCAACCGGGGCGGAAGCGAGGACTTGGAGTTGGCGTTCCTGAACATCATCAGGAAGGCCGAAGCCGACGACGGCCTTCCCAACGGCCCGGGCACTAAACCGCGTCCCGGAGCCAACAGCCTTCCGGCAGCTGGAATGAGAGTGACGGAATGAATCCGCGCATGATGCTCGCCACAACGGCGCGCGTTCTGGACCAACTGCGCCACGACCAACGCAGCGTGGCGCTGATGCTTGTGGTACCTACGCTGCTGCTAACCGCTGTCTATTTCCTCTACGAAAACGAGACCGTGCCGCCCGGTGCGCCGAGGACCTTCGACCGGGTAGGTCTGATGATGCTGGCGATCTTCCCGTTCGTGGTGATGTTCCTCGTCACGTCGATCACGATGCTGCGCGAAAGGACCTCCGGCACGCTGGAGCGGCTGCTGACCACCCCCATCCACAAAGCCGACCTGCTGTTCGGCTATGGGCTGGCGTTCTCCATCATGGCCGCCCTCCAGTCGTTCGTCGCCACCGGCGTCGCCTACTGGGTATTCGGCCTGGAGATCAAAGGCAGCGCGGGGCTCGTGGTAATGATCGCCGTCGTCAACGCGGTGCTGGGCGTGGCGCTGGGCCTGCTGTGTTCCGCTTTCGCCCGGACGGAGTTCCAGGCTGTGCAGTTCATGCCGGTTGTGGTGGTACCGCAGATCCTGCTGTGCGGGCTGTTCGTCGCGCGGGACCGGATGAACGGGCTCCTGGAAGCAGTCTCTAACGTGCTGCCGCTGACATTCTCGGTGGATGCCCTGAAGGAGATCGCCGGCCACAGCGATGCCACGGAACTACTGTGGCAAGACACCGGCATCATGGCAGCGATCGTCCTGGCTGTGTTGGTCCTGGCCTCGCTGACTCTGCGCCGGCGGAACCCGTGAGCGGCCACCAGCCCAACGGCGGCCAACCCGGGGCCCGGCCGGGCCTGGTCACCTTGGAAGACTGGCACAACGGCAGAAGAAGTGACCGTTCTGTAATGATGGACCCATGAATCCGACAAACATCCGCCATCACCAGGAGTCCGTAACGGTCCAGGCATCAGCCGAGACACTCTACGACTTGGTCTCTGACATCACCCGCACCGGCGAGTGGAGCCCAGTCTGTACCTCGTGTTGGTGGGACGATGCGGTCAATGCCGGCCAGCTCGGTGCCTGGTTCACCGGGCGTAATGAGCTCCCGCACCGGTCCTGGGAGACCCGGTCGCAGGTGGTGGCTGCCGAGCGCGGTCGCGAGTTCGCCTGGGTGGTGGGTGGCAGCTTGGTCCGCTGGGGCTTCGCCCTGACTCCAGCAGACACCGGGACGACCCTGAGCGAATCTTGGGACTTCCTGCCCGGCGGGATCGCCATGTTCGAGGAGAAGTACGGTGACGGCGCCAACGTCCAGATCACCGACCGCACCCAGCAGGCGCTCGACGGTATCCCGAAAACGCTCGCCGCGATCAAGCGGATCGCCGAGTCCATCGCTGCAAGTGAGGAGGCCCAGTCATGACCGGCTCAATCGGCATATCCAACCTCCCCACGCAGATCTGCGACCAATCTTGGCCGCGATCACCCTCCACGGAGTCCCCGAGAAGCTAGCAGATCGGGCCGGAATAGGGTGGCTAACCCGTTGACGCCACGGCGAACAGTCCTGCCACCCCGATGAGGTACAGGACGAGGACGACGAGTGAGTCAACACCCATTCCCAGGATTTTGTGTGCGGGCCGAAAAATCAGTCCCAGCATGTAAACCAGGGTCAGAAGGATGCCGAGGGCGGTGAGGTAGATGTCGGTGGCGTGCGCCTGGGGCAGCACGGGTTTGCCGGAGATGAGGACGGCGGCGAGGAACAGGACGGGTAGGAATGCGTTGCCGCCGAAAATGTCGCTGAAGGCCAGTCTGTAGTCGCCCTGCTTCACTGAGGCCAGGCCGGTGGAGATTTCCGGCAACGATGTCGCGAGCGCAAGGAATGTTGCCCCGAAGAGGACACCGGAGAGCCCGATGTGTCCGGCGATGGCTTCCCCACTGCGTTCAAGCACCACCCCTGCGCCGAGGGTCGCCGCAGCCGCAACAAGGAAGATCAGCATCGACTTGCCCGTCCCCGAAGCCTTGGTTCCGCCGGCCCTAGCTGTCTTGCTGTGACCCTGGGGCTTGTCCTGGCTAGCGGGGGCGTGGCCCTGCCCGTGCCACGGGAGGGACTTCTGGGACCGCTGTACGAGGAAAAGGCCGAGCAGCCAGATCAGAGCTATCAGCACGGCCGCAGGAGTGAGGCGAAACGCGACAAGGCCCGCAGGCATCTGGCTTCCGGCGATCACCACCCCGAGTACGCCGATCACGGTGATTGCCTCGATGACCAGGGTCAGTGATGCGGCCTGGTAACTCAGCGGTTTTTTGCCCTTAGTCCCAAAGACATCCAGAACGACCAGCACCACCGTCTGGATGGCGATGCCGCCCAGAATGTTCCCGACAGCCACGCCGATGTTCCCCGCCGCAGCCGCACTGAAGGTGATCGCAAGCTCGGGCAGATTCGTCGCGACGGCCAGCAGAATCAGCCCGCCAAGCGCGGATCCGAGATGCAGGCGGACGTCAAGAACATCGGTTTGTCGGGACAGTTGGATCCCGGCGGACCAGATTACGGCCGCCGCAGCCACGAAAATCAGCAATAGCAACGCCAGCGGAAAAGATTCCATTTACATACTCCATTTCCGGCCGGTTGAGCTGCTGGTGCAGCTTCACCGCGGTCCGGGGGAAAATAGCAAAACCGTTGCACTAACGAAAACATCAGTCTACTGAATCTGTTCCATCCCGGGCCTGAGACGGGGAGTATCCGGTACCGGCGGGGGTGAACCGCGGAATCGCGTACTGCCGTGGGCAGGACTGCCTGTTGCCTGGCTGCGAGTGGCGGGGATGGCGTTTGCTCAGGTGCGCCTCAGTGTTTGCCCTGTTTCGAGCTTCTGGCGGGGTTATGGCCCCGCGCGGGTCCTGGAAAACATCGGCAGGTACCGCAGTGCATTGCGGAAGCCGGACAAGCCCATCCGCGTGCAGTGGCAGGACACCGTCGTCGTCGCAGTTCTCGGCAAGGGTTGAGTGCTTGGACTGGTCCGAACCGCCTGATCCGGGCACGCCGGGATAGCTACCGACGGCGTCCGGAGCAGTGCTTCGAAGCAGGCGCCCTGGAACCGGAACCAGTGGGCCGCGATGTCGCCCTCCACGCAGGTGCCGGAGCCGAACAGTGCCCGGCTCCCCTCGCGGGTTCCGGCGACGGCGAAGGTGATGTCCGGCCAGGCTCTGGCTTCCCCGCCCGGTCATCGGCGGGAAGGACAGGGCAAGTGACCGCAGGGTAGGGTTATCCCGTGCGATCCTGGATCGGGACAGGCGAGCCCCCGTTGACCGTGTGGGGCCGGCAGGGGAGGCTGAGGGGACATCGATGACCAGGAGGAGCACGATGACTTACCGCCGCACGTCGGCCGCCACAGCGGTGCTGCTCGGGTTGGTCCTTTCCGGGTGCCAGTCGGCTGCCGGGCCGCTCACGGTCGAATCGCCTCCAGCAGCTGTGCCCAGCCCGTCGTCCTCCGAGCTCACGGCCATCATCCAGACTGCTGTCGAGGACCGCAACGGCACCGTCCTCGACACTCCCCCGGCTCCACGCCTGACCGAAGGGCAGGCGACTGCGGCCTACTTAGCCAAGCGCGCGCGGGACCTTCCGGTGGTAGCCCGGTCAAAGGCCGCATTCAAGTCAACGGGCTTCTGGTACACGGACTTTTCGACGAAGATCACGGTGGAATCCGTGAAGATGACCGGGTCGACTGCAAGCGTCCATTTTAAGGAATTGACCGAAGAACACCAGGCCTCTGCAGCGAATGGGCCGAGCAACGTCCCGTCGGGCTACTCGGTGCCGCAGACCGCTACGTTTCGGGCGGCCGCGGATGGATGGCAGCTGGACAGCATCGCCCCTTCCGTTCATGGCGGCGGCCTGCCTATGTCCATAGTCGAGGACTGAGGACGGCTCGTTAGGCGGTGGCGCTGGGGTCCGTCCGCCGACTAACTGCGGCCCACGGCGCAGCACCTCACGCGTACTTCGGGCAGGCGCCGCGCCCTCGCGCCTGCCTAGTCAGGCGATCATCGGTGCCAGTGCCGCAGAGCTCAGGGATGCCAAAAAGCGGATCCGGCTGCTGGAGAAGGAGAACGGGGTACTCCGCCCGTCCACGATGACCACACATCCGCCGGGACTTCAACGCGACCGCACCCGATCAGCTGTGCCGGGGGTTCTGCCTGTGCCGGTTGTTCCGGTTTTGCTGCGTCGGCCATGAGCTGGTGGAGGCGTGCCGAGTCCGTCCGTGCGGCTTTGAGCGCGTCGGCGTGCTGGAGGGTTCCGCCAGTGCTTTTATCTGCCTGTGTGACGCGCGACCCGGGACGGTGCACACCGCCGTCGAGCGGGTGGTTAGGCTGGGTGGATGGCGACAGTTATTCTCGTGCGGCACGGCCGCACCACAGCCAATGCCACTGGACTGCTGGCCGGTCGTGCCGTCGGCGTCAGCCTGGACCAGATCGGGCGCGACCAGGCGGCTCTGACCGGAGACCGGCTCGCGGCCGTGCCCGTTGTCGGGGTGGTGTCGAGCCCTCTTGAGCGTTGTCGGCAGACCGCCCAGCTCATCCTCGATCGTCAGGCTGGCTCGCCGTACGCGCCGGTCGATCCCGATCTCACCGAGTGCGATTACGGCCAGTGGCAGGGCCGCACGCTCAGTGATCTCGCGACCGAGGATTTGTGGCCGGTTGTGCAGTCGCAACCGTCCGCCGTCGTCTTTCCCGGCGGTGAATCCATGGCGGCGATGCAGGCCCGGGCGGTGGCAGCGATTCGACGCCACGATGCAGCCTTCGAAGCCGAGTACGGGCCGGGGGCCGTGTGGGTGGCGGTGAGTCACGGTGACATCATCAAGTCAATCCTCGCCGACGCGCTCGGCATGCACCTTGACCTGTTCCAGCGTATTAACGTGGGCCCCGCCTCCGTATCGATCGTGCGCTACGGCGCTAGCCGGCCGAGCGTCCATGCGACCAACACCGACGCGGGTGATCTGTCGTGGCTGTCGAACGGCATCCACTCTGGCGATGCGCCGGTGGGCGGCGGCGCCGGTCAGAAGGCGCCATGAACCTCATGTGCCTAGAATATTGACATGCCTACACGTGTTCATGAATTTGCCTGGCCTGATCGGGTCGTCGTTGGCACCATCGGCCTTCCGGGGGCGCGAACCTTCTACCTGCAGGTGCGCGCAGGGAGGCAGGTTGTGAGTATTGCCTTGGAGAAGCAGCAGTCGGCTCTGCTCGCAGAGAAGATCGACGAAATTCTCGACCAGCTCATCACAGTCGACGGCAACCCGTTCAGCGTCCCCTCGAGTACTCCCATTGAACTTGTCGACAATGACCAGCTCGATGCAGTTCAGGAGCAGTTTCGCACCGGCGCCATAAGCTTGGGTTGGGACCCAACCACGGCCCAGGTCGTAATAGAGGCCTACCCCATCACCGATGTCGATGCTGATGACAACGACGAATCGCTTGTTGAGGACGGCGCTAACGAGCCCGAAATGCTGCTGGTGCGAATGCCGGTCGGCACCGCCCGCGCATTCGCCAAGCGCACCCGGGAGATCGTGGGCGCCGGGCGTCCGATGTGCCCGCTTTGCGGTTACCCCATAGACGCCGACGGGCACATCTGCACCCTTCCCGAGGTCTGATGCCAGCGCCGGACCTGCTAACCGCCGAGCTTAAGCTCACCGGCCGCATCACGACGGCATCAAACGCTACATTTCTGGGCAGCATCGGCGACGTGGTGGTCGTCTATAAGCCGATAGCAGGCGAAAGTCCGCTGTGGGATTTTCCCCACGGCACCCTGGCTCACCGGGAGGTGGCCGCCTACCTGGTCTCGCAGGCCTTCGGTTGGGACCTCCTACCGCACACCTGGCTGCGCGATGGTCCGATGGGCGAAGGAATGGTGCAGCTCTGGCAGGAGCAAGACCCCACCCAAAGCGCCGTGGACCTGGTCGCAACGGACCACGTGCCGGAGACGGGCTGGAAACGCGTTCTCGAGGGCCGGGATGAGAGCGGACGGATGGTCGCCCTCGTTCACGAAGACTCGCCAGCACTCAGACGGATGGCGGTGTTCGACATGGTCGTAAACAACGCCGACCGCAAAGGTGACCACATTCTTGCCATGCCGGAAGGACACCGGTACGGCGTGGACCATGGGCTCACCTTTCACCGTGACCACAAGCTGCGCACGGTGCTGTGGGGATGGGTGGGAGACGCTTTGACCGCCGAGGAACGCGACGGCATCGATCGTGTCAGCGAAGGACTGCGCGGTGGGCTGGGCCGAAACCTGGCGGACTTGCTCAGCGCCGAAGAAATCGCATCGCTCACCGCGCGTTGCGCACGGTTGCGTTTGGCAGGGCGGTTTCCGGCTCCGAGCGGTGAGATGCCGGCGGTGCCCTGGCCGCTGTTCTAGGGGAATTACGGCCGAGGCAAGAACTTATTCAAGGTCTTGCCTCGGCTTTTACTACCGGCTGCGGCTATTGCTTCTGCGCAGGGCTGACTTGCTCGCCCACTATGAGTTCATCGGGCAGGAGATGTCCGTCCGGTCCGGGGCCGCCGATCCCGACGTGCCGGAAACGGCGGACCCGGCACGGCACGGGCATGATGGGTGATCGTAGTTGGCCGGCAACGAATTTGACGGCCGACGCACAGGAACTGGCTGTGTCCGGGCCCGCCCCAACCCGCCAGGGCAACGGCGGCGAGCCCTGGTGGCGATGGGAGCGGCTAGTGGGTCTCCCGGGCCGTACATCCAGATGCCGAAGTGTCAGGACGCGGTGGGGATGCCCCGCCGATCACAGCCGGTGGGCGCCGGATCCTGATTCGTCTTGGGTCGGCAGGTAGTCCTGGGCCGCTTCGGTAATCTGGTCTCTAGCCGGGGGTGCGTTCTGGGCGTTGGCCTTGATCCTAGGCGCTTCTTCTTCAGCCTTGTTCAAGTACTGTTCCCAGCGGGCGGACATCGGTTTGATCAGCCCGCCGACGACGCCGAGGATCCCCACGATGGCTGCCAGCACGGCGATCAGAATCGGCGTCGTCACTGTGGTGGCGATGTCCACCTGGTTCAGGGCCGCAATGATGCCAATGCCCAGAATGACAATGCTGGCGATATCCGCCAGGGTTTTGCCGTAGGATAGCCCGCCAAGGGATCCCTGGATGAGGGTCTTTACGGCGGCGGCAATCGCCGCACTGATCACCACGATGATGATGGCCACAACGACCTTGGGCAGAGCGCGATGATGGCTGCCAACAGGGTGGCGACCGGGTTCGGACCAAAAACCCCGAGCGCGAATTGAAGGACGAAGCACCAAGGCGTAGTAGATGATCTTCGAAACAATATCACTTGCATCGCTGGTGGCGACGCCCCACAAGCGTTTGACCTTGGCCGGCCCGGGAAGGCCGGCGATTCCAGCCAGGCTCATCAGCTCCCCAACCAGATGCTCGCTGACGCGCACGTCCAGGCACGCGTCAGTTCGGTATGGCTCCGGTCAGGACCCGTAGGTGCCCCGGCTGGCGGTATGGACTTCCCTAATGAGCCCGGTCAGCCACTGCCTGCGCATCCTGGTCGGTGACATCGGCCGCTTCCGGTACTTGTAGCAACCGGGACTGCTCTCACGCCCAGCAGCCGACGAAAGACCTTCGCGAGGAACCCGGCACCGGCGGCCACGCGGCTGATGGGTTTGCCGGCCCGGAACAGGGCGACTGCCCGTGCGCGGAATTCCGGTGGATAGGGTCTTGGCATGGTTGAAATCCTCTCAGCGAGAGCCAATAGCTCAACCCATTTCGGGTAACCAATCCCTGGGACAGGTCATGGATTTAAGCAAATTAGGAGGCGGTCCCGCTGTGCAACAAGCCGCGTTGGAACTCACTCATCATCGAGACGCACCCGTTGCCTGGAGGCGGCCGAACTCAGAATCCCTTGAAGAACCCTGAGAGTGTGCAGGCCCCGTTCGCCAGATGCTGCAGGGCCGCTACCAGCCTCAAGCGCAGAAACCATTTCGAGCACGCCGACGCCGAGCCGAGAGCCTATTTGGATCTCGGGCATCACTTCAACGAATTCTTCGTCGCCCGCGCGCATGAGCCGCAGGGGTCCGCACCAACTGTCCGGACTCGGCCCGACGATACTGCCGGCTGTGCCATGGAGCTCAAGTCGCGGGGCTGTCGTGCCTACGACATCCCAGCTCTGCAGCAGAGTCGCGACCGCTCCGCTGGCAAACTCCAGCACGCACGAGATGAAGGTGGGAACCGCCGAGGGAAAGGTCTCCCCCGCTCGGCTGCCTACCCTCACTGTGCGTGTCTCGACCGGAGTCGCTGCCATTGCGGTCACCGCCCGCACAGGTCCAAGTAAGAAGGTGAGCGCGGTCACGAGGTACGGCCCGATGTCGAACAACGGGCCGGCTCCCTCGTGGTAGAGAAACTCGGGCGACGGGTGGAAGTGTTCAGGTCCGGTTGTGACGAGAATGCTGATGGCCGAAAGCGGCTGCCCGATGGCCCCATCGGTGATCAGCTTGGCCATCGCTTGGATCCCGTCGCCGAGGAAGGTGTCTGGGGCGCAGCCCACCCGGACTCCGGCACGACCTGCGGCCTCGATAATTCGTACGCCATCCGTGAGCGTTGTCGCGAGCGGCTTCTCGCTGTACACGTGTTTGCCGGAGGCGATAGCGGCCAGCGAGACCTCTGCGTGGGCCATGGGCGCGGTGAGGTTGAGGACCATATCGACCGCTGGAAGCGCGAGTAGCTCCTCGAGTGATGCAAGAACTAACGGGATTCCGAACTGCGTACCGACCGACCTAGCGCGCTCACCATCACGATCTGTGCAGGCTACGAGCTCCACACCCGGAGCACCGGCGATGGTCGCCAGGTACTTCGCGCTCACGTTGCCGCAACCCACTACTCCAATCCCTATCGTCATGATGGGGCCTAGCGCAGCTCTTCTAGGATGCGTTTGACATTGGTAAGGCCGGTCTCGCAAGCGAAAAGGCAATCCTCGTTGCCCTCAAACTCGATCGAGATGTACCCGTCATATCCTCCTGCGACGACAGTCGAAAGGATGCCCCGTGTGTCCATGTCGCCGAAGCCAACGATAGACCCGAGCAGATAGCTTCCGCCGGTCGTCGTCAGCCAGCCCTCGCCCGGGTAGGAGCCGTGCGGCCTGATATAGAAATCCTTGAGGTGTACGAAGGATGCTTGGGGCAGGTTAGCTTTAGTGGCGATGAGCGGATCTTCGTCGACACAGAGGAAGTTACCGACGTCCAGAGTCGTCTTGAAGTTCGGTTCATTTACGGCGGCTATGAGCCGGCGCACGTGTTCGCTGCCGTTCATATAGAAGCCGTGGTTCTCAACACTTGTTTGGATGCCATACTTCGCAGCGAAACGTGCGATCTCGGCGGAGGCGTCAACGATGGTTGCAAAATTCTCCTCGAAATCTGAGACATCCCTAATCTTCCGAGCCCACTGCGTCACGTCGTGACGGAAATAGCGGATGCCTAGGCTGTCGCTCAGCCGAATATGGTCTTTCACCCGTTCTATCTGGGCAGCACGATCATCGGGTTCACCGATAAAGTCCGCCGGGATACACATACCGGAGAGTTCGACGCCGTTCGTCGCGGCCGAAGACCTGATCGCCTCGATAAGGTCAGGATCGTCGCCGAAGCTCCAGACTGTGTCAGTGCCCTTGGGTGAGAAGGAGACGGTAGCGAGCTCAAGGTGTTCCCCGTCGCTTCGGCCTATCCATTCAATAACGTCGACGATGGACATCTTGCCTGTCAGCATCTTGTCGCTGAAGCTGAAGGAGCTGAAACCGATTTTCATAGTGTTCACTTTCGGTAGTTGACTAAAAGACGGGGCCTCAGACGGCCTGAGCTGCTAAGCCGATAAGCGCGGCCCCGACCGCGGCGGCCGGGAAGTCATCCGGCAGCAATCGAACGCGGGTTTCGAGATTGAGGAAGGCGACGAATGCAGAGGCATCGGCCCAACGGGAGAACACAGCCTGTACCGACCGCAGCAGCGGAGTTCCCATCGAGCTGAGACCGCCTCCAATCACGACAGTGTCGACGTCGACGGTAAGAACCAGGACGCGAACGGCCAAGGCGATGTTCTCGGCTAACTTGGCCTTCAACGAGATGGCCATCTCGTTGCCCTCCTCCGCAGCCTCAAACAGCGCTTGGACAGGACGCGGGTGGTCTGTGGGCCACTGGCGCGCTACGGCTGAGCCCGAGGCCATCACTTCGAGGCAGCCATGCTGCCCGCAGGTGCACAGCGGGCCGTTAGGGTCAACGGGAATGTGCCCCAGCTCACCCGCTGTACCGCGCGATCCACGCCAGAGTTCGCCGTTCAAAATGAGGCCGGCTGCGAGCCCCGTGCCCAGGTTCAAGTAGGCCATCGATTGGCTGGAGGGGGTACCAACGAGATGGAACGCGGCTAGCGCCGTGGCGTTCACGTCGTTCTCTACATGCACAGGTGTGCCGAGGACGCTAGAGAGCCGGCCGCCGAGCTCGAGGCCGTGCAGGCCGAGGTTCACGGCGTGAGAAACCCTACCGGAGGCCGCATCGACGGCCCCGGGGATGCCTACGCCGATCGACTCGAACTGGGCGGGTGCGAGGCCGCTAATTCGGGTGAGTTCCTTGACGGCGGCCAGCGCTGTGGCCACCACCTCTGCTTCGCCGTACCCGGTCGGCAACAGCAGGTGGCCTGCGATCTCGCCGCTGTCATCCAGCACGACTGCTGCGGTTTTCGTACCGCCTATATCGATTCCGATCCTCACAGGGCCACCTCGCGCCCGAGCGCCGCTGACTCGTAGATGGCAGACAACATCCGCATGATCTCAACTCCTTGGGAGACGGGCGCGATTTCTTCGGCCTCGCCGCGGCATAGGCTCACGAAGTGGTTGATCTCGTTCTGGAAACCTTCGTCGAAATTGAAGGTCAGCAGGTCTACCTGGGGCACGACATTTATCACGGTGTCGTGGCTCTCGAGAGTGAATCTGAGGCTCGGCTCGAGCTCGGCACCTCCTTTCTCACCGTACACGCCGACTAGCAGCTCGTCCTCGAGCGCGTGGAGCGAATAACTCGTCTCGAGGTAGAGGGATGCTCCATTTTCGAAGCGGATGAGGGCGTTCGCGAGGTCTTCTACATCGTTCTTGTCTGGATCGTAGTCCGACACCTTGTAACGCTCGAGGTTCGTAATGTTGGCCCTGTTCCCGAGCCGGTGGTAAGTGTTGCCGCTCACGGTCACGGGCTTAGGCGAACCCATCATGAACCAGCAAAGGTCGAGCACGTGCACACCGATGTCGATCAGCGGACCACCGCCCGCTCGCTCCCCATCGGCGAACCAACCGCCCGGGTTGCCAATCCGGCGAATGTTGGAGGCCTTCGCGTAGTATATTTCGCCTAGATCGCCGGCATCGATAAACTGCCTCAGCAGCTTGGCATTGGACGAGAACCGACGCACGAATCCCACCTGCAGTAGTTTGCCGGTTCGGCTGACGGCGGCCGCCAGCATCTCGGCCTCGGCCACAGTTTTGGAGAGCGGCTTCTCCACCAACACGTTCTTGCCGGCTTCTAGGGCCGCGATCGCCAGTTCTGCGTGGCTGTTATTCCAGGTGCAGATGCTCACGGCATGCACTGCGGAGTCTGCGAGCAGTTCCTCGAGTGTCGCGTACGCGTTGGCGACACCGAATTTCGCGGCCTGGTGCTGCGCTCTAGCGAGATTCAGGTCGTAAATCGCGACGAGCTCCACATCGGGGTTCGCGGCGTAAGACTGCAGGTGCATCGCTGAAATACTTCCGGCGCCGATCACGCCGATACCGATACGACTCATAATTCCCTCATACCTCCGCAAACAGTCGCTGCATATTGGCCAGGCCGGTGGTGGCCGCCAAGAGGCAGTCTTCGATTCCCTCGAATTCGAGTGATATAAATCCGTCGTAGCCCGATGCGACGATGTTTCGCACTATCGAGCGCATGTCAAGGTCGCCGTAGCCGACGATGGCGCCGAGCAGGTACGCACCCCCATCGGTGTGTATCCAGCCCTCCCCCGGATACTGGTGTCGGACGTAGAAGTCCTTAAGATGGAAGATTGACGCGTAGGGAGCGTTCCTCGCGACAGCGGTCGACGCGTCCTCGTCCACGACAAGGAAGTTGCCAACATCTACTGTGGTCCTGAAGTTCGGTTCGTCCACAAGGTAGATCAGACGCCGCACGCGCTCGCTCGCGTTCATGAACAATCCATGGTTCTCAACGCTCGTAGTGATGCCATATTGGGCTCCGAACTGCGCGATTTCTTGGCAGGCCTCGACGACCCTCGGGAGCAGTGATGCAAACTCGACAATGTCCCTCCCGGGCGTCGCCCAGGTAGCGACGTCGTGACGGAACAGTCGTATGCCGAGCTCGTCCGCGGTGAGAATATGACGCTTGGTGCGCTCCATGTTTAGTTTGTATTCCTCCACCGTGTTGGTGAGGAAGTTGGCCGGCGCCACAAGGTTGGAGAGCACGAGCCCGGTGTCTGCGGCCTTCGACTTAATGCCTTGAATGAGCTCGGGGTCGGAGTCGAGGGTCGATTCGTCGGACATCTGACCGGTAAGGGACACCGTCGCAATCTCCATGTGGGTGGCGTCGGTCGCGCTGATCCAGTCCATCACGTCGAGGAGGGACATCCTCCCGTCGCGCATGCATTGGCGGAAGGTGAAGGAACTGAAGCCAAATTGCATAGTTTTTTGTCTTTCATTTTTGTGGTTGACCAAGGCTCATGTAGAGGTCCCGGCGTTTAGCCTGACCCACCGGGTCCGGCACCGGCGATGCGAGCAACAGTCTCTGCGTGTATGGCTCTGTGGGGTTCGTCGTGACGACGTCACCGTCGCCGGTCTCGATGATCTCTCCGCTCAGCATCACCGCCACCCGATGGGCTATGTACCTGACCACAGATAGGTCGTGTGAGATAAAGAGATAAGCGACCCCGGTCTGCTCCTGGATGTCGATGAACAGGTCGAGGATGCGCGCCTGGGTAGAAAGGTCGAGGGCGCTCACCGGCTCATCACAGACGATGAGTTTCGGGGCGAGGGCGAGTGCTCGAGCGATGGCCACGCGCTGTCGTTGTCCACCGGAGAACTCTCGCGGATACCGCTGCGCAGCGTCAGCCGGCAGGTGCACATGGTCGAGAAGCTCGGCCACCCTCGCCCGGGCATCCGTTCCGCTGTAGCCGCGCACGGTGAGCGGCTCGGCGAGGATGGACTCGATAGTCATGGCCGGGTTGAGCGAGGAGTACGGATCTTGAAAGACCACTTGTATGTCCCGGCTCAATTGCCGACGCCGGCGACCACCTACGTGTGAGATTTCCTCGCCCTCGAACACGACGCTACCGCTGGTCACCGGAACGAGCCCAAGGACCGCCCTGCCTAGGGTCGTCTTGCCCGACCCTGATTCGCCCACAAGGCCGATCGTTTCGCCCCGCCTGACCTGGATCGATACATCTTTCAGGGCGTGGAAGCTCCTGCCTCGGAAACCTCTCCCGCGATAGGTGACGTTGAGATCGTTCACTTCAAGCAGCGGCGGGGCGCCCTGGTGTTCTGCCCACTCGGGGTCCTGGCGCTCGACGCTCATCTGGCGGCCTCCGTTTTAGATCTGCTCTTGCGTGGCTCCGCGCCCTCTAGCGTCGCAGCCAGCAGCATTTTCGTGTATTCGTGCTTCGGAGCGCCGAAGAGTTTAGTTGCGTCCTGTTGCTCTACGATGACGCCATCGCGCATCACCGCGACGCGATCGCAGATGTCGGCAACGACACCAAAGTTGTGAGTGACAAGGATCATTCCCATGTTGCGTTCCCGCTGCAGATCACGCAGTAGGTTGAGAACGTCGGCTTGCACCGTAACATCCAGAGCCGTCGTCGGTTCGTCCGCGATGAGCAGCTCCGGATCGCAGGATACCGCGCCGGCGATGAGCACGCGCTGCGCCATTCCACCGCTCAGTTGGTGCGGGTAGGAGGCCATAGTGCGCGCAGGGTCGGGGATGCCGACCCGTTCGAGGAGCGCATGGGCGCGAGCAGTTGCCTCTGCCCTAGATATCCCGAGCTTGTGGCGCATGGGTTTCACGAGCTGTACCGCCACGGTGAACGATGGGTCCAGGTTCGACATCGGTTCCTGGGGCACGTAAGCCATTCGAGTGCCGCGCACCCTCTGCAACTCGCTCTCCGGCAGTCCGAGCAGATTCTGGCCGTTGAGGGAGATCAGGTCCGCGCTCACCAGAGACTCCGGCGGCAATAGGCCAAGCACTCCGAACGACGTTTGCGACTTGCCCGAGCCGGACTCGCCGACGAGCCCCACCACCTCGCCCTTGTTCACATACAAAGAGATACCCTTGACGACCACGGAGTCCGACGCGTCATGCCGGGGGTAGGCGATCCGCAGGTTTTCCACTCTAAGCAGCGCATCGACCGGTGTAATCGGCGCTGAGTCACGCCGGGTGTTCACCGCGACCGCGGGCTCCGGGACCGGCCGATCGCCGGCCTTCGGGCGAGCGGCCCTCATCGGCCGCTGCGAACCCAGGGTATCGGCAAACGCGCCACCGAGGATGACGAGGGACATCACCGTAAACCCGATTGCGATTCCCGGCGGGTAGATGAGCTGCGGCGCACGGAAGATCGTAGTGAACGCGGAGCTGAGCATGCCGCCCCAGCTCGGTCGGTCTGAGCCGCCGATGCCGAGGAACTCCAGGCCGGACTGAACGATGATGGCGAGCCCGAAGATGAAGGAAGAGCGAATGAGCACCGGACCGAGCACGACGGATAGCACGTGCCGGAAGATAATCCTGGCGTTACCGAGCCCGGAGACTTTCGCTGCATCGATGAACAGCTCACCGCGCACGCCGATCACAACGCTCCGAGTGACCCGGAACAGGTCGGGGGAACAAAGGATGCCGAGCGCGATCATTGTAGGCCAGAGCCCGGTGCCTAGCGAGGTGACAATCATCAAGAGAATGAGGATCTGCGGAAGCGACATCAGCAGGTTGGAGGCCCAGCTGGCCACGCCGTCGAACCATTTCGAGAAATAACCGGCGAGCAATCCAGTCGGTACGCCGCAAACGATGGTCGTCACGGTCATGATGAGGCCAGCTTGGAGACTCACCTGGCCGCCCCAGAACAGGCGGCTGAGCACGTCACGTCCGCTGGCGTCGGTGCCGAGCGGATGCGCGGGGCTGGGGCCGAGCAGCGTTTCTCCGAGTGAGATGAGGTTCGGGTCGCGCGGTGAGATCCAGGGCGCGAGCACGCTCACCAACACGATAATGAGTAGGATCATCGCCGCCGCGACACCGAGCGGATTGCGCAAGAATCTCTTCGTCCTGCGGAAGGTCTGTCCGGCCGCAGCCGGAACGAGGGTAACTTGGCTCATGCGATCCGCACCTTCGGGTTGAGGGCGCCGTAGAGCACATCCACGACGAAGTTGACTGCGACGACGACGATCACGGTGAACAAGAGCAGGCCCATGATGACCTGGATGTCGCCGCTCCCTGATGCCGTAATTGCGACTGCGCCTATACCCTGGAGCCCGAACACGCGCTCGACGATCGCCGCGCCGCTCAGCGCAGCGATGAACTGCAGCGAGAGCATCGTGAGCGCGGGAGGCGAAGCGTTGCGCAGCACGTGGGTGAGCAGAATGTTGCGCGACGGCAGTCCGCGGCTGCGGAGGGTACGGATGTAGTCCTGTTCGTAGACCGAGATGACAGAATTGCGGATCTGCTGAGCGATCGCGGCAATCGAGCCTATGGAGAGGGCAACGATCGGCAGGGTGATGCTGCCTATCCAACCGAGCGGCGAATCAAGGAATGGTGTGTATCCTGTGGCCGGAAACCACCGCAACTGCACCGCAAAGACCTGAGCGAGGATCAAAGCCACCCAGAAATTGGGAAGGGCGAACCCGAGGACCATCACTATCTGCAACGCCCTGTCTATGCGTCCGGGGCGTACAGCGGCAAAGACGCCCAGCATCATGCCGAGTAGGGCAGCGATGAGCACCGCTCCGACGGCGAGTGAGACGGTAACGGGCAGGCGGGTAAGAATGAGTTCACTCACCGAAACGTTCTGCGCTGAAGATGTGCCAAGGCTGCCTGTGAGCGCGTTTCCCAGCCAGTCGAAGTACTGCCCAAAGACCGGGCGATCGAGCCCGAGTTCGTGGCGCTTAGCCTCCACCTGGGCGACCGTCGCGTACATACCGAGCGATCCCCGTGCGGGATCTGTTCCGGTAAGGGTGAGAAAGAAGAACATTCCGGTGACGACGACGAAAGCAAGCAAGAGGCCCGCGAGGAGGCGCCGGAGGATGAAGAGCAGCATTGCAGCTCCTTCGAAAAATCATGACAAGGGGTGGCCGGGTCTCCCCGGCCACCGCGACGGGTGATGTACTACTTGCCGGCCGGAGCGAAGAACCGGAGACTAGGAACAAGCTGGGCCTGCTCCATGGTCACTTTGATCTTCGAACTAGATATGTACACGTTCTGAAGCGTAGCGATCGGTGCGAACCACGCTTTGTCCACGATGTACGTGTTCAGTTCCTGGTAAAGCTTCGCTTGCCCATCACCCTGAGCCTTCGGAATCTCATCCAGGTACTTTTGCACCGTCGGATCCGAGTACCCGAGGCCGTTCCAGAGCGAGGTGGGCGTGAGTTTGTTAAGCACATCTGTCCAAGCCGGAATGTTGGTCGAGAACGACAAGATATATGCCGCTGAGTCGTTATAGACCTTCAGGCCGCCATTTGCGAAGCTCCCGGCGAGCACCGGCTTCAGCGTGATTCCCACCGCAGCAAGGTACTGCTGAAGGATTGGGATGAGCGGTTCCTGGAAACCGCTCGAGTAAACCACCGGAAGTGTGAAGCCGTCTGCATACCCGGCATCGGCGAGCAACTTCTTCGCCTTGGCAACGTCATACGGGTACTTGTCGTTCAATTCCGACACCCAGGCTTGACTGGCCGGGTTGAACGTCTGGGTCGAGACCTGACCGTAGCCGTGGAAGAATCCGTCGAGGATCGCCTTCCTGTCGAGCGCGATGTTGATTGCCTGGCGCACACGCTCATCCTTGAGTGCGGGCACTAGTGTGCCCGCACGGTCCTGCAGGATGATTCCCTGCCATTCGCCCGGCACAGTCTGAACGGTCAGTCCGGCCGCCTTCGCCTGGTCGGCCATGTCCGCTGTCGCGTACATGAACTCTGTCTGACCTGTGGAGAGCGCGTTGTACGCGGCGGTGAAGTCCGGCATCGGCTTGATGACCACAGTGCTGAATGGGTACGAGTCTTTATCCCAGTATTCCGGCTTCTTATTGAACACATAGCTGGTGCCCGCGACGGTCTTTGTGTCGAGGGTGTAGGGCCCGCTGCCAACAGGAGTCTTGCCGATCGTCCCGGCAGCAATGGCCTTCGGGCTCGCCATAAAACCGGCGTAGGTGGCGAGAGCTGCGAGAAGCCCGGGGGCCGGAGCCGCCAGATCTATTTTCACCTCTGTGGGACTCAGGGTATCGACTTTGCTGATAGCTTTTGCCGTCTCCGAGGCACTGCCTGCGCCCTTCTTTCGGTCCTCTAGGTTAGCTTTAACCGCGTCCGCGTCGAACGCGGTACCGTCGGCAAATTTGATGCCGTCACGCAGGGTAAGCGTGAGCTCCGTCAGGTCGCTGTTGTACGACCACTTCGTAGCGAGGTTGCCCTCGATGCTCCCGTCGGCCGACTTTTTGAGCAGCGGGTCATACATAGCCTCCGCATACTGGATGATCGAACCCTCCTTCATGGCACTCGGGTCCCAACTCGTGATGTCACCACTATTGCTCATAGTGAGTGTGTCGGTGCTGGTCCCCGACGTCGGCTGGCTTGCACCGCAGCCGGTAAGAGCAAGCGCGGTCGCGGCAATTGCCGCAATCACCCCATACGTTTTTCTCATTTGTGTTCCCTTCTCCCGTGGCACTGCCACGCTTGGTGAAGCTGGTACTTGCGATCGACTGGGCGTCATGCTCACGAGACTCCAAGCTCCCGGGAGAGCACCAGCACGGCTGCGCCGCGCATGACAATGTCTTCTCCGAGGGTGGTCATACGAACGGTAAGGCTGCTGTCGAAATCGGACATCGTGCGTCTATGCAGGGTCTCCAGTGTCGCGTTGAAAAGCGGACCCTCAAGGAGGTGGCGGGGGCCGCTGAGTACGACCTCCGCGAGATTGAGCGCCCCCACAACGGGCGCGAGAGCCGCGCCGAGACGCTCGCCAGCCTCCCAGAGAAAGCCTGCCCTTTCAGCTTCGGTGCTCGCTGTCGCCAGCCGAGCCTCGATGCGCGGCACCGCCAACCATGTCTCCAAGCAGCCCCGCTTACCGCAGACGCACTCGTCGCCGCCGGAGCCAAAGACCACGTGGCCGATCTCGCCGGCGGCGAAGCGACTGCCGAAGAGCAGCCTCCCGCCGAGGAGAATCCCCGAGCCCAGGCCGTGGCCAATTCTGATCAGCATGATGTCGCTCTTAGCTTCTCCGAAGCTGTGCTCGGCGAAAACAGCCACGTTCGCGTCGTTCGACACGACGACCGGAAGGCCGCAGCTCGCCGAAAGTTTGGCGCGCAATCGTTCGTTCTCCCAGCCGAGGTTGGGAGCACTCAAGACCACTCCTTCGAGGTCCACGATGCCCGGCGACCCGACACCAATACCGATAACGGTGGCCGTGGCCTGCGTGATGAGCAGCTCCGCGAGGGCGACGGCTTTGGCCGTGGCTTCCGCGCCAGTGCTGTTCTCAAGAGCGATCTCCGCGCGGCTGAGAATCTTTCCGTCGAGGTCGAGCATCGCTCCACGGAACACCCGATTATCGCTCAGGTCGATTCCGACGATCTGGAAGCCCCCGCGGTTGATGTCGAGCAGAGTAGCAGGCTTGCCCGGCCGAACACCCGTTCTCTGACCGAGCTCGATAACAAGCCCTTCGTCGATGAGTTCCGCCACGAGATCCGACACGGTCACGCGGGTAAGACCCGTGACGCGAGCGACATCCGCGCGGCTCTGACTTCCAAGGCCGTACAGGGTCTGCAGCACGAGGGCGCGGTTGTGACCGCGCGCATGCTCGGGGAGCACCTTCGACCGGGGGCGAAGAGTTCGCCCAAGAGGAAAGCCACCCGAGGTCGTCGGCCGCCCCTGGAGGGAGTCGTCACGCATACCAATGGATGTCATGGAAGTAAGTAAAGCTAACAAACTAACTCCTGACAAGGGTTTCCCGAAAATTATCACAGGCGGGGTAGCGCCAGCAGATTACAATCAGGTATCCCGGCCGAACCCCAATTGGTTCGTTCGGCCGACGAAGCCATAACCGGTTAAAGGGTCCTTCAGAGGGGTGCGACTAGCGCATCCGCCGCACATATCCTTCATTTACTGTCACATGTGTAGGTCGGAGGAGGTCGCGCGGAATCGCGATCGCTGCGCGCCCTTACTCATTCCGGTCCCCTGACTCAAAACTGCGGGCAGCGCTTCGTATCGGAGCTGGACCTCAACTCACGGGCGGACCTCAACGGCCACTTCGGGGACTGGCTAGCTGTATTAGCCACGGAGGTTGGTGACAGGCGGCGTGGATAGGTGACAAAAAGAAGACCTCCGGGTGGAGTGGGGCTTGTCTAGAGTCCAGTTCCACAAACGGAGGTCTTCAT